>JAMQPH010000759.1 GCA_023717605.1 Pyrinomonadaceae bacterium
TCGATCAAGTAGCCGGCCATAGAGGGTGCTGAGTTCAGTGGGTTTGTAGCGGGCGAGACGCGGATCAATTCCGACCAGCAGGACGTTGTCTCGATTGAATCCGACCTGTTCTTCCTGAAGTTTCATCAAACTTCTGGCGAAGAGTCCGGCACCCGTCAGCAACACCATCGAAAGCGCGACCTGCGAGACAACTAACACCGAGGCCAATCCAAACCGCAGCCGGCGGCGTCCAGTGCGCGCTGACTTTTCTTTTAAGGCGGTGGTGAGGTCTGTTTTGCTGGCGCGAAGTGCGGGAACCAGCCCAAATAGCACACCCACTGACAGCGAGACCACCGCGGTGAATGCCAACACCGCGGTGTCAGGGCGAACGTCCAATGGAGAAGTCTTGGCTACCATGGCAACCAGAACGCTGACACCCCACTGGGCCAGTAATATTCCACACAGGCCTCCAATGGCCGCTAGGACGATGCTTTCACAGAGCAGCTGTCGCACGATGCGATATCTGCTCGCGCCCAATGCGAGCCGTAGAGAGATCTCGGCTTTTCTCGAAGCGGCGCGCGACAACAGCAGGTTGCCTACGTTGGCGCCAGCAATAAGCAGCACCAGCACCACGATGACCATCAACATCTTCAGTGCTTGCGCGTACACCCTGCGAAGTCCGGAGATTCCCCGGCTGCCATCCGCGAGTTGCACGTACCCACTTGCTATCGACTTTCGTATGTCGTCGTTAAGCTTAGAGCCTGCTTCATTCGTCAAGAATTGGTGCAAATCTACATTGACGCTGGCTTGAGCTTGTTCTAACGACACACCCGGCTTGAGCCGGCCAACGAAATTCAGCCAGTAGACTCTGCGGTCCTCGAATGCGGATGGGCGCAGTTCAATCTGCGGTTGAAAGGCAAGCGGTAACCAAAAATCAGGTGAGCGACGAACCCGCACTCCGAAGAAAGTCGGAGGCATTACTCCCACCAGCGTGAAAGACGTTCCGTTTATGACGATCTCTTTGTTTAGTATCGAAGAATCGCTTTTCCACTGTTGAGTCCAACAGCCATGGCTCATGACTGCCGCTGGAGGCGCGCCGGGCTTGTCGTCTTCAGCAGTCAGCGCGCGACCAAGCATGGCGTTTACACCCAGTACGGAAAAGTAGTTGCCCGAAACCAGGTGACCCCGTTGCGCCACTTCCCCGACCTGCGAACCAACCCCGCGCACGCTGAGCCGAGCTTCGCCGCTTCGAAAAGCGCTCAATCCCTGGAAGCTCTGATCGTGGTCGCGGAAATACTGATAATTTGCGTAGGAAAAGCGGTGCCACTGGCCGGTAAATGGATCGCCTTGCGATGTCCCTTCGCCGGGTGTGTCATCGAAGAACACGAGCTCTTGAGGAGCCGAAACTGGTAGTGGCTTGAAAATCACCGCGTTGAGTAACGTGAAGATAGCGGTGTTTGCGCCGATGCCCAGCGCGAGGGTAAGTATCGCAATCAGAGAGAATCCCGGGCGCTTCAGCAGACTTCTGATGGCGTAACGAAAGTCTTTCACTAATCCATCCATCGTGCTCAATCCCCCCGGACATTCGCTCGCATTTTTCTCGCGAGCGAGAGGTTTTCGTCCACCTTTGCTCGCCAGCCCGCAAAGTACGCTCGCGATTAGGTTTCATTACCGGCCTAAAGGACGGCGATGCAAACGCGTATCACGAAACGCTTTCGGCTCATGCTTAGTCAGTATCGCAGTTACAAACTAAGCGCTAACGAGCATCGATTAACTTCCAAAATCAGAGCAACGACTTTTGAATCGATTCAATTCTTAATCACGGTCAGCTAGTCAGCCTTAAGGACCATTAGCGTCGCATCGTCCTGGACCGGGCCATCGCTGAATTCACCCACCGCGGCCATGATCAGGTCTCGCAATTCCCTGGCGCTGAACTCTCCGCCGAGGGTCAGCAATTCCTGCAACCGCTCTTCGCCAAATTCATCGCCTGATGCGTCGCGGGCTTCGGTTATCCCGTCGGTGAAAAACACGAGAGAGTCACCCGAACTCAACTCGACTTCGCCAGGCAGATAATGGCTATCCGGGAAGATGCCTAATACAGGGCCACCTTCTTTCAAGCGATGGCATGTGCCACCACGCACCAGCATAGGCGGACAATGACCGGCGTTGGCATATGAGAATTTTCTGGTCTGCGTGTCCAACAGGCCGTAGAAGCAGGAGATGAACCTGTGCGGGACCATGTTCTGGCACATGACGCTATTCACTTGCGCACACAATTCACTGGGGGCCACTCCGGCCGATGCGAAAGACTTCAGCACCGCTTGAACATTCGACATCAGGAGAGCGGCCGGCATTCCCTTGCCCGCAGCATCCGCAACACAGATGGCGCTGTAACGATCATCAAACTTAAGCACATCGAAATAATCACCGCCGACAGCGCGCGCCGGCTGCCAGGCAACTGCGATCTCAATGTCCTCGATTTGGGGCAAATCTTTCGGCAGTAAAGCTTCTTGAATCTCCTGTGACTCTGTCAGCTCCTGCTGAAGTTTGTAGTTAACGATCTGGCGTTCCGCGTTCTGACGTCGCCTTTGGCGTCGCTTGCGCCCCAGTTCAATTTGGGAACGCACACTTTTGAGGAGGTCTGAGTTGTCCCATGGCTTCAACACGAAGTCGCGCACACCACGGTGCATCGCTTCTACGGCCAGTTCTACTGAGCCCCAGGCAGTCAGCACTACGACGGGCAACGTGCTATCCATGGCCCGAATGTGTGTTATCAGCTCGAGGCCTTCCTGTCCTGACGTAGTGTCGCGTGCGTAATTAAGGTCCATTAACACCAGGTCGAACTCACGTTGCTTGATTGCGTCCAGTACCGCCGCCGGAGAATTCACCCCTTCGGTTTGGTAACCCGCTCCTCTCAATAGCAAACGCAGCGCGGTTACCACGTCTGGCTGATCGTCCGCGATCAGCGCGCAGGCACCTGGCGCAGCCAAAATATTAGCGTTGGTGCTATTCATCAGACTTCCAGTCGCTATCATTCCTTCACAATCCAGCCGTCTTCGAGGCGCACGATCCGGTTTCCATAAGCGGCATTCACCTCAGAGTGTGTTACCTGCACGATGGTGGTGCCTTCTTCATTCAGTTTCTTGAACATCTCCATGATCTCTTTGCCCTGACTCGAATGGAGATTTCCGGTAGGCTCATCGGCGAGGATGATGCGCGGGCTGGCCACCACTGCGCGCGCAATTCCCACGAGTTGCTGCTGACCGCCGGAGAGTTGGCTGGGAAACAAGTCTTTTTTCCCCACAATCTGGAAGCGATCGAGCGTGTCGCAAACAATTGACTGCCGTTCCTTCTTTCCTACGTCGCGATAGGACAATGGCAGTTCGAGATTCTCAAACACCGTTTGATCGCCGAGCAGGTGATAACTCTGAAAGACAAACCCGACGTTGCTATTCCGTAGATTGGCGCGCTTCTTGTGGTCCATCTTATGAACTGCCACATCGTCGAAGTAGTACTCGCCAGTCCATGACTGATCGTGCATTCCCAGAATGTGCAGCAGTGTCGACTTGCCTGCTCCCGACGGACCCATGATCGAGACAAACTCGCCCGGCTTAATGTCCAGGTCGATCCGGCGCAGCACATACGTCTTGTTGATGCCCTGCGAGAAAGCTTTCTCGATGTTGCGCAGACCGATCATGCAATCGCTCCGAATCCACTCTCTTTCAATTCTCGCTTTGCATCTTCGATCTCGCGCCGATTCGCTCCGGCTTCTTCTTCGACGATGAGCCCATCAAAGAGATGGACGATCCGATCAGCATGCTGGGCATAGCGTGGATCGTGCGTGACCATACAGATGGTCGCGCCGCCGCGATGCAGCTCTCGCATTAGTTCCATGACCGCTTCGCCATTGGTTGAATCCAGGTTTCCGGTTGGCTCGTCAGCCAGCAGGATGCTGGGCTGGCCGCCGACGGCGCGGGCCACCGCGACGCGCTGCTGCTGACCGCCGGAGAGTTGGCTGGGAAGGTGTTTGGCGCGATGGGCCATGCCTACGCGTTCGAGAGCTTCGGTGACACGCTGCTTGCGGTCCGCCGAGTTCATGCCGCGATAAGTCAGTGGCAGCACGACGTTCTCATAGACCGTGAGATCGCCGATCAGATTAAAGCTCTGGAAGATGAAACCCACTTCGCGATTGCGGATGCGAGCGCGCTCCGACAGCGAAAGGTTTTCCACCGGGTGATCGTTGAGTACGTACTCACCGTCGGTCGGCGTATCGAGCAAGCCGAGGATCGACAGCAAGGTGGACTTGCCGCAACCTGACGGTCCGGCAATTGAGACATACTCGCCTTTCTTGATATCCAGGTGGATGCCGGAAAGCGCGTGCGTCTCGACTTCGTCCGTGTAGAAGACTTTCTTGACGTCGGCCAGGTGAATGAGGGGATCAGATGAACTCATCTCAGGCTCCTTCGAAGTTTTTTTGAAAAACTACTGCTCTAACTGTGAACACCGCAGATTTGATTTGTGTGGCAACTCCAACGTGAATTGGACTACTGCGGCTCTGCCGCCCACCAGTGCGGTAAGGCTCTGCCTTACCGGTTGCCACTCTTCTAATTTGAGGCTACGCCTCGGATCGTGACTGCGAGGCATAGCCTCGGAAGAATAAAAATGACTCTTCGGTAAGGCGGAGCCTTACCGCACTGGGGGCGGCAAAGCCGCAAACAGCGCACCGCAATCAGCGAGCGCACGACAGGTCAGCGCACACGGATATGGTTATAGTTGTCCCATGCCGAAGTGTCCGACAGGATCACTTGATCGCCTTCGCGCAGTCCGCTGATGATTTCAATCGTGCTAACCGAGTTGCGGCCCAGCGCCACCTGCGTGCGGGTGGCCTCCTGCCCATCGGGACTCAGCTTAAACATGCCAACAGTTTGTTGCCCCTGACCGAAGGCGGGCCGGCCCACGTGCAGGACATTCTCCAGTCGCTCCAATTCGATCGTGCCGTCCACGCTCAGATCCGGCCGCGCACTCGGCGGTAACGGTCCGGTAAGCTCAGCGTCGACCACGAACGTGCCTTCGCGGGCCGCCGGATCGATTCGAGAAACGCGGGCCTCGATAACTCCGTTGCGTGTGTCTACTTCTACCCTCTGACCGAATTTGACGTCTTTGATTTGGGTTTCAGCAATCCTGAGTTCCGCCTTTAGGGAAGCGGGATCGGCAACGCGGGCCATGTTGAATCCGAGTGTGACCTGCTGGCCCACCTGCACCAAGACCTGCTGCAAGACACCGTTGGTTCCGGCCCGTACCTTTAGCGCATCAACCTGGCTTTTCCTTAGTCCCGCCAGTGCGCTCAGCTGTTGAATCCGCGCTTGTTGTGAGTTCATCTGGGCTTTGGTCGCCTTGCTGCTGATCGCTAGCCTCTGTTGCTCGACCTTCAGACGGTTGGCAAGATCCTGCACTCTGACCCGAGCAACCTTAAGCAGAATCAGCGGTACCAGGCCTTGCTTGCCAAGTATTTCATCCGTCTCAAGTTGCATTTTTGCCTGACTGTATTCCGCGTTGATGCTGGCGATAGCAGATTGCTGCGTCATGCTGTCGCTTTCCAGGCGCACTCTCAGATTTTCCAGGTCGGCTTGAGCGGCTTTCATCTGGAAGTCCGCGTCAATGGCCTGCTGTTCCATCTGCGGATTTGTCAGCTCAAAGATCACTGTCTCGGTGCTAACTTCGACGCCCGGCTCCACCAGGATTTTTTCCAAACGGCCCTCAGCGGGCGCCGGAACCCAGCGAGTTAGCTGCGGCACAAGAGTGCCGTTGCCGCGCACCTGGCGCACGAACAGGCCGCGTTTGACCGTGTCAATAACTGCGGTGGAACGATCAAGAGTGGGGGATGCCGGTTTTAATTTCGTCAGGCCAACCGTAATTCCGCCAACGGCGACCAGACCGATGACGATGAAAGCGATATTGCGGATGCGCTTTTTTAGTTTAGATTTTGCGGGGCGCTTAATATCCATGAACTTCTCTGAGAATTAGGCATCGTCCCTTCGTGCATGGGCCAAACTGATTGTCGGAGAACTGTGCATGCCAATTTGAGAGCGGCGAAAGGTGCACGGGAAGTGTGCTCAAAAACCCAGGACGACAAACTTCTCCGGCAACTGCACAGTCCTCCGCGCGCAGAAGTAACAAAGGCCGTGCCAACGAAACGACTCGTCGCATACTTATGGGTATGAACGCCGTTTCAGCGAGTGTTAGCGGTCATGCTCTGAAGCGGTGGTCAGGGAACCACGCAGTGAAGAAGCTGAAATCAGAGTGGTTGAACCGGAGCAAACGTTTCGCTTTCGGGACGTGAGAATCCCACTTTCGAAAAATCTACAAAATCTCGTATGTAAGAACGTGGAATACAATTGTAGGGGCGTCCCTCCGTGGGCGCCCCTGTTTTCGATTCACGCAAGACACTGTGGCGAGGCAACGTGGGGCGCCCACGGAGGGACGCCCCTACAAATGTATTCCCGCGTAGTGCTAATGCTTGAGGTGGTAAGGCACGCTGGTAACGATGACGCCCTTTTTGAAAAGCAGAGAGCCTTTTAAGAGTAATGAACTCTGATTGTGGAGCAGTTGCTGCCACCAACGGGCGGGAATGAACTCAGGCAGGACCACGGTCACAAACCCTTCACCGTGTTTTCGTCGCAAGCGATCAATGTGACGCAGCAGCGGACGCGTAAGTTCGCGGTATGGAGAAGGAAGCACCACCAATTCCACACCGGAACCCCACTGCTCCCATTTCTCCCGCAGATTCCTGGTCGCTTCTTCGTCGAAATCGACATATACAGCTTTGACGCCGTTGGGCGAGATCGACTTGGCATACTGCAGCGCGTTGATGACGCCGCGGTGGATGCCTGAAATGGGTACGATTACGGTGTTTTTGATTTCGGCGAGCTGTTCCAGGCCTTCGGTCGAGAGTTGCTCTGCTATTTGAACGTAGTGCTTGTGAATCGCACGGAACATGAGCACGAGCAGAGGAATGACCACCACCACGATCCACGCTCCGTGAATGAACTTCGTGGTGATGAAGACGCACAGCACTACGAACGTGGCCATTGCCCCAAGCCCGTTGATGACGATTGACTTCTTCCATTGAGAGGAGTCAGTAACCTCGTCTTTTACAAAATAAGGCGCGTGCGTTTCAGCAGTCGTTAACTGGGCATCAGGCAAAGCCTTCGCCTCGGCAGTTCTCATCTCGACAGGCAACTCGCCATTCAGCCGGTCACGCGTCTCTGCCTCTCTTCCAAGTGCTTCGGATCGCGCTTTCATCCAGTGCCTGACCATGCCGGTCTGTGAGAGCGTGAAGGAGAGGAAGACTCCGACCGCATAGAGCGGAATCAAGCGGCTTGTGTCGCCACCGAAAGCTGCAACCAGGATGGCGGAGAACATGGCCAGAATGACAATGCCGTTTGAGAAGACCAGTTTATCACCGCGATTGGTGAACTGACGGGGAAGAAACCGATCGCGCGCTAATAGGGAAGCGAGCCGGGGGAAATCCGCGAAGGAAGTATTGGCCGCCAGAACCAAAATCAAGGCAGTTACAATTTGCACTACATAGTAGAACCAGCCGAATGCGCCGGTGAACATGATGCGACCGAACTGCGAGATCACCGTCTCGTTTTCGTGTGGGTGAACTCCGTAGAGGTAGGCCATCACACTCGTACCGAGAAACATCGTCGTTAGCAAAACGGCCATCACCAAGAGTGTGGTGGAAGCGTTGCGCGCCTCGGGCTGCTTGAAAGCAGGCACCCCATTCGAGATGGCCTCAATGCCCGTCAGCGCCGCGCAACCGTTGGAGAATGCTCCCAGGATCAGTAACAGGGTGATGGGTTGAAGTTTGTAACCTTCGGCGATTTTCAGCTCGTCCTGGCCCGGCACTGGTGTGGCGCCGCCATAGACTAAGTAGTGAAAGAGGCCGTAACCGATCATGAACAGAAAACAAACAATAAAAGCGTAAGTCGGCGTCGCAAAGAGCGCACCAGACTCACGGACACCACGCAGATTGACGACAGCGATGAACGCGATAAAGATCATGCACAGGAACACTTTGTGTTCATCCAGCCAGGCGTAGCGCGTGCCCTGGACCATCGAGGTGACAGCCGCGACGCCCGCCGCAATCGAAACCGACACGGTCAACACGTAATCAACCAGCAGGGATGCGCCCGCCACCAGGCCCGGCGTGGTGCCGAGGTTCTCTTTCGCCACAATGTACGCGCCGCCACCCGAAGGGTAAGCATGAATAGTCTGCCGGTAGCTGGTCGCAACGATGGCCAGTAGCACGGCAATGCCGATAGAGATCGGGATCACGTAGTGGAAGGCATAGGCCTGACCGAAGGCGACTGCCGCCGCCAGCACCAGCAGGATTTCCTCGGTCGCGTAAGCCGTTGAAGAAAGAGCGTCGGATGAGAAGACTGCTAGAGCAGTTTTCTTGGTGAGGCGTTCATGAACCGCTTGCTGGGTTTTTAGTGGATTGCCGACGAGTAGGCGCTTGACTGCTGTGACCATGATCCCTTAGGTCTTCGCGACCAGTGAAGCTTTATAGCAGCTTCACAGAGAAGCAGCAAACGAATAAGGATCGCGTAAAGACTTTATAAAAAAGTTGTAAAGGGAGATAGCTAGTGTCCTGTCTCTAAAGTTCTTATAACAAATTAGGCGAAGGGTGCAGCAGCACAGAACCATTTGCGGTAGCCAATGGATCCCAGCACTCAGCGCCACAATCCTTCTTAACCAGACACACACCGTTTCTTTGTGACGGCGGTCTATCATCATGATGGTTGAGTGGGATCCTTTGGCTACGCAAATGGTTCTGAGACCGATTCCTGCTCAAGTTGAGTGCTGGGA
>JAMQPH010000761.1 GCA_023717605.1 Pyrinomonadaceae bacterium
AGTCGCGACTCCAATCAGCCAGTAGCACAAACACAAACACGCGATGTGCCCATGTCTCGATCGCCATCAACCAACGGATGGCGCCATTCAAACACTCGTAGCTTTCGCGTTCTGCAGCTTTCTGCGCAACAGCACCGATCGGGCATTTACTTTGTTGGATATATCGTCGGCGAAGTTGCGATCTGTCTCGAGATCCCGTTCGAGGAATTTTCTCAACACCGGTTCATACCAGTCCGGTTTTTTCTCGAAGTTTGTTAGTGCTTGAGAGGCCTCGTCATCGCCAGTCCATTTTTCCTTGAGCCTGACGAAGAGTTGTTTGGTTTTTTCGTACGCGTCCTTCCCGGCGCCTTTTACAAATTCTTCGGCGCCTTTCGCGACATAGGGAGTTAGAATTGCAATTACTGTCGCCGCCAGGGTTGTGATAGGTTCCATAAAGAGCCTCCTTTGACTCTGATGTACAGGCTATTTACCCCACGTCAATGCAAACCAAAGATCGTCGATCGAGTGGTCCGCGAAGTTGAGCGCCATATTTCCCACTGGCTGGGGTAGTTGGAGTGTGAGCGTTCCAGCGAACAGTCCGCCAAACGCGGCACTCTTTGACAGCGTGGTTTTATTGCCGGTTCCGTCTGGTTTCTCAAGAATCTAAACCACGTTTTTGTTTGTTCGCGCGAGTGTGCAGGGGGAGCAGGCTCGGAGAATCAGCCTCTGAAAGTGAGCCCAAATAGTAATGGTGATGGAGCTAAGAGTCAACGAAACGACAGCCCATTTTCACTATCACAAGGTGTTGGGACACTGCACGACTGGAGTAGCACAGAAGATTTAAAGAATTCAGGGTGGAGTTTTCACTAACAATGTTGCATGTCCTGTACCAACGTGCACTTGGCAGTGGTTTTGTTATGGAAACTCTCCACACATGGACAGTTTGTAACTCAACTTCGTTCTGCATGATTTTTCTTCATCTCACTCATTGAAAGCGTCTTCGGAAAGTTGTGCTAAGTTGCATCTCGTTAAAGAAAGATGCAGAAAGTGTTTGACTCTAAGTTAATGAATGCGGCAGCTTGCGCGGAGTGGGGATCGAACCGCGACCTCCGCATTTCGCTGGCATTAATCACCTGGGAGTCACCTCCCAATGCAAATAAAATAAGGCATTGTTGAATCACTGACCTCCGCATTATCAGCGCGGCGGTCACGTGTTTACTAGGGCACTTTACGGTTAGTACCCCACCTGTTTCATTGGGCTTTTCAGGCAGTTCTTGAGAAGAGTTTGGTGTGGTCCAACTGCAGTTTGCCGTTTGCGACGTCAATACCACGTCAACGAGAATTTCGGCTCAATTTGAATGTTCTTGTAAGTAGGCGGAAGGGAAGATGTTGATTGGTGGAGCAGAGGAGGGTCGAACTCCTGGCCTCCGCATTGCGAACGCGGCGCTCTGCCAACTGAGCTACTGCCCCACGCTGGAATGCATATTAGAAAGGCGAATAGGTTCGTGTCAAACTGGAATGTCAAGATCCACGCGCTTTTAGTGTGAAGGCTTTCCTCATGGGTATTGGAACGCCAGAGAAGCCGCCGGATGGTTAGCCATGCGGCGGCTTCTCGGTTTCAGGCGCTACCCGTGATGGCAGTGCTTGGACGTTCCACTACGGCAGAGCTTCGACGTTCACGAAGATCTTGAAGCTGCCGGTCTGCTGAATTCCCAACAGGAAGCGGACGTTAATCGAGGCACCGTTAGCAATTGGCGTCCCCAGCGTTACCGTGATGTGACAGAGGTTGGCAGTCATTGCGAAAGAGGCATAATAATTTAACGAAGCTGTTTAGCCGCCGTCTCGATAGCTTCGCTTAGCCTCTCAACACTCTTCCCGCCGCCCTGCGCCATATCCGGTTTGCCACCACCGCGTCCATCGAGCATTGCACAGGCGTCGCGCATCAACGCGTTCATGTCTCCAGGTGCGTCGGCATATCGAGCGAAGATCAGGCGCGCCGCATCTTTGTCCCGCGAGCCGAGCAGCGCGATTGTTTCCGGGTGATTAATCAAACTGAGCGCCAGGTGTTTCAATGATTCGGCGTCGCGGTTATCAAAAAGCTCGCTAACGATTCGCACGTTGTCATGCCCGGTGGTAGCTTTGACAAGTAGCTCTTCGGCTTCGACGCGGGCTGCAATCTCTTCCAGGCTGCGCACTCGCCGGTGCAATTGTTTGTTCTCTTCAATCATGCGCGCCGCCAGATCGGGCGTATCAGCCAGCGCCGCGCTAAATATTCCGGCAGTGGCCCGCGCACTTTGATTCGCACGACGGTAGTCTGCGAGTGCACGCATGCCCGCAACAAACTCAATTCGCGCCAACCCCTTGGCGCGTTCCCAGGAACGCACAGCAATCATCCCTACCTCACCGGTCTGATAGGCATGCGTCCCGCCGCAGGGAGTGAGATCGAATCCCTCGATCTCGATCACCCGTAGATCGCCCTCGCGCGCGGGTTCTTTGCGTAGTGGCAGTTCGGAGGCTTCCTGCGAGGTCACCTGCCTGATGGTAATCAGCCGATTTTCCCAGATCACATTGTTTGCCAGTTCTACCGCCCGCTCGATAGCCTCGTTGGACGGAGTGTCCAGGTCCACATCTATCTCGCAAGACTCGTCCAGCACTCGAAAGCTGTGAGTTGGTGCGTTGAAGAGTTTGACGAACGCCTGCGACAAAATGTGTTGCCCGGTGTGTTGCTGCATATGATCCAATCTACGTAGCCAGTCAATTCTGCCTTTGACTACTGTGCCGACCTCAGGCGCCCGTCCTTGAATCACGTGCAACACGCCCTCTTCCGTATCATCGATACACTCGACCACACGCAAACCATTGAGCGTACCCGTGTCGCTGGGTTGGCCGCCACCCGTTGGGTAAAAGGCCGTACGATCGAGTGTAACGGCGGTCCATCCGCTCACGCGCTCGCTGTTGGCGATGACTCGCGCCTCGAATTCGATCAGGTGAGAGTCTTGATAGTAGAGACGTTCTGTTGGGGGCATAGAGAGTTAATAATGCAACGATGAAATGTATGCAAGCCTTTACATTGCCAATTGCCAATTGCCGATTGCCGATTTGGCGTTTTTCGAATTCGTCTGACCAGTTGCTGTCCTGAGACACTAAGCAGAACTAGGCAAGTTTGGCGATTGGCAATTGGCAATCGACAATATGTTAGAGTTGCCTGCCATGAAAACCATCGCTCGAAAACTTCTGTTTCATTTATCGCTGGCACTCTTTTTGTTGGCGGGATTTACCGTGTCGGCCCATCAGGAACGGCCGCTAAGCTCCATCACCTATCGCTTATCGATGTCGCGCCCGCAGTCGCATCTCTTTGAAGTGGCAGTAGAAGTAGAGCTGGGGGCGAATGCGCCGGAGGCGCTCGATTTTCAAATGGCGAAGTGGTCGCCGGGGCGCTACGCAGTATTCAGTTTTGCCAAGAACGTTCAGGAGTTTCGGGCGGCTGCCGGCATCTGTCCATCCAGATCGCTTTGTGACCTGGCCATGCGTCCGGTTACGAGGGTTGATGACCAGACCTGGCGCGTGCCGACGATGAATAGTAGCAGCTTAACAATCACGTATAAGGTCTTCGGAAACGATCTCTCCGGCACTTTCTCCCAACTCGACACTCGCCACGCAAACTTCAATGGCGGGTCCGTTTTCATGTATATCGTCAATCACAAGTCCGACCCAATTAAGCTAACGATCAACCCTCCACTCGGGTGGCGAACTCTCAATGGCCGGATGGAACAGACCGATCAGCGCGAGTGGAAGTTTCCAAATTGGGACGTGATGATCGACACCCCAACGGAAATAGCGCCTGACTGGACCCGAGAAGAGTTTCAGGTGGAGGGGAAGAAGTATCACGTGATGGTTCACTCTTTCGGCGATGAAGGTGGTAAGCGGGCAGCATTGGTGCGAGATATTGAAAAGATTGTGCGGGCCGAAACAGCGATGTGGGGCCCGCCGGACTTCGATTCATATACCTTCCTGATACATTTCGCTGCCGACGATCACTCCGGTGATGGTATGGAGCATTTAACCTCAACGCAGATCATTCAGCCCGGAGCACTCTCGGAACCGGAGGTGTACGACAGCACGCTGGGTACTGTGGCCCACGAGTTCTTTCACGTCTGGAATGTGAAGCGCTTGCGGCCAATCGAATTCGGTCCCTGGGACTTCACTCGACCGGCGAACACGCGCAGTCTCTGGATCGCCGAGGGCCTGACAAACTACTACGGCCATCTGATGATGAAGCGCGCAGGGATTTGGGACGAGTCGGGCTTCCTTGATCGAGAAAGTCAGACCATCAACAACATCGGAAATGCGCCGGGAAGCAAGTTGATGAGCGCGGAAGAGTCGTCCCTGACGGCGCCCTTCATCGATCGGGCCCAACACATCCAACGCACAAATCTGGCTAACACTTCAATTAGCTATTACCCCAAGGGAGAGTTGTTAGGACTGGTCCTGGATCTCTTGATCCGCGGAAGGACCGATGGTCAGAAGTCGCTCGACGATGTGATGCGACGGATGTACGAGGAGTTCTATCTGAACAGTCCGAACGCTTCCTACTATCTTCGAGGCCGCGGCTACCGTGCAGAGGAATTTGAGCGGGTCGTAACCGAGGTCGTGGGAATTGATTTCAGCGAATTCTTTATCAGGTACGTTCGGAACGTTGAAATACCGCCTTACGACCAGGCGTTGAGCTATGTGGGCTTGCGTTTGGTTCGACCGCAGGCAATCGAACCTTATAGCGGCGGCCTGACTGTAGATGTCTCGAGCGCCGGGCCAGCGATTGTCGGCAATGTTCTTAACGGCTCGGCTGCTGAAGATGCGGGACTCCAACCGGACGATGAGATCCTCACTATCGGTGCGAGGAAAGTTACGAACAAGAATTGGCTGAGCACGCTCAACCGCTACAAGCAGGGCGATCGCGTGAAGGTTTCACTTAAGCGCGATCGCCGAACGATTCAGACCACACTCTTACTCGGCGCTGCGGATCGCTTCGATTATCGGATTGAAGAAAAACAAGATGCGACTGCCCGGCAGAAAGCGCTGCGCGCCGCGTGGTTGAAGGGTTGACCTTTGTCCGACAAACTAAAGTGTGTCGGACATTGCTTCACCCTTTGCGCCTACGAGAAAAGACCAGCAACACACCTGAAGAGACAATTGCGATAATTCCTCCAGGTGTGGCCAACAATGCCGACTGCCGCGTACTCCGCGCATTTCTACAAGCCCGCTCAGCACTATCAACTTCCAGCCGAGCTTCCTCCATCAGCTTCGCTTCCCTCGGTGTTCCCTGTGCAGCCTCGGCCTGAGCTAATTTCTCTTTCGCCGCGGCGTCGTATCTTTGACAGAGTTCGCCATCGGAACTGAAGAAATATCCGGCGCCGAGCACGGTCAGACCGATTCCCAAAATCAGCACAATGACAGCAATGATCTTCATAATCTTTCCTCCTTCGCTTTCCAAAGTTTGTACAACGCTGAGCGCGCCGATCACCGTAGTCCATCGTTACCTCTGGCTCCTCCAGAGATCGGATGGCCATCGGTATTCGCAGACGGAGCTGCAGGAACAGTCCTGAGGGCAACAGCAGTAGCAGACCGGGCATTTCGAGATGTACGAGATCTGGAATCCCGGCGTGGCAAGCAGTGTCGTCGCTGCCGTCCGCGTCTCCTGACTTCGGCCGGGGTCATTCGCGATTTTTTCCAGCGACTCTATTCGGGCTTGGGTTTGTTTGATAGCTTGCTGCAACTCTTTTCGTTGCCGGATTCGCTTTTCCCTCTCCGGGGGTGAGAGTGATTTCCAGTGGTTCTCAAAGTTGTTCAGACTCTCCACAATCCGCGGAATAGTTCTTTTCACAATGACGGGAGCCTGGATGTATTCGGCTCGTTTCATCATCGCGAGCCACTCTTTCTTTTGTAAGTCTACGCAGGGAAGTGGATCGAAGGGTCCGGGCCCATTTTGCGTATCACACGGATTGCCTGACGCAGTCCGCAGTTTCAGTACCTGTTCTCTGACACTGCGATCCTGTCCCATGCTCATCACCCATTTGTGCGTCTCGACAATGTCCGACGAAGACTGTGCGAGGGACGGACTGAAGAAGATAAGCAACAGCGTTACGCTGCAAAAGAGATTCATCGGCACGCGAGCCGCGTTCTGGCCAAAATTCCAGATGCAACTAAAGTTCAACATGTTCTTTATTCTCCTTGCCTGTCAGTCATTTCTCGGAGCAGCTGCTCGTAGTTTTCCCGGCACGTGGCGAGCTTCGGATGCGCCCGGTCGAGCGCGGCCTCGAAAATCTCGAGCGCGCGACGGTAAAGCCCAGCGGCCTCTGAGTATCGTTTTTGCGTCTTGTAGAAGACTGCGAGGTTGTTGAGAGTCATTGCCACGTCAACGTGTTTTGACCCGAGCAGTTTCTCCTTGATGGCCAGGGCGCGAAGATACAGCTGCTCGGCTTCTTCCGCTCGGCCGGTAGCGTGACAGAGCGCGCCGAGGTTATTCAGGTTGACGGCCACTTCGTTATGGTCCGGCCCGTAGACACGCTCGAAGATACCAAGAGCGCGACGGTAGAGCGTCTCCGCTTCGTCATATTTGCCCTGGCCGTCGAGAAGCGCGGCGAGCGCCGCGACGTCCGCAGCCGTGTCAGGGTGATCGGGGCCGAACAAATGCTCCCGGATCTCGACCGAGCGGCGAGCGTATGGCTCGCCCTCAGCGAAGCGCGCGCGTGCGTGTTCCAGTCCGCCGAGATTGTGGAAGAGTGTGGCGGTCAGCGGGTGCATGGGGCTGGCGGTCTTTTCCATGATTTGGAGTGCGCGGCGGTACACGGCTTCGGCCTCGTCGAAGTGGCCGTCGTACTTGCCGAGCATGCCGAGCTGATTGAGTACGGCGGCGACTTCGAACGAGTCGGGGCCGAAGGCTCGCTCCGCAAGCGTCAACGCTTCGTCGAGGAGCGGCTTCGATTCCTGGTAACGGCCCTGGTCGCGGAGCTGGCCGCCGCGCAGGATCAACGATTGCAGTTGCAGGGCCGCCGACTCACCGCCGGTTGCGGCTCGGGCTTGGCTCGAATGTGCTGAAGAGTCGGCGCTCAGGTTCCACACAGCGCCAACAACCGCTGCCACGAGGAGTGCTACGAGGGTTAACGCGATGGGTAAGAATGGCTTTGGCGCTGTCTTCTGTGTCTTCATGTCCGTGTCTCCTCGCCCGCGTCTGTCACTTCATAGGGTCGTGTCGCGGACGAGCGTTTCGTTGTGGTTTGCGCCGCATACCCATTTTGAACAGCCAGGGCCGGCCCGATAAAACGAGAACAAGCTGAAAAGCCGCGAGGCGAACGACTGCTCACCACTCGAACCCGGAGTGTCCGCTCGTAGGCTGAGCGTCGTATCGCGGACCAGCGTCTCGTTGTGGTTCAGGTTTTGGCCGCGTATCCCGGCTGACCTATTACTCACATCTGGCTGGTATTTGGTCGAGCCTCCGATCGCAGCCAGCGCGAGCGCCAATATCAACGCGAGATTGATTCCTATGTACATGATCTTTCTCCTTTCAATGTAGGCTTCGACTTTGTCTTCATTCCGAAGCCGATTTGAGAGCCTTTATTTCATCAACTGGCAGAAATTCCGTCTCTCTACTGGTTAATGCGTGAACCTTGAGCGAAAGCGCCAACGCCCGGCGGGATTTTTTTGAGGCTGCGGCTAGGGGTGTGGGCAGTTTTGAATAGCTCGTATCTTCTCGGCCTTACCTCAAAAGTCATGCGCTACTGACATCACGGCTTTGCCGCCTGATGTGAGTTGGCTCCGCCCCGCCGTAAGAGTTCTCAATTAGATTCTGGGGCTATGCCCCCGTGTGCGCCCTCTGACAAACTGCGGGACAACTCCGGAAAAAGGGGCGTAGCCCACCAAAATAGATCCACGTACGGCGGGGCAGAGCCGCGCCTCACATCAGGCGGCAAAGCCGTATCGCTAACAGCTTATAACTCTTGAGGCAATAGAGCGCCTTTCCTTTCTCAGTGTCCTTCGTGTCTCCGTGGTAAATAAACCTCAACCAATATTCACCACGGAGACACAGAGAACACTGAGAAAGCGGAGGGACGGAACCGAAATGGTTAGAGGGCACCGGACAGTTGTGATAATTTTCTGTGGCGCACCGACCGAAAGGGCACTATGCAGACGGCTTCCCCGAAGGAGATCACGCGGCTACTCGTCGCCTGGGGCGACGGCGACGAGGCAGCCTTAGAGACCCTGACACCGCTGGTCTACGAGGAACTGCGACGTCTCGCACATCACTACATGGGCCGCGAACGCCCGGGCCACACACTCCAAACCACAGCGCTCGTCAATGAAGCCTACGTCCGGCTGATCGACTGGAAGAATGTTCAGTGGCAGAATCGCGCGCACTTTTTCGGCGTGTCGGCCCAATTGATGCGCCGCATCCTTGTAGACTTTGCCCGCGCGCGCGGCTACGCAAAGCGGGGCGGTGGCGCGCTGGATGTCACACTCGATGAAGCAGCCTTCGTGTCAGACAGCAAAGGCAGCCACATCGTCGCGCTCGACGAAGCGCTGGTGTCTCTGGCCGAACTTGATGCGAGGCAGAGCCGGGTTGTGGAGCTTCGATTCTTCGGCGGATTGAGCATCGAAGAGACGGCTGAGGTGTTGAAGGTGTCGCCCGGCACGGTGAGGCGCGACTGGAGCCTCGCCCGCGCGTGGCTGCATCGTGAACTGAACCGTCAATCGTGAATCGTGAATCGGAAATGGTAAATGGTAAATAGTTAGGATCCGCCCTCACTCATCACGTAATACTTCTTAATGCTAATCTTCTAACTGGAACAGGGACTCTTACCGAGAGCGCTTAGAATGATTACCCTTTAATCACGATTGACGATTGACGATTGACGATTCACGATTCACGAGTATGACGCCCGAACGTTACCGGCAAATCGGCGAGTTGTATCACGCGGCACTTGAGGTTGACGTGGACGAGCGCGCCGCCTTCCTCGAACGCGCCTGCGCGGGCGACGAGGAGATGCGCCGCGAGGTGGAATCGCTCATCTCCTCAAACGCGGAAGCTGCGGACTTCATCGCGGAACCGGCGTTGGCTGTCGCCGCCGGATTGTTCGCCGAAAATCAAGCCGACGCACTGACAGGGAAGTCGGTCTCTCACTACAAAATCCTTTCGCTGATCGGCACCGGTGGAATGGGCCAGGTCTATCTGGCCGAGGACACGCAGCTCGGTCGCCGCGTCGCCCTCAAGCTCTTGCCTGAACAATTCACTAGCGAAAGCGACCGTGTGCGCCGCTTCCGTCAGGAGGCACGCGCGGCGTCTGCCCTTAATCACCCCAACATCATTACGATTCACGAGATCGGCAAGGCCGGCGCACGGCACTACATCGCCACCGAGTACATCGAGGGCGAGACCCTGCGCGAGCGGCTTGATGCTGGGCGCTTACGGCCCACGGACGCACTCGATATGGCTGCACAGATGGCGAGTGCTCTAGCGGCGGCGCATGACGCTGGAATCGTCCATCGCGACGTCAAACCCGAAAACGTCATGATCCGGCGTGACGGATACGTGAAGGTGCTGGACTTCGGCCTCGCCAAGCTAACCGAGCGACCGGCTTTGGATGTCGAAGCGTTGACTGTCTCATTGGTCAAAACTAATCCGGGAAGCGTAATGGGAACGGTGACCTATATGTCGCCGGAGCAGGCGCGTGGGTTGGAAGTGGACGCACGCACGGATGTGTGGAGCCTCGGCGTCGTGCTTTACGAGATGATCGCAGGCCGCCGGCCGTTCGAAGGCGCCACCTCGAGTGACGTGATTGTTTCGATTCTTGAGAGAGGGCCGGCACCGCTCGCAAGCGACGCACCGGAAACTCCGGCGGAACTCGAGCGGATCGTCATGAAGGCGCTGACGAAGAATTCTGAGGAACGCTACCAGACGGCCAAGGACATTGCGATCGATTTGAGGCGGCTGAAACAGCGGCAGGACGCCGAGGCCGAGATGGAACGCTCCGCTGCGTCAGCGGCGAGCAGTAATGGTGCGGCTGCAACAGCCGGAGGCCAGATGGCGATTGCATCGCCAATGGAGCCAACGGCAGCGCGGACGGGTCAGATAAAGGCAGCGGCAGGTACTTCGAGCGTTGAGTATTTAGTCGAGGAGATCAAACGACACAAGGGGAGTGCGGCACTGCTCGGGGTAGTTCTCTTGATTGTGATCGGAGGTCTCGGCTACGGCCTCTACAGGTTTATTGGTAAGGATCGATCTGCAACTAAACCAGCGGCGCCTTTTCAAACAACAAAGATTACGCGGCTGACCAGCGAAGGTAAAGCCTATGATGCCGCCATTTCTCCCGACGGTAAATATGTTGTTTATGTGATTGACGATGACGGACAGCAGAGCCTTTGGGTGAGACATGTCGCCACGGGCAGCGACGTGCAAATCATTCCGCATTCCAAGATCGAGTATTTGGGAATAACTTTCTCACCAGACAGTAATTACATTTACTACGTCACAAATGAAAAGAGCGACGAAGGCGTGCTCTACCAGGTGCCAGTGATAGGGGGTACTTCAAGAAAACTGCTAGTGAACATACGCGGCCCCATTACTTTCTCTCCTGACGGCAAGCGGTTCGCTTTTGTTCGGGTTGGCCGAGGAGCAGAAAGCATTTTAATGATGGCGAATACGGACGGCACCGGAGAACAAAAACTTGCCTCGCGCAGGTTCCCCGACAATTTCTGGCGTATGCCGGCATGGTCACCCGATGGAAAGATCATCGCCTGTCCCGCCAGAAGTTTCAGTGACGGCCTTCATTTTGAGGTGGTTGGCGTGCGCGTTGAGGACGGGGTGGAAAAACTGATCTCCCAACAAAAAGCTGGTGGAAGTGGCATCGTATTCCTGGCGTGGCTTTCAGATTCAAGCGGCCTGGTCATGACCGGGTGGGATCAATCGTCAGCATCGGCGCAAGTCTGGCTTGTCTCTTACCCTGGTGGTGAGGCGCACAAGATCACCAACGACCTGAACAGCTACAACGGAATGAGCCTGACCGCAGACTCAAACACTTTAGTTACTGTGCAGTCAGCAGATATTTCCAACATCTGGACTGCGCCCGGTGGCAATGCCAGCCGGGCGACACAACTCACATGGGGTGTTGGAAGGTATGACGGGTCGGAGGGCGTCTCGTGGACACCCGACGGCAAAATAGTATTTCTGTCAAGGGCGAGGGGAACCAACGATCTGTGGATCATGGACCGGGATGGCAGTAATCCAAAACAACTGATTGTTAACGATAACCTATCGGAAGGCCTGTCTGTTTCACCTGACGGTCGCTACATTGTGTTCGGTTCTGACCGCTCAGGTGATCTTAATATCTGGAGGACGGACATTGACGGCGGCAACCCGAAACAGGTAACCGCTGGCGGTGGCGGCGGAAAATTCTTACCATCCGTTTCGCTTGACGGGAAATGGGTCGTTTACACAGTCCTTGCTAAGCCTGGGCCGACTATCTGGAAAGTGCCGATAGAAGGGGGCGATTCTGTACAAGTGTCTGACAGCTCTGCGAGATCTCACGCAGTCTCGCCTGACGGAAAGTTGATCGCCGGTAGCTCCTTCGATGATCAACTGACCACCAACAGGTTCAGGATGGCGGTGTTTCCATTTGAAGGGGGGCCGCCGGCAAAATTATTTGACGTTTGGCTCTCTCCTTTTAGTAGGTTGCGCTCCTTTGAATCTCTGGACACAATGCGCTGGACACCCAACGGGCACGACTTAACTTACATTGACACACAGGGCGGCGTCTCGAACATCTGGAGTCAAGCGCTCGACGGCAGCAAGCCTGTGCAGCTAACCAACTTCAAGACTGGTCGAATATTTAATTTCGACTGGTCGCGCGACGGCAAATGGCTTGCCCTCGCTCGTGGGTCAGTGACCAGTGACGTGGTGCTGATCAGCGATCTTAGGTGAGGCTGAGCGAAGGCCGAGAATGATCTAAGGGACGATCACCTCGATCGATTCGGGAGCAATCTCGAAAGTCATCGGCAGATTTCCAATCAACTCGCCATCCACTTGCACGGCGGCTTCACCGGTTGCTCGCGCTCGCGTCGCGCGAAGAAAGTGAACGCCACGGCGGCCCCCGGGCATTCCACTACGCATTGCGTGAGAGAGTAGATAGAGATAGCGCAACCGGCTGTGGGTTTCGATGATGCAGATCTCGAAATCGGGTTGGTCGAGTTGAGCGCGCGGTGTAACTGTAAGATCGCCCCCGTAGCTGGCCGCTTTGCCAATGGTGGCAAAAGTGGCGGTGAAAGTTTGTCCTTCGACTTCGATCTCGAACGGTTTCGGCTTCCAGTCTGCCAGATAGCTCAGACCTGAAAACCAGAAAGCTCCTTTTCCAAATCGCTTCTTGAGACCAGGATGCACTCGACCGACAACTGTGGCATCGAGTCCGATGCCGGCCATCAAGAGGAAGTATCTTTTTGCGCTATCCGTTTCATCAAGCGCACAACCGACATGAACGCGCCGCGTCTTGCCGCGGGCGATCACGCCGGCTGCGCGACGGCAGTCAAGTGGTAAACCGAGTTCGCCAGCGAGCACGTTTGCAGTGCCTCGGGGCAGAATTCCAAGTCGGGCGGATGTACCCACCAAGCCTTGCAGAGCCTCGTTGATTGTTCCATCACCACCTGCAACTATCACGTCGGAGACGCCTTTGCGTCCTGCATCAGCGGCGATCCGGGTCGCATCGCCCGGGCCTGTGGTCGACACCAATTCCACCTCGAGATCTGCTGAATTTAGCTGAGAGTAGATATCTTCGATTGCCGGCAACCGGCGCGACGCGTACCGCCCAGTCTTTGGATTTGAAATCAGGATTGCTTTGCGGGTGTTCATTTGCCGTCTCGCAACTGGCAAATAGGATGCCGTGTCACGCGCCGTCTAACCAGTGAATCACAGAAGAGTTGGTAAAGAAGTAATGAAAAAGGAGCAAGTGGAGGCGACAAGTGTCGGATTAATGCTCGAAGGCGGCGCTCACAAAGGCGGCTTCACGCAAAGATGGGTGGCATAGACTTTAGTCTCTGATTTCAAGCCACGCTAGCTCAACCAATCCGTTGTAACCCATCGGCAACACAGACTAAAGTCTATGCCACCCGTCTTTGCGTGAAACTACCTTTCATTGGCGTGTTGCAGCTATTCCAGCCGGTAGTTAGGCGCTTCCTTCGTGATGATCACATCGTGAACGTGCGACTCTTTCAGGCCGGCGGAAGTGATGCGTATGAACTGACTCTTGT
>JAMQPH010000772.1 GCA_023717605.1 Pyrinomonadaceae bacterium
GCGATTTCGCAGGTCAAGCTTATACCCTTTCAGAAACGACGAGCAAGGAGCGCAAGGCTGATATACTAGTGCAGTACCTATGACCAACGTGCCAGCGGCATTGCTCTTCGGTATACTGCAGGCCTATATCCATTGAGCAAATAGTGAGCAGGAACCACCCTTCGCTTGCGAACCTCTTGCGCCGATGCCTTCTGCTCCGGTGCCCCGTCTGTGGAAAAGCGTCTATCGTCAAGACGCCCTTTAAAATAGCGGATCACTGCTCTTCCTGTCGGGTGGTCTTCCAACGCGAGCAAGGGTTCTTTGTCGGTGCCATCCTGGTGAATGTAGTCACGACCGAGTTGGTAATTCTGCTCGCCTACATGACGTCCTTTCCGGTCATAAATGCCCACTATCAATTCGTGCTGGCCATGCTCTTTGTCATAGCCGTGTCGTTTCCGGTTGCGTTTTATCACCATAGTTGGAGCATTTGGCTCACCTTCGACCATTTAGTGGAGGGATTACCCAAGTCCTAGGCGCAGGCGAGCGTGTCAGAGCGGCGCGCGGTAGCGACCCGGTTGTGTCCTTACCTCTGAAAGCCGCTGGAGACCGGGTCGCTACTGCTCCCGTTCTGACACGCTGCCAAGCTGGCAATGGCATTTGGGTAAGTGGTACTATCCCAACCAATCGCCCGAATAACAATTTTAGCTATGTTCAACCCACAGCCTTTGCATCTTTGCCCGCTTGAATCTCGCGCGAACCTCTTCGCGGACTAGTTACTTCTCGCCAAAGTCTCGGTCCACGATCGAATCCTCGACGTTCGGGCCATTCCCGTTACACCGCTCGTAAACGAGCGTCCGACTTACCAAGGAGAGAACCTATGTCCAGCACAACCATGGCTCCGCCGAAGCGCCCCGAGATAAAAACAGCTCTTCCAGGTCCCAAAGGCCAGGAGATCATCAAAGCAGACGCGCAGTTTGTAACCCCGTCCTATCCTCGACCCTCTTTCAAGCTGGTCGCAGAGCGTGCTCAGGGCGTCTGGATTGAAGACGTTGATGGCAACATCCTTCTCGATTGCAATGCCGGGGTGGCAGTCTGCTCGACCGGACATTGTCATCCGGAGATAGTGGCCGCAATCCAGAAACAAGCCGCTGAGCTGATCCACATGTGCGGCACCGACTACTACTATCGCCACATGCCGCAGCTCGCCCGAAAGCTTGATGAAATCGTCCCAGTCCCCTCGCCTACGAAAACGCACTTTGCCAATAGCGGTACGGAAGCGGTTGAAACGGCTCTGAAGTTGGCGATGCACGCCACCGGGCGCGAGAAGTTCATCGCCTTCCTCAACAGCTTTCACGGACGGACTCTCGGCTCGCTTTCGCTGACTTCTTCAAGGGCGGCACAGCGAAGCGGTTTCAAACGCCAAGCGCTTGACGTTGTTCATGTTCCTTACCCTAACGAGTTCCGCAATCCATTCAGTGCCGCTGATTGCGGTGATGGTGGGGCTGGTCAGGGCGCGCTCACCTGGATTGAAGAGCGCCTGTTCAAAACGACAACGCCGCCCGAAGAGGTGGCCGGCATTGTGGTGGAGGTAGTGCAAGGCGAAGGTGGCTACGTTCCAGCACCACGTAACTTCCTTGAAGGTTTGCGCAGGATCTGTGACCAGCACGGGATCTTGCTGATCGTGGATGAGGTGCAAAGCGGGATGGGCCGAACCGGAAAAATGTTTGCCAGCGACCATTACGATCTAAAACCTGACATTGTTTGCATCGCCAAAGGAATCGGCTCCGGGCTACCCATCGGGGTCTGTGTAGCGCGCGAAAATTTGATGGATTGGAAACCGGGCGCACATGCATCCACCTTTGGCGGCAATCCGGTCTGCATTGCGGCCGCTCTAAAGACCATCGAACTGCTGGAAGGCGGTTTGGTTCGAAACAGCGAAGAGGTTGGCTCCTACTTGAAAGCCGAGTTGGAGAAGCTGATGAGAAAGTATGACTGCATTGGCGACGTACGCGGCATGGGCCTGATGATTGGCGTTGAGTTCGTGGAGAATCGAACGTCAAACAAACCGGCGCCAGAGCTCCGAGACCGGGTTGAAGTAGCATGTTTCGATCGTGGCCTGGTGATCCTTGGGGCCGGAACCAATACGATTCGCTGGTCGCCACCGCTGATCTTGACAAAAGAGAACGTCGACGTCGCGATCGAGATCTTCGATCAGGCGATCGCTGCGTCAGTCTAAGTTCCGCAGTTAAGAACGAGTATATTCATTGGTTTCGTTAAATTAGATTCCTAGTTTGACGGCGATCTCTTTCATCCGGGCTGCCAGGCGCTCTTCGTCAATGGTTGTAACCTGCCCTGCGGCGAAGACTTCCCTTCCCGCAACCACAGTTAAGACCACGTCTCGTCCGGAGGAGGCAAAGATAAGTGTGTTGATAGGATCGTATGACGGTAGTTGGTGCGGCCCGGCGAGCGAGACCGCGGCAAAGTCAGCTTGCAATCCTGCTCTCAGCTCACCGGTGTAACCTGCAAGACCGATCGCGCGCGCACCTCCAGCTGTGGCTGCATGCAATGCCTCTGTTGCAGTCAGCATCCTTTGCCCGCCAATCTCAGAGCGAGCCATCAAAGTTGCAAACCGAGCTTCCTCAAGGATATCGCAAGTGTTGTTACTGGCAACCGAATCGCTACCGAGTCCGACCGCAATTCCTCGATTCAGAAAGTTCGAAAATGGCGCGCGACCATGGCCAAGTTTCGCGTTTGATTTTGGGCAGTGGGCTATCCGCGCTCCCGACTCTCTAAGCGTTTCGATATCCGCGTTATCAACGCTGATGCAGTGGGCCAACAGGGGCTTCGTCTGCAACACGCAATGCCGTTTTAAGTATTGAATAGTTGACAACCCCGGCGTGTGCCATTTTATACCCCGCTTCCTAAGTGCCTCCGCAAAAGTGCCTTGACCTTCACGCAACAACATCACTTCCGCATCCGATTCTGCCGCATGCATCATCACCGGCAGGTCTTCTGTCAAAGCAAACTCCGAAATCAACTCGAGCTGGCGGCCGCAAACCGTGTAAGGCGCGTGCGGGGAAACACCAACTTTCACTAGCGGCGTTTCCAGCTCTGCCAGGCGACCTACTTTGTCGATGAGCTTTGCGAAGTTGTCATCAGCCAGTCTTGGATCTGGCCCGAACGATTCCTGGAAAACTATTCCCCGGAGGCCAACATCACTCAAGGCCTTAATGCTTTCATAAGCACCGTCGCTTGCATCTGCCAGGGCAGTGATCCCGGCGCGCGCTGCCTCAGTTGCTCCCCATGCTGCCGAAACATACCGATCGTCAGGTGTCATCAATTCGAGTCGCGCCACCGTCAGTTTTTTCAGCCACCCCATAAAGTCGGACTCTTCGCTTTCAAGGAAGCCGCGCCTCGCGGTGAGCTCTAAGTGCGAATGAGCATTGATCAGCCCGGGCAGTATGGCCGCATCTGGAAAGTTACGCACCGTAGCGTCGGGATACTTCCCGACTAGTGACGCGCGAGTGCCGACGTCAGCAATCAGGTTTCCTTCGATTGCGATCGCGCCATCCTCAATTGAAGACGATGAGATGGGCAGGACCCAGCGAGCGCAGTAGAGGATGGTCATGATTTGCCGGATCCTCTACTCGAACGGTGCGGGTTGAACTGGGACGAGAAGTGGGCGTGGTGGCAGCTTTGCGAGAGAACGCACATTAGCATCTCGTGAGATCACTGTTGCGCTGGTTTGAGATCGTATCCCTTTCAGCTTGCGGTACCGCTCCAGAATCGAAATCACATACGCGCGCGTAGAGGGAATGTTAATTCGTTGGATGAACTCTTCGCCAGAGAGAGCCTTGCCACCCTCGGCGGGACGGTTCCATTCCGCCGCGCGGCTGGGCCCCGCATTGTAAGCAGCAATCATGCGGGCTTCAGCACCCGGCGTGTCGCGGTATTCTTCGTAGAACTTCTCCAGGTACCAGCAGCCAACCTGAACATTTCGTTCCGGATCGCGCAACAGACTAAAAGGCTCATTGGCCATCTGCCGCTCGAGTCCGCGCATGCCGGTTTCAGCCGCCCAGTCGCGCCCAACGCCGGGTGTGACTTGCATCAATCCAATCTCGCCGTCTTTACCAATCTTCCAGGGACTGAAGTATGTCTCCTCGTAAATTATGCTCCACACGAGATCGGGATCGAGACGATAGATATTGGCTTGCCGGGCAATCAATCCGTCATAGCGATGGATCCAGTATCGATTGAAGAAGTAGGCTGCGAAAATGGCAGTGAGGATTACGAGACTAGCAACAATCAGACGTTTCATTAATATGGATCATCAGCCCGGTTGCAGGTGCGACTCCTAATTTTTCCTCTTTAATCCTGACCAGAAACTGGCAGATGAACAGGTAAGATCGACGCCCTCATAACGGGAACGCAATGCTTGCTCGTCCAACACATGCCCCTGCAACCAAACTTCCGCTTCCAGAGTGGCGCCTGGGGCCAGGGAGTCGCCTCGGAGTGCGCGCTGATTGACCAGGACTTCCAGTTTAATTCGTTCAAGATCGAGATGGATCCAGTAGAGATCACTGCCGGACAGAGGGTTCTTCAGAGGCTTAAACGCGATCACGGTGCCGGAGAGGCTCCAATCATTCTCATGGGCAGCGCGCGACGGTGCCGCCTTTTCCAGAGGCATCCAGCGAGTCTTGCCCCCGCCCTTGCGGACCCGAGCCCGGTAAGCGAGTCCACAAAGACCAACATGGAGTTCCTGAGCGCAAAAGCCGGCGGGCCCCACTTCGGTAAGATTCTGCAGCTCGAATAGGACCTCGCATTCTGTGCTTTCGCGGTACCCATGGACCACAGCTTCGCCCTCTTCATCATATTCCGTGAGCGCCCAGGGACTGATCGTTTGAATGTATCGCGCACGAAATCCGGGCCGGCAGTCCGCATAGAAGACATCCCCACTTCCCGATTCATAGAGCACGGTCCAAACCTCCAGCCCTTCACCCAACTTCCAACAGCGGCCGTGGAGCACGGCGCCTCGCCGGCTCAGTTGTGTGGGTTCACCCTGGTCACCGGCTCGCTCAGCGAGGTAGTTAAAGGCCTTCTCACTCGGCACTTCTAATCCAATTGTCTCGAAGGTAGGGTTCATGACTGGTCAGCCGCCAAATATCATCAGCTGGGTTTAACCTATCTTCCTCAGACGCTTACCCTTATCATTTTTGTGCGCGCTTGCCTTCAGGTCCTCATCACGCGGCGCTCGGCTCTTGTAGCCGCGAATGCGCCTTTCAGGTCCATGGGAAGGGCGCACACCCGAACGAACCATTTCCGCAAACAGATCTACGTCGTAGTCGACTTCCCTCGACATCTCCTCACGAATGGCGTGCAGTACTTCCAGAAACTTTGGACGACGATACATAAGTCATTTTCAATTTGCGATTTCCGATTTTTAATTGCCGATTGGCTTCGTTCGATGACGGTTCGCTGTGGCCAACCTGACCGGCAATGTATCAGCGGAAATTGGCAATTGGCAATTGGCAATCATCGGGCTTTCTCCGTAGCTTCAGAGACGAGAAACTCCGGAGTCACGATCATGGGAACGTAAAAACCTGCTGCCGTATTGAACAGCCGGATGCGCGCCTGTCGACGAACATTTGCCAGGTGGCCAAAATTCCAAGTCACCAGGTAATCAATCTTGTGATAAGAGGCAATCGCAACGTGCAATGCGTCTGCTATGTATTTGCGATGAAATATTCCGCGTGACACGTAACCGTCCGCCAGGATGGCAGCTTCATCGGTGAGCTCTGCCTGCTCCAGGGGGGCTATTAGTTTTAGGTACGAAGTTCTGTGAGGATCCGGAACTCGTTCGAGCTCTCGTGTGACCAACGCCGAGATAACCGTGCGATAGTCCTTCATTTCGTGTTCCCACCAACGGATCGTTAAGTCACGCCGAAAGGGCTCGCCGTTATCGAGGTAAGCGCCGATGACTGAGGTTTCGAGATAGAGACTCTGCTTCATTGCAACTCTTGTTGCTTCACATCTCAGGCTTAGCGCTCCGGGCACTCTGATTGAGCGGTTCCAGCCGAATCACTCCCCGACGAAAATCAAAAGACACTCGGAAATGCCGGAGAAAGTTTCCACCCAGAATTCCATCCTGAATGAACCCTGCAGTTTCATTTACCGACTCCAGATCCAGGACCGCCACGTTGACCTGTTCCCTGCTAAATGTGCCCAGCATCACGCTTGGCAAGCGCATAGTCTTCACGTCTTCGGCGACACCAGCTGCTCCGAAGACCCGCATTCGAGTAGGTGTCGAGTAGTTGGACAATTCTTCGAGCGCCGCCAGTTTTTCCGAGATTACAGAAATACTTGCGCCGGTATCGATAATGAAGTTTAGCGGCTTATCGATACCCTGAACATAAACCTCACCGCTGAGAAAGCCACTCGACGTTGTGCGCAGAGGAATCTCCACGGCCCTGGCATTTTGGGACTTAAGAGCTGGCGTCAGATCTGCCGCCGCAGGCGTCTGCACAAGATCGAGACTACCTGATTGTCGTTGACGCGCGAGCGTAAAGGTTCTTTCACCGTAATCAACAGCGGTTATGAACTTCGAGATCATTGAAAGGCCGAGATAACCGTCGACGGGCGTCTTGTCGTCGAAGAAGCGCCTGATATAGACGGGTACGTTCTCAACTTTGACTTCGCCAATCTCCAACGAGTCCAGAAACCCGTAGACGATTTCAAACTTGCCGCCACCGCCCACAGCCCGCGCCAGGCCTCCACGCGCAACAGGACGTATACCAAGTCTCTGGGCCGTGCCATCTGAAATCACGGACATCCCCGAGCCCGTATCCAATACGAATCGGAGCGGATCTTTTTGCCCGTTCACCCGGACCGTCAAGATTGGGCGGCTATCGACCGATACGAAGGAAACGACCGTGTTGTCGCGTCCCCCCGGCACATATAGCGAGCCCTGTTTGCCGAGGTAACGCAAGAAGTCGATCAATCCTCTGATACGAGCGCGGCGGTCTGCATCAGTCTTGGGCGCAATTATCAAAAACCGCTCATATGCGTCCGCGGCTTCCTTGTACATTTCGCTGCGCGCAGCTGCCTGGCCCAGATTAAAGATGAAGTCGGGCTCGTCGGGCGACAAGCTCACCGCTCGACGCAAGGCTCGAATGCACGGCTCTAACCGGTTCTCATAAAAATCGACCATCGCCAGACCAGCTACGGCCAGCGGGTCGTCTTCTTTAATACTAAGAGCCGTACGAAACTCTTCGACTGACTCACGAAAGTTTCCGGAGGCCAGGATAGCCTGGCCCAGTAAGGCATGTCCTCGTGCCGAGAGCGGGTTCGCCAGAATTACTCTGGCTGCCTGGTCGTACGCATCTTGAAGTCGCCTTTGCTTTAGGTGGGTAAGGCTCAGACCAAGTCTGGCATCCTGATCCTGAACGTTCTTACTCAGTAACTCGCGAAAACTCTTCTCCGCCAGCTCGAAGTCGCCATCGCGAAGTGCTTTCTCAGCACGATTTCGTGTCTTTTTGTCGCTAAGCGCAGCGGCGGAGGCGGGTGCCAGGGGACCCAGAGAAAAGACAAAGGCGGCCACAATTCCGACCGCCAAATTACGGGTTAACCTGTTAGACCTAAAACATTGCATGAAACCATCCTCGAAGTCGAACTATGGAGTAATCCTACGACTCGTCGTCATTCTTTGAACGGTTACTATTTCAAAACTTCCCCTGTTTTCATCGACCATAACACCAAGTCAAGCTCATCGAAGTCGATCCCTACGTCGGCGGCGACACCCTTTAGTCTTTCCTCGATCTCCAGGTAGCGCCCCCTGGTGCTGGGAGGCCGGGAGGAATCAACTATTTCGAGATCCTCGAGACAACGCAAAACATGCTTGTCGAGAATCGCATGTCCCATTAACCCAATATTCCGTAGAAAATGGCTGGCTTCCTTATAGCCCAACCCTTTGATCCGTTTCTCGCGCGCTAGCCAATCACGACGCTCAATCGGATCTGAGAAACTCTCGAGCTGCTCGCGCAATCTCAAACCGCAACGCTCGCGGAGGTAGTTTCGCGCTATCACAATATAGCCCGGCCGCGACACTGGGAAGCGATGGGCGCCTGCCTTCTTGAGGGCCTTAGTCATTTCCGCCCTCTCGCCGTTCAACAACAACGGTCGTACCGCCTCGATGGACTTCAATCCCATCCGAGCCGACGCGCCCGCGGTAAAAATGCAGAAGACGAGTTCTTCCCAAAGTCGCGCGTCCGATCCATTGCGCCAGACTTCTTCAAACTCAGCGAGCTTCGCTCGAATCTCTTTTCTTCGTGCCTTGTGCGTGGCGCGTATGCTTTCAACTGTAACGGGCTGATGTTCGCGCACTGTGATTTGTCAATAACAGGATTCTAGGTGGCCGCTTCTCCCATTGTCAACGCATTTAGACTTGGCTTCCAGCGATGTAAATCGGAATCCCTCGTCGCCTATTGACAAAGCACGCTAGCAGTGGTTGCAGTTGCCGCTGACGTAGACTGGTGCCTTGGACAGCGCGAACTTACCGGCCCATTGCCCCGGCTGCACCTGGCTATCATGCATCCCGCCAAAACGCCAAAAGCATCGAACCAGCCTCTCCTAAGGTTGTGCACTTCTCCCGAAAACGATCGTGTTATCATGAGTTGCTCGCCGCTCGAGCACCTTAGAGATATATGAACAAGCAGATCACATCGCGCGTCTTTCTCGCCACGTTGGCAGGACTATTCTGGTTGCAGCAGGCGGCATTGGTAAGCGCGCAGACGCCCGCGGGCGAGACTCCCAAGCCCCCTGTCTCGACCGGTACTCCCTCGACGCCGATATCTCCGTCGCAAACAACCATCGCTGAACAAGCGGCAAGCACTCCTGCTGAGTCGCAAGTTTTATATGGCCCTCAGGGCGTGCTGGTTGAAACACTTGACGGGAAAACGGTGGCAGTTCAATCGGCGGACGAGAATTTCAATCCAGCTTCAGCAATAAAGCTTGCCACTGCTCTGGTCGCTCTCAAGACCTTCGGCCCTCAACATCGATTTACCACCGGGATATGGATCACCGGCACACTCGATGAGTCTACCGGCTCGCTAAATGGCAATCTCTACATCTCTGGCCGGGATCCTTCCTTTCATCACGAACACGCCGTAATGATTGCCCGGCAATTGAATACTCTGGGTATTCGCACCGTTACAGGCAATCTGATCGTCGCGCCCGGTTTCACAATGAATTTTAACTGGTCGGCAAGGCGATCAGGCAAGCGGCTCTACGACACGCTTGATTCAACTTTACGGTCAGCTGAAGCGAGCCGAGACTGGTTATACGAACGAACGGCCCTCCGTGACCAGGCGAGCCTGCAAACCACCCCAAGCGTGGCAGTGATGGGCGAGGTCGAAGTGAACCCCGTGGCGGCGGATGCGAGACTCGTTCTGTCCCAGAAGTCGAGCAAACTGGTCGACATCCTCAAGGTCCTTCTCTGCTACTCAAACAACTTCATGGCTGAGCGTCTGGGTGATTCAATCGGTGGGGTACAATCGGTGCGACACCAACTCACCAACTCGCTGGGCCTGTCCTCGAGTGAGTTCATGATTTCCTCATTGAGTGGATTAGGCATTAACCGCGTCAGCCCGCGAACGATGATGAAGATCTTCCGGGCGTTGCGCGAAGAGTTGAGGAAAAACAACCTCTCAACTACAGACATCATGCCGGTCGCCGGCATCGATCCCGGTACACTTCAGGATCGCTTCACAGGACCGGCATGGCGCGGCAGTGTGATAGCCAAAACGGGCACGCTTATAAGAACCGATGGCGGAGTCAGTTCGCTGGTTGGCCAGATGAAAACGGCAGGCGGCGAAACCCTTCTGTTTGTGATTATGAACCGTCGAGGAAGTGTTTTGCAGTTTCGCTTAAACCAGGATTATCTGGTTATGCAGATTCAGAATTCTCGTGGAGGTCCAAAAGCCTTCGACTATAAACCGCATTTGCTAGCAATGAAACTGGCCGACGCCCAAAGCCTTCGAGCAGGCGACGAGTATGAGCCGGTCTTGAAGGACCACGTCACTTCCCCCTAATACAACCCGAGAAGCAAAAACTAATGCGCCCCGGCGATCCGAAAATCG
>JAMQPH010000782.1 GCA_023717605.1 Pyrinomonadaceae bacterium
TGCTCAGCTGCGAGGATTTGTTCTCTGGTAGGTTTCCAGGGCGTCACCTTATTGAATTGAGAAGCGGTTCTGTTGAGAAGCACTAGTCTTGGAGACGCGATCTACGGCTGTGACTTGCAGCACATACTGCCCTGCGGGTAAATCCACTAGAGAGAGATCGGCGGCGTATGGGAGCCGCTCAGGATCTACTCCCTCGGTCCCGATCTTTTTGAGTGCGGTTGTGATCACCGGCTGGTTGTCGCGCAGGACTTGTACTTGAGCCGCCACGTCAGGATGGGAATCTGCCGGCGTTCGCGCCGCGTTGTATACGAAGAAGATAAAACGTAGCACAGAGTTTCGCTGATACTGACGGTCTATGCTCAAGTCAACGCCGCTGCCTAAAGAAAACGTAGGAGTGTCCGCATGGCGGCCAATTATCACACTACTTAGTGTGAGTTTGCCTTTTGAAAGATCGGGGATCTCCACCCAGCCGTTGGCACTGCCGGTTCGTCCGCTCTTCTCATCACGTGCGGCGACACGAACTTGATAAAGTCCCGGTCCGAGAAACACTGGAAACGCATATGCCAGGTTGGCATTCGGATCCTTCAGCGAACTTTCAGATAAGGCAGTCATCGTCAGCCGTTCTGAGAACTTTGCACCAGGCTGGCCCTTGTCGTTAAAGAACAAGCCAAGGATTTGCACCGCTGCCTTCTGCTTACCATCCTCTGGAGTAAACGAAAGAGACTCTGCCGCAATCTTCAAAGAAGCTGAAAGCATCATTCCCTTGTCCGGCGTGTGGACATAATTCAGGTTCAACGCGATCGGAATACCTCGATCTGGATACGGAGTCCCCAGGGCCTCGCGCAATTGTATTTCTGGAGTTTTAACTCCAGGTTTTGGGTTCTTCCCTTTGCTCTCAACGGGCGCCAGCTCTCGATCATAAAATCCACGACGTACTCGCACTGTTAATCCCGGCTTTTCCAATAGCTTAACTTCGATACGGCGGAACTTGCCTTCCTGAGCCTCCGGATTCGGCTTCCAGGCGAGGAGGTAGTAGACAGAGGTTTCCTGCAGGGCGCGAGACAATCCGACTCCCAAGGCGTTTGAATTAAAGACGGGTCGTCCGCCTGTATCTCGAGCCAAGGCGTTCATCCCGTCCTGGGTAGCCACCAACTCGCCCTGGACAGCCTGATCCAGCCGCCCGGAAACGTCGAAGGCCGATTGAACGCTCATGTCAGATAGGGTGGCGACCAGTCCGCGCGCGTCCAGGGAATAGATTACCACCCCGTTTCGCGCTGCATCGCTGGTTATCTTTCTGATGGTTGTCGTGGAGTCCGAGTTGCGACGGTCCAGGAGGAATCCGTCTGAGAAGAAGAACACAATCTTGCGCCCCGGTAATTTGCTGGATGACTTAACTAGTTCATTAAGACCAAACAGCGAGTTGCGAGTGACAACTGCTGCCTGTTGCAGAATCGTCGTGGCCCGCGTTCTAACCATATTTTCGGCAGTCTGCCGGCCAAGCATGGGATTGTCCCTTAGTACTTGCGCTACGAAGTACTCGAACACGTCGACATTGTGATCTTCAATCATCAGGGCTTGATACTCCGTCATCGCGGGACGCTCGAAGTCACGAACGGAATAGGGACGATACTTGACCCTCGCCAGCGCGGCGCGCAGCACAACTTTTTGATCTGTGAGTTGTTGAAGAAAACCTATCTGACCGCTGGCCGAAGTGATTGCGGCTTCGTCATTTTGATTCATGTCCTTCTCGATGAAGTCCGTCATCACTTTCCGCGTAGCCGCAAGGCTACCGGGTGCAAGATGCAGGTCATCAAGGTAGAAGAACACTGTCCGACCACGATCCAATGGCAGTGCCCCCAGCGGGCTGGTCTTGTTTGCTGATGAAGTTCCCCGGGCGGCTGAGAGTTGGGTTTCTTCATTGACAGTTCCGACTGAGATCCGCTCGAAGAAATCGATGGGCTTTAACTTTCCATCGATTCGTAACTCGAAATCTTCCCGGCGCAAACCGTCCGCGAAACGGCCCTGCTTATCGAAAACCATGACATCGGTTTGTACGAGGTCAGTAAACACCCGCACAACTTCGGACGGATCCTGTGGACGAGATTGTGTTTGGCCCAGGATTTTGAGCGAGAGAGTCAGAAGGCAGATCAAGATGCCCGCAGAAGCTATCTTGATCAAACTAGTTCGGGCAGGCATGATTCGTTAACAGCAGTGTGGGCAAGTCGCTGATTTTGGGGAGACGCTTGCTTCGAGCAGCGGAGAGAGCGATGAATTTTGTTCCTTGCCTCACGATCCCGCAGCCGCCGTGGGTTGGGTAACTATGTATCAGATCCGAGCAATAGCGCAACACAAAAAACCCTCAGCTCCACTTATCCGTATAGATTGCTAAATATCTGGTAGCGAAGCTTCTCCGGCGCGGAAGTCACGAGAGAGAAACAAGCGGTCGACTAATGACCAACAACAACAATACCACCGTCAAATTGGATCGTGTGACCAAGAGATTTGGGCAGTTTACTGCGGTAAACGACCTTTGCCTTGCCGTGCGTGGCGGAAGGATCTATGGATTGCTCGGTCCAAACGGGGCAGGGAAGACAACGACGATTCGTATGATCGTCAACATTACTGCTCCGGATACGGGACGGATTGACTTGTTTGGCCAGCAGATTACCGCCGAGTTGCAGGATCGGATTGGTTATCTCCCGGAGGAGCGTGGCCTTTACAAAAAAATGAAAGTCGCCGACCAGCTCAGATTCTTTGCCGAGTTGAAAAGCGTTTCCGGCAAAGAAGTCGAGCGCAGGATTGACCACTGGCTGGCGCGCCTAAAGCTAACCGAGTGGAAGAACAAAAAGGCGATCGAGTTATCGAAAGGGATGCAACAGAAGGTCCAGTTCATCACGGCAATACTTCACGAGCCGGATCTACTGATTCTCGATGAACCCTTCTCGGGACTTGACCCGGTCAACGTCGAGCTACTGAAAGAGATAGTCTTGGATCTGAAGGCTGCGGGTAAGACGATTATCTTTTCCACTCACCAGATGGAGCTTGCCGAGGAGATTTGCGACGACATCTGTCTGCTCAACCGCTCCCGGAAAGTCCTGGAGGGCTCCTTGCGCGAAATCAAACAGAGTTTTGGTCGCAACTCGGTATCCCTGAGAATCGAGGGAAGTAACGGAGTTCTCGACGACCCGACCCTTATTAGCAAGCTTGAGCAACGCAGCGACGAAGTTGAGGTGCTCCTGGCGCCGAACGCGAGCGCACAGGTTCTCCTCAGGAAGTTGATCGCCGCGGGCGTAGTTGTGAGTAAATTTGAAATGATTGAGCCGAGTCTTAACGATATTTTCATCCAGAAAGTTAATGAGGTTGAATGACAAAATTTCTGGCTGTAGTTA
>JAMQPH010000794.1 GCA_023717605.1 Pyrinomonadaceae bacterium
TAAACGTCGGTGAAGTGTAGTCAATCTGCAGGTCGCGCAGGTGCGCGGCGAGCTTAAGATTATCGCTCGCCGCGAATACCTTTCGGTCGGCAGTCACCGATTCGACATACGTCACCGGTGGAAGCGCTTTTTGCGATAGCCGGGAGGGGTCCACCATCTGGACCACAGATCCGGTTGCAAACCACACCCGCCCGTCAGGAGACAGAGCCGCCGAATTGATTCCAAACTGCCGCGGCCGCGCTCCGTCTAATGCGTCATAAAGCCGGGTTCGCACGACGGCTTCGGGGTCGGCCCACCACCGCTGGAGCTCGGAATCGGGAAGCTCGACGATGCCACACTCTGCCAGCAGCCACCAGCGTTTCTCTTTGTCCTCAATGAAGGAATACACCGCATTGCAGGGCAGGCCGTTCTTCGTTGTCATTCGCTGGACTTGACCTTGCCGAAGTCCGACGAGCCCATCATCGAAAGCAGCTAGGACGGAGCCGTTAGCCTGGACAAGAAGGTGATTCGTGCGCAGGTTGGCCGGGGAGCCAGTCGGGAAGTCTTTCTTGACACCATCGCGAAACAGCAGAAGGCTCCCTCCACTGCGAGGGCCAATCCAGATTCCTCCTTGCGGGTCCGCGGCAATGCGCCCCAATGGGATTTGCGACGTTGGAAACTCTTCGCGTACCTGGAAGTCGCGGATGCGTATGAGCTTTCGAGACTTGCCTGAGCAGAAGGCCCAGATACTTCCGTCGGCGTCCTCGGTCATTGCCAGTACCAGCCCAAGCGGCTGGTGATCCGGTTCTGGGATACGGCGGAAGCCACCGTTCTCAAAGAGGTACAGCCCGTCATAAACTCCCATCCACAGGTTCCCTGCGCGGTCTTCCAACATCGCGGTAACTTGATCACCCGGGAGGCCCTTCCCCCAACGAATCGAGGAGACAGCCCCGTCCTTGTCGATGTGATCCAGCGAGCCCTTATTCGCAACCCAGACCGCGCCGTCTCTGCTGGCCAGCACGCCTAATGCTTCGTCGTTCCCGAAGCCTTCCAACTTTGAGAAGGTGGTAATGGCCGCATCACGAAAGCTGTCAATTCCATCCGTTGTCGTAACCCACAGAATCCCTTCTCTGTCTTCGTATAAGGCCTGCACGGAATCGCCGGACAGACCTTCCGCCCGCCCGTAGTGCTCCACGGAAGTTCCACGTATGCGAAACAGTCCGTCGCCTCTAGTGCCCACCCAGAGACTGCCGTCGCGATCGAGTGTCATGGCGAAAACAGCGAGCTTGCTGCCATCGAAGCCGGGAGTGACAAATGGTCTGAAAACACCTCCTTCCAGCCGCCCCAGGCCCTTCCCCGGTCCCTCTAGGAGTATGCCAACCCACAGAGATCCTTCCGCGTCAAATGCGAGGGCAGCTACAGCATCGCCGATATGAGATTTCAGCGCTTCAATGGGGTAAACCTCCGAAGCGCCCTCACGCCAATGCACCACGGCCCTCTGCCCGCCAAGCCAGAAACCGCCTTTGCCATCGGCTAATAGAGATTCGCCGCCGTAAGGGATGAGCAGCAGGCCATCGGACTCTCCGAAACACTTCACACCCTGGCCGGTAACATGGCAAAGCGGCTCACGTACTTCGTACCCTAAATGCAAGACCCACAACGAGCCATCAGGATCTACGCTGACGTTCTCAGTCCTATATTGCCCTTCCAGAGCGAAATGAGAAGTAACCACCCCGCCCTTCTGGTAAAAAATTTCATGCTGCCCGCGTGCCCAGAGTCCGCCCGCCTGGTCGGCATGAAAGCTCACGGCGTGATCAATCGTTTTGCCGTCAACAGCCAGGGTCCAAGGAAGGAGCCGAACGCCGTCGAACCTGTACATGCCTTGGGAAGCAGAGGTGAACCAAAGGAAGCCATCCGAGGTTTGCGCAATTGAGAACATGCCGTCGGGCGCGGATCCATCCTGGATTCGCCAGGAATTATGAATGTACTGAGTGACACGTTTGTTCGGGTCGAGGGCGTGAGCCGGGCTTGCCAGGAACGATAAAAACGCGAGGTATAGCCCCAAGATGGCCGCAATGGTAATGCCGGGACGGCAACACCGAAGCAAAAGCGACCCGCGAGAAGCTAGGTTTCGTCCTCGTCTCTTCAGCTTTCTCATGTAGCCTTACGAATTCACCGGTCGGTGACGGGGCCTGTAGTCTGCGCGTTTTAACCGAGGGTAGATGATACGTCAATCAATGAAAAAGCAATAAGAAACAACAGACGAAAGAGATGAGCGGGTGATTCATGAAGACTCCCGCGCTAACTGATGCACAGCATGAATAGTTTCCACGCTGCGAGTCTGGAGTTAGATGGATCAGGAAAACTGCCTTGGATATACGCCGAGCTTCTTCATGCGCGAAAGTAGTGTCGTGCGATTGATGCCAAGGCGTGCCGCAGCTCCATCCTCACCACCAACGCGTCCCTTACATTCCGTAAGTGTTCGCACAATCTGCTCGCGCTGCTTCCTGTCGTATTCGTCAGCAACACCTCTTCTGCCGTCAAGCGCGCTGAGGGTTTCTTTCACGATTCGCGCAATATCATCCCGGTCTTGAGACGGCGCCATCGGCCTTGATTCGTCTATGCAAACTCGGCGTAGTTCTGCGAGCGGTACCTCCAGCGACCCGCCGCGCGTCAGGATCACAGCGCGCTCGATGACGTTTCCCAGTTCCCTAACGTTTCCCG
>JAMQPH010000815.1 GCA_023717605.1 Pyrinomonadaceae bacterium
GGAAGGCCTTCGTTGGACGCGCGCAGTTGGGATCATCCCAGCCACCCCTTATGAAGTGATGGTTCGCTGCGGCCTTGCCTGCGGAAAGGCGCGTCTTGGCGCGCCGGGGTGGGCGGGTGAGAAGTCTGGCCTTTTTGAGCATCCTACCGCGATAACAGATCCGCTACCGTCCACCCAAGCTTTAATTTCTGACCGCAATGGTTTTCACTATACATTCGTCCAAGCGTTGAGTCGCATATACAAGCTCAGGTCTTTCAATCACATATTAGGCCGTGTCGGGAGAAACCCGTTGTTCAGTTCGGCAGCTCTCCTCCTCTACTCCTATGCTCGGAATGATCGATGCGGCATTCTCGTTGCCTCCTGCGCGGAAACCAGTAGAATCTACCATCAGGCTGCTTCTGCAGCATTGCCGCTAGGGGCGCATGTATGATTGCAAGACCTGACACCGGTTTTGCGTGTTTTGAAATGGATAACGTCATGGCAAGCGTTCTAAATGTTCTCATAGCCAGCGCACTTTTTGTCGTTGTTCTGTGCACTGTTCTCTATCTTTTACGATGGGTGGTTCGGTATGAAATTAACGGCGAAGCTATCCGAATCAAACTCTTGGGCATCGCCACCATTCGACAGATCACTATCAGAGAAATCGAGGCAATAAATGGTTGTGCCGCTTGCTGATAGTTTCCTGTTTCGTGGAGGAATTCAGAAGGAAGTTCTTCTTGGAGAGAGATGGCCGAGCGTATGGTTTGTCTCAAGATGCGTTTTCATAAAGAAAGTCTCAGGGCGAAGTCGATTTATTTGGTTGAGCCCGAAAAACCCCGAAGAGTTCGTGGAAGCAATCTTGCCTCTGAAGCAAAGTGTCCCGTCCGCCTGTCCGGTAGAGGATTCTGGTTCGACTCGCCACCTGTTTTCACCCTCACCCAAGAACCTCGAGCTTCCCGGAAGGCACGGCCTGTTTACGTCCAACCAGTTTTTGATTTCTGCCCGCAACGCTTCCCGTTGTTCAACCGCTCAGTAAGAAGATAAAGGGGACAGGCAGAATAACTGATGGCGCATATGGCTGATATGAATGCGATACTCGAAGCAAGCGCGCAAGAAAAGAGGCAAGTTAACCCTCATTGTGACCTTCAGCGGGGAAGCGCGATTGAGGAGAGTCAAGGTGCGGTGGGCCTACCCGAGAATGATGCTGAGCGCCTGCCTAAGAGCGGCTTGATCGGTCGGGGCTAGTTGTCCTAGCTTCTTGAGAACGAGGGCGGGGTCGATGGTGGTGAGGATCGGTTTGAGTACGGATGGTTTGAGCAACCCTGCACCTTGCCAGTCCTGGATCTGGACCTCACCCACGGACAGTGTGGAGGGTTGTTAACTTGTGATGGCCATGATCAGGAGGTCGGGCCGCGCTTGATGGTAGGCGGTGCTGCTGATCACCACGGCGGGGCGGCGTTTGACGGTGGACTGATCCGTGAAGGGAAAGGGAACGAGGACGAGATCCCCGAACTCATAGCCGGTCATAGTCGGCGTCGGCAGGGTTGTCCCAGACACGTGTGAAGGCGGCGGTGGCGAGTTGGCTAGCGGCCTGAGTCAGACCGCGCTCGTCAGCCTGCCGGTGCGCCAGAAAGTCGACGAAATCTTCGACCTCAGCCAGCCGTTCCGGAGGGAGGCTCCGGAGCTTTTCTAACAGTGTCTGTTCATGGACTTTCGTCATTGAATCCTCTCATCTTTGATGATTCAAGCCTACACGCGTCTGCGCTAAAGATCAATTGCTTCTCTGCAATTACCTATGAATAGGTTACCCATTCGCCTGTCCGGTAGGGGAATTGGGTTCGACTCGCCACCTAGTTCTATACCTTGATCTTAGCCTCAACCTTCCCAGAAGGCAAAGTCTGCCTATAGCCCAACCAACGTTTTGATTTCTGCCCGTAACGCTTCCCGCTGTTCAACCGCCCAGGCATCGAGTCGTGGGAACAAATAACCCAATGGACCGGTGAAGGGAGCCACGACAGTATCGCGACGCTCTGCCAACATGCCATCAGCCTCGGCGATGCGGAATTTTTCGTCCGCGATATGCCGCGACAAGAATTTCGAAATCATCAGTTGCTGACCCGGTGTTCCTGCGATGGCCCCAAAAATCTTGCCACGAAGCACATCCAACTCCTCTGGAATTGCCACCTTCACGCGGACAGCCTGGGCGGTTGGCCAGGATGCCCGTTGGATCGAAT
>JAMQPH010000818.1 GCA_023717605.1 Pyrinomonadaceae bacterium
CGATTTGCCCGGCGTCCCGATCGAAGCGGCGAAGATCCACACACCTCCCTGGATGGGCGATACGACATTGCCGGCTATCTGGACTACCAGGGCGAAATTTTCACTCCGCGATTCGACGCTAACTCCTATCTCGTGTTATCAAAGGCGATGGATACTTTTGATCCGGCCCGGACTTATGGATCTGAGTCAGCAGCCTGGCGAAGAATTAGGGCGCCGCTGTTGCTAGTCGGAATCTCTTCTGACTGGCTGTTTCCGCCCAGCGATGTGCGTGCTTTGGCGGAACGTGCGCGCGCCTTGGGTGTAAACGCAACCTATGCCGAGCTCGAATCATCGCACGGACATGATGGCTTTCTCGCAGATGCCGAAGCGCTGACGCCAATTATCGAGTCGCACCTCGAGGAAGAAGCACTGATGTTTGCGGTCGCCGCTGATAAGTCGTACGCACTGAACTGATTTGCGATCTCGCCACTTTCAACAAACAAATTCTTGAGGAGTCTGATCTTTCAATGACTGAAATAAAACGGATTGGTGTGTTAACCGGAGGAGGAGATGCACCAGGACTTAACCCCGCGATTAAGGGGCTCGTTTATCGTGCTTCCGACCACGGGATTGAAACAGTGGGTCTGAGCGACGGTTGGCTCAGTTTGCTCGATCCTCCCTTCGATGTCGTACCACTTAACCGCGTAGCGGTGCGACGTTGGGATCGCGATGGTGGCACCAATCTGGGCTCGTCGCGTACAAACCCTTTCCAGACACCCAACGGGTTGGGTGAGCGGATCGACAAGTCGCCGGAAGTAATCGCTAATGTCGAGAAGCTCGGTCTTGATGCCGTCGTGGCTTGCGGCGGCGAGGATACACTGGGTGTTGCCGCCCGCCTCTCAGAAATGGGCGTACCGATTGTCGGCGTTCCCAAGACAATCGATAAAGATCTGGCCGGAACTGATTACACGCTCGGCTTTGACTCAGCCTTGAGAAACGTATCGGAAGTCATCGAGCGTTCGCGCACCCCTGCTGGTTCGCACGGTTGGGTCCAGGTAATCGAAGTAATGGGGCGTCACTCGGGCCACCTGGCACTTTGGTCAGGCGTTGCGGGTCAGGCAGACATTATCCTGATACCTGAACACCCATTTCGCTACGAGAAAATCTACCGCCACTTGAAAGATCGATTAGGTGATTCAACGTCGCATCCACGCGATCCACAGCACCCCCGATACTCGGTGATCGTCGTCGCAGAAGGCGCCTACGCAGAAGATGGCGAGTTAATCATCATAGACGACCGCCATGACGCCTTCGGCCACGCGCGGCTTGGCGGCATCGCTGAAGTTTTGGCGCGAAGAATCATGAGTGATACGCCCTACGATGCGCGTTCGGTAATTATTGGCCACCCGCAGCGTGGCGGTCCGCCGTCACCGGTGGACCGTATTATGGGTTTGATGTTCGGCGCGCGTGCGGCGGACGCCGTCGCCGAAGGTGATTTTGGAAAGATGGTGTCGTCGCGCGGAATCGCCCCGGCGTGTGATCTATCGCTGGTAGATATTTCGACGGTGCTCGGCAAGATTGACTCGGTGGACGTAGCGCGACTCTACGATACGGATCGCTACCATCTGAAAGGCATTGGGATGTGAACAAGTGCGTCCTGGACGCTTTCAATCAACCAGTATTGCGCAGACCGGCGGCGATCCCGTTAATAGTTGCTGCGAGCGCATAGTTTAGATCTTCGCTCTCCTCACCCTCTTGTTTCCGACGCATCAACGCAAACTGGATCAAGCTCAACGGGTCGACGTAAGGGTTACGCAGCCGAATCGACCGCGCCAAGACAGGGTTGCCGCTAAGCAACTCGGGCTGTCCCGTGAGTTCGAGGATCATGCGACGAGTACGCTCAAACTCCTCCGCAATCATTCCAAAGACACGTTCGCGTACACCCTCGTCGCTGACGAGGGCGGCGTAGCGGCGTGCGATAGTCAAAGCGGCTTTGGCCATTCCGATTTCCACATTCCCGATCAAATCTGAAAAGAATGAGAATCGCGTGGCCATAGTTTGCAACAGTCGCAGTCTCTCCTCATCCTTGCCAACGAATTGTTCCAACGCATGGCCCACACCGAACCATCCGGGTAGCACGTGCCGGCTTTGCATCCAGCCGAAAACCCAGGGAATAGCGCGCAAGTCTGCCAGACCGATCGCTTCGCTGCGCCGGGCGGGACGCGAACCGATGCGAGCGTGTTCCAATTCCTGCACGGGCGTGGCTTCTTCAAAATAGGTCACCACTTCCGAATTTTCTGCGATCCGTTGGCGATAGAAAACAAAAGCACTCTGCGACATCTCTTCCATGGCCGCTTCCCATGCGGCAGCTTCGGCTTCATTGGTCTGCACACCGCCTGGTCGCGCCAGCGCCTCGAGTGAGGCTGCGACCATCAACTCAAGATTGCGTTCGGCCAGGACCGGATCGGAATACTTCCAGTAGAGAACTTCACCTTGTTCGGTGAGCTTAAGCGACCCGCTAAATGCTCCGCTTGGTTGCGCCACGATCGCCCGGTGCGTGGGACCACCGCCTCGCCCCACCGTACCGCCGCGTCCGTGAAAGAGTCGCAACTTGACACCGCATTCACTGGCAACAGCGTGCAGCGCCCGGTGCGCTTTGTAGATCTCCCAGGTGCTTGTGAGCATGCCGCCATCTTTGTTTGAGTCCGAGTAGCCGAGCATTACTTCCTGGCAGCGGTCCCACGAGTCAAGCAAAGGAACATAATCCGGTGCAGTCCAGAGTTTGCGACACACCTCTGGGCAATTGCGCAGATCTTCTATTGACTCAAACAGTGGCACCGGCATCAGCCCGGGATCTCCTTCCACAGCGGAAGCTTCCACCCGCACACCGCAAAGTCGCGCCAACCAGATGACGGACAGAATGTCTTCTACCTTGCTGGCTCCACTGATCACGTAGCTACGAATCGCAAGCGCGGGAAAGTCGCGCTTCAGCTCCGCGATCGTGCGCAGCATTTCGAGTAGGCCACGTGTCTCATCGGAAGGAGAGGCGGGCAACCCGATCACATCCCCGCCAGCCCTTTTGTCACCGCCTGACAATTCAGCCACCGCACGTGAATGCACTCTGGCGTGTTGCCGGATGTCGAGCGAGTGCAGATGAAATCCAAAGGTACTGACCTGGCGCAACAGAGGGTCGAGCAACAAACTCGCGAGGCGCTCCGCTCCATTTGCCGCCAGGCTTTCACGCAGTAGTTTTAGGTCAGCCGCAAACTCTGACGAATCTGCGTACGCGTCAACACGTGACGCCCGGTCACGTGTCTGCCGGAGTCGCTCAATAACGTAGTCGAGAAATCGGCGGTAGACCTCTTCTGCTCCTCGCGTTTCATTCGCCGGTGCGACTTGAGGGATTATTTGTGCGTACCGCTCCACTTCCTCGAGCAGGGCGGGCGTTGCCGGCACCTGTCGCACTGAAGGGCTGAGCCGATCCATTAGATCGACGGAGACAGCCAGGTAGTGATCGAGTATCACCTGCCTGGCGAGGTGAAGCGCGTCCCGTGTTGAGTCTGCCGTCACGAACGGATTGCCGTCGCGATCGCCACCGATCCACGAACCGAACTGAAGAAAGGTCGGCAACTGGTTAGCGCTAAACTCGCATTCGTAAACCTGGCTAAAGGCGGCGGCAAACTCCTCATAGAGTTGCGGCAGCATCGAGATCAAGCAACCCGAATAGTAGTCGAGTCCCATCTTGACCTCATCACGCACGGTCGGTGGCCTGCGGCGCACTTCGTCGGTTTGCCAGAGGGCAGTAATCTCGGCGGCAATAGCCGATTCAAACTCGCCGGCCGCGGCGTCGGTCAACGGTAAACGATCAAGCGACTCCAGGTTGGCGGCGATACGTTGGCGCTTGAAGAGGACTGTGCGACGCGCAACTTCCGTGGGGTGCGCGGTGAAGACGGGGATCACTTCGATTTGGCGCAGCCATTCCAGCGCGGCCTCTTTGTCTAGTCCCGAATCGCGCATGCGGCGCAACGTGCCTCGGATCGTGCCGGGCTGGGGAGGCAGATCCGGGAAAAGTTGGGCGGTACGACGACGGCGCTTACGGTGGTTGGTCTCGGCGAGATTTATCAGCTCGAAGTAGATAGCAAAAGCCTTCGTCATGCGATAGGACTCCAACAGGTCCATGCCGGCGACGATACTTGCGATCCGTTGCATCAATTGGTGCTGGCGATTGGGGACCTGGTTTGGCCAGGCTTGAGGGGAAGGTTCGCGGTATTCAATCGACAGTTGCCGAATCTCCTCTACCGCTGTAAACAGTGCCTCTCCGGCTTGCTCTTTTAACACTTCGCCGAGTAATCGACCGAGCGAGCGCACATCACGACGCAGCGGTGCCTCCTTTACCTCCGGCGCATCGCTGGTTAACTCTGCGAGCCTAACCGCCTGGTCGTCTACCGCCCACAAGCGTTTCGTTTCAGGTCGCTTCGTTTTTGTTCCTAATGAATCTCGCAATATGCACCCCTCCGCCAGTAAGCGCATCAGATTTGCCATTCGTGACCTCTTGTTTCGTGTCCGCTCGTGTGATTTCGTGGATCGTTCTTTCATCTCTAAGCCAAGCAAGCGATCCACGAAATAACACGAATCACCACGAAAAGAGATCAGAATATGATTAAATGACGAATGAAAAACGTCAAATGACAAATGTTTCGGCCTACCGCAAACTAGAAAGTCCTTTACCGATGCGGTGAACACCTTCCGCCAGCACCGGCTTATTAGCGCAGAAGGAGACGCGCAGGAAGCCTTCGCTCTCCTTGCCGAAGGCTGAACCAGGCACCGTGATGACGCCCTCGTCGAGTAGTGCCTCAGCGACTCTCATTGAATTACCGAATTCGGACGTGTCTACCATGGTGTAGAAAGCGCCATCAGGAGTGACCGCCGACAGCTCAATTTCGTTTCTGATGAGATTTAGCAAGTAGTCGCGCCGCTCACGGAAAATGTCGCGCGCCTCCTGGCGCGCAATCTCTGCTTCCGGTGTCCACGCACCAGCGAGTACGGCCTTTTGCGAAACCGTGGAGGCGCAGGTGGTAACGTAACCGTGCAGGATTAAAGCGCTCTTGATGAAGTCATCGTTCCCACCCAACCAGCCGAGGCGCCAACCAGTCATGCTGAGTGACTTCGACACCCCACCGATGACGATGGTATTTGGGTAGAAACTCGTAATCGACTCCGGGGACTCTGTTGAGTAATACAACTCGCGGTAGATCTCGTCGCTGATCACATAGACATCGCTCCCGACCAGCGCTGTGGCGATGGCTGCCAGATGTTCCCGCGAAATCGTTCGACCCGTCGGATTGGAAGGACTGATACAGACGACCACGCGAGTGCGGGAAGTGAGGCCGCGTCGAAACTCCTCTATGTCGAAACCGAAGTCCTGCGCTGCGGGCAAACGGTAGTACACAGACCGGCCACCTGCCATGCGCACAATCGTGGGATAAGCTACGAAGCCGGGATCGGGCAGCAGCACTTCGTCCCCCTCATCCACAAGCGTCATCAACGCGAGATACAGAGCTTCCTGTGAACCAGCAGTTGTGATCACACGCTCCGGAGTTAAGCCTAGCTGCGGGTATCCCGCCGCGATGAGCTCGCGCAAAGCAGGTAAGCCGGCATGGCTGGTGTATCCGTTTTGCTCTTCGGTGATGGTGCGTACGGCGGCGCGTCGAATTACGTCGGGCGTTGGCAAGTCAGGCTCCCCTAGTCCCAGATTGATGCTGCCGGGCCGCGCGCGATCAAAGAGTTGACG
>JAMQPH010000855.1 GCA_023717605.1 Pyrinomonadaceae bacterium
GGGCTTTGGCTAACGCTGTCTTCAATGCCATTGGCGTTCGCGTGCACGACCTGCCAGTTACTCCGGATAAGATCCTGATGGCCCTCAACCACCCCAAGCGGGATGCCCACTTGGGGACCCCGGCCTCAAACAGGAGGACAACCGCATGAAAGCATTTGAGTGGGCCAATGCAACAACCATTAGTGAAGCCGTTCAGTTACTAAAATCGGCGCCGGCAGGTATCGATATTGATGAGGGCGCACGACCCTTCGCCGGCGGGCAAGATCTCCTAACGACGATGAAGGACTACACTTCGCGACCTTCGCGGGTAGTAAATCTAAAAAGCATCCGCGGACTTGATGGTATTCAGGGCAACGCTAAGTCAGGGCTAACAATCGGCGCCTTAGTGACCTTGACTCAACTGGAGGAACATCCTGTTGTACGGGCGAGTTTTCCCGGCTTAGCCGAGGCGGCTCACTCCATTGCCACGCCGCAAATTCGCAACCTCGGGACGGTCGGCGGCAATCTTTGCCAGCGTCCGCGCTGCTGGTATTTTCGGCTTGAAGAGGTCATCTGTTTGAAGAAAGGCGGATCAGAGTGTTACGCCGCGACGGGCGAGAATAAGTACAACGCAATTCTTGGGGGCGGTCCATCTTACATTGTTCATCCTTCAGATTTAGCGCCGATGCTGATGGCGCTTGGTGCAAGTGTTTCAGTTGTGGGAGCCGCGGGTAAGCGCGTGATTCCGCTGGACAGGTTTTTCACTTTGCCTTCGGAGGGCAACATCCGTCGCGAAAACGTGCTTGGCAATGACGAAATCATCACCCACATCCAAGTGTCCGCTTCGCCGGTTGCGGCTCGATCCACGTATCTGAAATTCAAGGAACGCGAGTCGATGGACTTTGCGCTTGCCTCAGTCGCAGCAGCCGTTCAGTTAGGAGCAAACAATACCGTCGCACAGGCAGGCCTGGTGTTAGGCGGCGTGGCGCCAATTCCCTGGCGCGCGTCATCGGCCGAAAAGTTTCTAATCGGGAAGGCTTTGAGCAACGAGGTGCTGACGGAGGCTGCTACGCTCGCACTCCAAGGTGCGCAGCCGTTGGAGAAGAACGCTTACAAAGTCCCGCTCACGCAGACACTTGTTCGTCGAGCGCTGGCAAAGGCTGGTCAGGTAAACAGTTAACTAACGGAGTAATTCCAATGCCGAATGAACTAGTCAACGAAACCGGGAACAATTCAGTTCAGAGTCCTTTCTGCGGCGCGCTGCGTTCAAAGAAGTTCTTCATGATGGACACTCTAGCCACCGACGCCAGTCAGTATCTGGACACCAGCAACCATTGCTGGTGTCGCGAAACTCAACAGGTGCTGGGTCCTGACGGCGGTCGAGTTCATCCGAAACGGTGTGTGCCCGGGCGCGCGTGTTACACCTCGGCGCTCGAAAGTGTATGATTGGTGCGAATTGCTTTGTCTGATTGCAACCAAGGTTTTTGCTCATAAGGGGGTATTGAGATGCGAAGAATTTGGTTTATTGCGTTGGCACTGGGCGTTTTAGTGAGCCTGACTGCGACGGCTACACTCAATTCGCAAGCGGAAACGGCGAGTGTTAGAGGCGACTACGTGGAAGTGCGAACAGCAAGCGTTTTCGCGGGCGCCTGTCATTACAATGGCGAACTGACAACAGCTGGTCGGGATGCGTTGATGGCCTGGAATGTGAAGTCGGGTAAGTGGCAAGGTGTCGATCTGACTGGCGTTCGGGCCATAGCGATCGTGAGTGCGACGGAGAATCTTGCTGACAAGAATGCCGCCCGCCAGGCAGAGATAATCATCGGGGAAAACGCTTCTGATGCGCAGTCGCGGGCAATGGTGGATGGTCTAAAAACCCGGTACGCTGCGTCGCTCGGCAAAATCATTTCCGTACGCCGCGGGCCTCTGAGCTTTGATCATCAGAGCAAGGTCTACGCAGTTACCGCAGATAGCTTTGCTTCGATTACTATTGAAGCCATGCCCGACGATCTTTGCTGCAAGATGCCGCAATTGGTTTGGTATAACCCGTTGGTAGCGCTGGAGAATCGGAAAGTCGGTTACACCACCAAGGCACTTTATGCCGGCGGTGGCGTTGGTGAACCGTGGCAAAGGTCAGGTGAGAACAGCGCGTTCTACGGAAGCTTCGCTTTCTAGATTCATTGTAGAGTTTGATAGCGGCCTGTCGTTACGGGAGTTTCTAATTCCAAAAACAGAATAAACGATCCACTAAATCACACTAAGCACCACTAAACTTTTTTCGTGAGCTTTCGTGTCATTTCGTGGATCGTTCCTTTACCAGCAGTACCAGCAACAGATCTGAATTAGGCACTACCTTCTTTCCATTTCACTAGCCTGCAGTACAAGCGAGTAGCCCAAGCAGTTTAAGGATAGGACTAATTTGTCCGACGATGGAACAATCTATCGATGAAAGCTAACAACGATCTAAGAGCGTCGTCCCACAGATGGTGGCTGATGGTTTTGCTAGTCACCGGCATGATCATTTGTTATGCCCACCGTGGAGCGCTTGGGGTCGCGGCTCCCTTCATGATTAAGGAGCTCAACCTCTCACCTGCGGTAATGGGTGTTCTGCTTTCCGCTTTCTTCTGGCTCTACTCCTTTATGCAAATGCCGGCGGGCTGGTTGGTTGATAGGTTTGGAGTTAGGAAAGCTTACGCCTTTGGATTTGTCTTGTGGTCGATCGCCTCGGCTGCCACTGGCTTCGCCGGTGGGTTGGTGGCCCTCATTGTCCTGCAGATGATGCTGGGCGTTGGTCAGGCAGTCGCCTTCCCTGCTAGTGCGCGGGCCGTCGCTAACTGGTTCCAGAACAAAGAGCGGGGCACAGTCACCGCCACCTATCTAACTGGAGTGCGTTTGGGCCAGGCCCTTATCGGCGCCCTGGGCGCTTACTTTCTTGCCGTTTACAGTTGGAAAGTTTTCGTGTTGATGATCAGCCTGGTGCCGATGGTCTGGTTGATTCCGTGGTCCAGGTTTTTAGGTAGATGGGACAACAGCTCCCCCAGTCCCAACGCTCCGGGTGAAATTCACACTCAGGCAGTAAGCAATAAAAGCGCATCGTTTGTTGAGAGCCTTGCGCTGCTCAAGGATCGCACCGTGCTCGGAATTTTTCTCGGCTTCTTCGCCTACGACTACGTGTGGTTTGTCTACACCCGATGGCTCGCCGGATACCTGGTGATTGAGCGGAAACTTACCAAACCGGAATTAGCTTTTTGGACCTCAGTTCCCTTCCTTATCATGTCAGTGATCATTCTCGTTTCGGGAGCCGCAAGCGATCTGCTAATCCGCCGAGGACATTGCGAAATTCGAGTCCGCAAGACATTCATTGTTGCTGGTCTACTTGTTGGTTGTTTGATGGTTCCCGCGGGATTAGTAGCAGACAAGTCAACTGCCCTTTGGCTGTTGACCATTTCCCTTTGCGGCCTGGGGATCTGTTCACCCAACACCTGGACGCTAACCCAGGCAGTGTGCTCACGAAGTCTGGTCGGCACTGTTTCCGGCATTCAGAATTTTGGCGGTAATCTTGGTGGCATTATCGCCCCCGCATTGACGGGCTTCATCGCCCACAAGACTCAATCCTTCTCGCTGGCGTTCAGCATCTGTGGTGCAATCTTAATCATTGGGATGTTGTCGTACATTTTTCTAATTGGACCGAGGACCGCCACTGAAGACCTCGAGCCCGCGCCCGCGGTCGCCTGAAGGCCTCCGATCAAGAATATGAAAATCGTCAACATGAAAGTCCATTCCATCGCGATTGCGGATCCTCCGCTGCGCAGCTCCTATGGCTTGCACGCACCATACGCGCTGCGCAGTGTCCTGGAAATCGAAAGCGAAGACGGGATTGTCGGCATCGCCGAAACTTATGGTGGCGATGCGCCGGCCCAGGCTTTGGAAGGATTGCGAACTCGGGTTATCGGCGCGGATGCCTACAAGTTAACCGGAGAGCTTGCGCATTTGGTCGAGGGTCAGGGTGCTGGGTTTGCCCGCTCGCAGACCTATCTGGTACCGGGCGAGAACCCCCTCGACACTGCCACTCGAACATACGCCGCGATCGAGACTGCCTGTCTTGATTTGATCGGCAAGTCTGTAGGCAAGCCCATTTGCGATCTCATCGGTGGTCGAGTACGGGACAGAGTGCCCTTCTCCGCATATGCATTTTACAAACACGCAGGCGGCGACGGCGAACGTAACGATGTGCGCGCTGACGAATACGGCGAGGTAATGACGCCCGAAGCGTTATCACGTGAAGTCAAACAGATGATCGGGCACTACGGTTTTGGTTCCGTGAAACTCAAAGGCGGAGTCCTGGAACCCAAACTTGAGATCGAAACAATCAAAAGGCTGCGAAGTGAGTTGGGACCCGAAGTACCCTTGCGTATCGATCCAAACTGCGCCTGGGCTACTAATACTTCGGTTGTAGTTGGGAAAGAATTATCTGAAGAACTTTCCCATGGCGGCTATCTTGAAGATCCAACCTCGACTCTGGAAGGCATGTCAGAAGTTAGAAAGCAACTACTGGCCGCAGGGGTGACAACGCCTCTGGCTTCGAATGTCGCGATCACGTCTTTTGCGGATCTTCCGCAGAGCGTGGGACTCGATTCCGTGCAGATCGTTCTTTGCGATTCGCACTACTGGGGCGGTATGCGGCAGGTACAACACCTCGCTACATTGTGCCGGGTGTTCAACCTTGGTCTGTCGATGCATTCAAACAGTCACCTTGGTGTTTCGCTGATGGCAATGGCCCATGTGGCGGCCGCCACGCCGCACCTGACCTACTCCTGCGACACGCATTACCCGTGGCAGTCGGAGGTTGACGAAATCATCGTCGGCGGGCGGGTACCTGTCACAGATGGATGCGTGACGATTCCAGACAAGCCTGGGCTGGGAGTGGAGTTGGACTACGATCAACTGGCTCGCGGACGAGAGCGTTACTCCAGACTCACGTATCGCAAGCGCGACGACGAGGCGGAGATGCAAAAGCACGTGGATCCAACCTGGAAACGTATTTTGCCTCGCTGGTAGAGAGCAATCTATCCGCAGATTACGCAGATTCAATAAGGTAGGTCTTTGGACTTTGGTCTTAGGTCTTTTGTTGCTCTGAAGCTTGCTCTGCTGATGTTGAACTTGGATCGATGGAAACACAACAAAGCACAAAGAACCAAGTTCAAAGTTCAGAGACCTAAGACCAAAGTCCAAAGACCTACCTTATTGAATCTGCGTAATCTGCGGATAGCCCTAGCCCGGAGAACACAATTATGGATCCGCAAGAACTGCGCAGTAGACTTCACGGCGTGATCGCTTTTCCTGTCACACCGTTCAAGAGAGATCTCACCTTAAACCTCGAAGGATTGCGAAGTAACCTCGAGCGTTTGCTTGAGTATCCGATCTGCGCGGTGATTGCCCCGGGCGGTACGGGCGAGATGTATTCATTAACGCCTGCCGAACACCTTCAAGTTGTGCAAACAACGCTGGAAGTTTCTGGCGGCCGGGTTCCAGTACTGACCGCAGTCGGATTCAATCAACAACTTGCCGTGGAAATGGCAAACCAATCCGCAGCGGCCGGCATTGATGGCATTCTCGCTTTCCCTCCCTATTACCCCAATGCAGATGATGAGGGAATGCGGAAGTACTACAGTGCCATTGCCGCGGCAACTCCCCTGGGGATGCTCATCTATGCGAGAGACTGGACTAACTTTGGCCCATCGATGGTTGAACAATTGGCTGGCATTCCCAATCTTGTCGCCTGGAAGGACGGGATAGGCGACATCCGCCGTTATCAAATGATCATAAATCGCGTCGGCGAGAGGTTACATTGGATCGGCGGGGCCGGCGATGATCTGGCTCCCGCGTACTATGGCCTCGGCATTCGTACTTACACATCGAGCCTTGCCAACATTGCTCCCAAGCTTTCGCTGGAAATTCATAACACGGCTTCTCGAAATGACACCGAACCTCTCAATCATTTGATGTCTGAGTATGTCGTGCCACACTACACATTCCGAGCGCGCCGCAAGGGTTACGAAGTTTCTGTAGTCAAAGCAATGATGGATCTTGTAGGCCTGGCGGGAGGGCCCGTGAGGCCGCCTCTCGTCAATGTTACGAACGACGAGGTAGGGGAATTGAAGCAGCTATTAGAAACGTGGGGACCAGTCTTGTGACCGTCATCCTTAAAGTCACCTTCTTCAAATCAGCAGCTGAGTGTCGACGCTGGCTAGAGCGGAACCACGATAAAGTTACTGAGCTGTGGTTTGGATTCTACAAGAAGAATTCCGGCAAGTTTGGCATTACCTACCGGGAAGCGTTGGATGAAGCTCTCTGTTTCGGCTGGATCGATGGATTGAAGAAAAGTGTGGATGAATCGAGTTACACATACCGGTTTACTCCGCGCAAGCCAAAAAGCGTCTGGAGCGTGGTCAACACCAAACGAGCTGAGACACTACGCAAACTCGGAAGGATGAAACCCGCTGGACTAAAAGCCTTTGCTGCTCGTGACCCGACGAAGTCAGGAATTTACTCATTCGAGAACCGCCCTCGTAGGCTTAGTGCCAGTTGCGAGAAGGAATTCAAAACTCACAAAGAAGCCTGGGAGTTTTTCCAGGCCCAGCCACCAGGCTATAAACGCACGGCCAGCTTTTGGGTGATGAGCGCCAAACAGGAGGCGACTCGTTTACGACGGCTGGCGCGCCTGATTAGTGACTCAGAGAAGAAGATTCGCCCCGGCACTATCACAGGAAAATCCTGATTTCTAGTAAAACCCAAAACTATGACACTTGCAAAAGTCTTCCTCCTCTGCGCGTTATTGCTCTTTCTGTCCCTGCCTCTTTTTTCGCAAACAACTGACAACTATGAGCCCGGGCCTGACTCGAAGCCGCAGGCGGAGGTGCCGAAGGGCGAAATTCTGAAGTTCACTTTCGCCAGGTCCAAGATCTTCCCGGGCACGGCCCGCGACTATTGGGTTTATGTTCCGGCGCAATACAAACCCGAGCGTCCGGCCTGCGTGTACGTTCAGCAGGACGGTATTCGCTTCGAAGCGCCAACCGTCTTTGACAATCTCATTCACAAAAAACAGCTGCCTGTGATCGTCGCCGTATTCGTGGCGCCCGGAGTATTGAGAGCGCTGGACCAGACGACGGCATTGGATCGTTTTAATCGCAGCTACGAATATGACGGCCTTGGCGACAGCTACGCTCGTTTCCTGATCGAAGAGCTTTTGCCGGATGTAGAAAAGAAGAAAACATCCGATGGACGAGAGATCAAGCTTTCTCACGATGGAAACGACCGCGCAATTGGCGGTGCCAGCAGTGGTGCGATCGCAGCCTTCACCGCAGCCTGGGAACGGCCAGAGGCGTTTACGCGCGTCTTCAGCTCAATCGGAACTTTCGTCGATCTGCGCGGCGGCATGCGTTACCCGACCTTGATCAGAAAATATGAACCTAAGCAGATTCGTGTTTACCTTCAGGACGGATCGAACGACCTCAATATATACGCTGGCGACTGGTGGATGGTGAATCAAACAATGGAGCGCGCTTTAATATTCGCCGGATACGAAGTCGCGCACGCATGGGGCGATGGCGGCCACACTGGCAAACACGCTACCGCGATCTTTCCCGAGGCCATGCGCTGGCTCTGGAAAGATTGGCCCAAGCCCGTGAAAGTTGGACAAACACAAAATGTAACGCTGAACAGTATCCTGATC
>JAMQPH010000877.1 GCA_023717605.1 Pyrinomonadaceae bacterium
CTTCGAAATGATGAGCCAGGTAATGCTCGCGCGTGAGTTTGTTCCCAATACGCCCTGTCTGGTTAATGCCGGCAAAGCTAATGGACAACTGGCTGCGTGCTTTGTGCTTGATGTTCCAGACTCGATCACCGGCATCATGGACCACGCTAAGGCTGCCGCGACTATTCATCAGACCGGCGGCGGCACCGGAATGACGTATGAATTCCTCCGTCCCTCTGGTGCGTTGGTTGGCTCGACGCGCGGCGTCGCCTCAGGCCCTGTTTCTTTCATGAATATTGTCAATCAGGTGACTGATGTGGTTAAGCAGGGAGGTGTTCGCCGCGGCGCAAACATGGGAATGATACGAGTCACGCATCCTGACGTGCTGCGCTTTATTCATGCCAAGAACGATCAGCACTCACTAACCAACTTCAACATATCCGTCAATGTCACCGACAAGTTCCTCAGAGCTGTGGACAACAACGAGTGGTTTCAGCTCGAGTTCAACAGCGAGTCGTGGAATGACTCGATCTATGATCCGGTGCGAGACGGCGACTATGTTGTCTACCGGAGTGCTGATGGCTCAACTCTGACTTTCCCGGACAAGAAATCGTATGTGAATGCGGATCTCTCCAAATGCACTATTGAAGAACCGCCGCGTCCGGGAATGGTGTTCGCGCCCGACATATGGAATCGTATCGTTGCCAGCGCACACAAGTATGCCGAGCCGGGTATTGCTTTCATCGACGAGGTGAATCGTCATAACCACATGATGAAGTCGATGGGGCCGATTTATTCATGCAATCCCTGCGGTGAACAGTTTCTTCATTTTTCAAACTCCTGCAATCTCGGCTCGATTGATTTGGCGAAGTTCTATGACGCTGAGCATCGCGTTGATTGGGATCGGCTCCGGGAAGTTACTCATCTTTGCACCAGGTTTCTCGACGATGTAATCGATACCTGCGCCTGGCCGCTCCCGGAGATTAACGACGTAGTCAGTCGCACCCGGCCCGTCGGCCTTGGAATCATGGGCTTTGCCGACCTCTGTTTGAATCTCAAAATCACCTATGGATCGCCAGCATCCATTTACCTGATGGATGAGATGATGGGCTTCATTCGCCGTGAGTCGTGGATCGCCAGCATCAGAATCGGAGCTGAGAAAGGGACGTTCCCGGAGTTTGAGCCGAACCGCGAGGCTTATGAGGACTTCCTCTACAATCAGATCGGCATCCCCCGCGATGTTCCGCTAACGCCGCGTAACTACGAAGTCACTACCATCGCACCCACCGGAACGATTTCCCTTGTTGCGGAAACCTCTTCTGGCATCGAACCGAATTTTTCATGGGCCTATGTGCGCAAAGATACGCTGGGCACGCGCACCTATGTACACACGCTGGCGGCGCAGGCTCTGGGAATTGATGTTGACCAAACCGACCAGGAGTCGATCGATGCCGCCGCCGCTTACGTATGTGAGCACGAAAGCGACCTGCCACCGTACTTTATCTCGGCGATGAATATCAGCGCTGAACAACACATTCATGTGCTGGCGGCGGCCCAGCGCAATGTCGATAACAGCGTCTCGAAGACCTGCAACGGCGCGGTGGATGACACTGTCGAGTCGGTGGACAGACTCTATCGGTTAGGACGCCAGCTGGGTTGCAAAGCGGTCAGTTATTATCGCGATGGCTCCCGCGAAAATCAGGTGCTCACGTCAATGAAGGCCCCAGATATGGATGCGAAGAGCGAGACCGCCTGCAACACCGAAGCGACCTCGGAAGTCCTTGACGCGCCGCCCGCAAGCCACGCCGATGCGGCGTACGTCGTTGCTATCGATCCGGAAGCGGAAGGCCTAGCTCGAGCTGAAGCCGGAGCATTGGTAAGGGAACAGGCCGACGATGAAGCTAAGGCGCAAGCAGAAAGCGTAGCGAGACTGCGGTCCGAAGATGGAATTACCGCGCCGGAACTGACGGCGATTCGTATCGAGCGTCCGCGCGAGCTAAGCGGCGCCACCTGGCAGATTCCTTTTGACGGTCAGAATCTCTACGTTACGGTCAATCACGATACCCGCATGATCCAGGAAGTGTTCGCCACCGGACCGATCAGCGGAGGTGTAGGACTTCTCGCATCGAAGATGCTACGTGGGGGCTTCGATGCCGCGGAAGTGGCTTACAGTCTTAACAAGGTTACCGGCACCCACGCGGTTTGGTTCAACGAGCGTCTACTGACCTCGCCCGAACAGGCCGTCGCGGAGTGCATCATGATCACAAACCGCCGTTTGCAAACTCTCCCCGATTCGGCGCGGGCTCTCGGAAAGCAACAGGCGCAGGCCAATGCACAAGTGCCGACTACGCCGGTCACCGGCGCCATCATGTCGACGATGATTGGCATCTGTCCCGAGTGCAAAGGCCAGCTCGAACATGCCAGTGGCTGTGATTTCTGTCGCGATTGTGGTTATTCAAAGTGTAAGTAAAGTTGTCAGGCTGGTGTGCTCCACAAGGGAACCGCTGCGCGTGCTTCGCGGCGGTTTCTTTTTGTTCGAGCGTCAATGTGATCGATCTTAAGATACTATGCCAGTTATCTCGCTTGCCTTAGGCCACACGACATAACGGCAAAACTTCCTCAACGATATTGCCTACTACTGCAAAAGCGTCGTTCGCACTACCCGGGCGGCTCAATCAAGATGGGCGATCGAAATTGCTATTGCCAGGAGCAGGGCCCCCACACCGATGCCGACGCCGATGGCGATATTTCTGGCAGTCGAATGACCTCTGTTTTCTTCGACCTTCGCGACGTCCGCGTACCGAATCGTGGTCGGCGCATCAGTTTTCCGATCGCGAATCACGAAGTTGTCTTCCCCAGCCTGGGCAATGTAACCCTTTGTTTTAGATCCGTCCTTGAGTCTGATAGTGGCCTTTGCTTTGGACCCAACTCCCAGCTTGGCAATCTTGATCTTGATCTTTTCTACTGTTGCCGCCTGCGGGTCGGCTTGTTGGGCAGTTGCCGGCTTAATAGTGGCGGCGAGTTCTCCCGCCGCAGTTGGTTGGTAAGCCTGTTGGGCTGCCACTGGCTCAGCAATAGTACTCAGGAGGAGCAGGCAGGACAGTGCACAACATAGATTTATTTTCAGCATTATGGTTTCCCTCGATTCGTGCCGCGATGGCTCAGTTGCAGCCCAACCTGAACCGATTACGGCGGTCTCCGTTTCAAGCCAAGGCTAAAGACGGTGCGGGCAACTGCAACGATGGTGCCACGTTCGTTGATTCAAGATGTAGACGCCAAAAGGGCAGAGATTGATCAGTCGGGCTAGTCCATTAGTGGCGGAAATATTTCGGATGCAACAAGCATCTGACACTTCAACGAGACTAAAGGGGTCCGTGAGGAAGCGAGGCGGAGCCCACGCGCAGTAAAGACTCGAGGGACGAAAAGCCCGGATTTGCGAGCGGCTCTTCCTGACTAAACATCCAGCAGGCTACGTGGTAGCGTAATTTTATTCACAGATGGTCATCTTCAGTATTGAGGTCTTTACCGTGAATAGACGTTCCTTTCTTTCATCAGGCATCGCGCTGACAGGATTGACAGCTCTTTCAAGCCTGCCTGTTGTTTCCACCTCTTTCGGGCAAGATACGAGCAAGAGCAAGGTTTCTAAAGGAGTTAGAAAAGTGACCAAAACAGACGCCGAATGGAAAAGTATCCTTACTCCCGAGCAGTATCACGTGATGCGGAAGAAGGGAACTGAGGCACCCTACTCAAGTCCGCTCAATGAAAGTCACGAGCAGGGCGTCTTTGAATGCGCTGGTTGCGGGCTACCCTTGTTCAGCTCAAAGGCTAAGTTTGATTCAGGCACTGGGTGGCCCAGTTTCTGGAAACCGATTGCCAAGGAGAATGTCGTCGAAGAAGTGGATAACAGCTTGGCAGCAACCCGTACGGAAGTACTCTGCGCGAGATGCGAGGCGCATCTGGGACACGTTTTTGAAGATGGGCCAGAACCAACGGGCTTGCGCTACTGCATGAACGGTGTGGCTCTGAAGTTTGTGAAAAAATAATTGTATAGCCCAATCAGATCTCACGCCGCATTCAAACGGCCTGCAGAAAAAGAGGGCGGATGTCCGCCCTCTTGAGACTAGAAAATCCGTCTACTCTACGCTGTCTTCGCGGCAGCGAGCTTGTGAAGGGTTGACGTGGCAAGCTCAGCGGTCCCAACTCTGGGAGCTCCCTTCACCAGGTTGCTGAGGGTCTTCAAAACCTCAGGATATCCTGACTCATTGTAAGCGTCCGCCGACTCTTTCGTGTCCCAGAAGCTAATCGCAATAGCTTCCGAGCGATCAGGGGCGACAAAAGTGAGCTCATCGCGAAATCCCTTCTGTTTGCGCAGCAGCGGGATAATCTTGCCCTCAACGATGTCGGTAAATTCGGCGGCGGTATTGGGCTTTAGTTCCATTATGACGTGACGTGTGAACATAGTTGCTCCTTTGATTATTGAGCTGTTGACTTCAGGTGATCTGGAAGATCCCAGAGGAGCTGAGAAGGGAGTAAGCTGGACTCGTTTCGCTGCGTACCCTATCACGCGTCCACGCGTTTGCCTAATCAAGTGAGTATTGTTGATCCAAGATATATCCTATACTTGACATATACCATCTCTTAGCGTAAGATGGCTTTCGAACCGAGTCGCAGCTTGCTCTCTTCTCAGCTCCTCTGGGATCTTCCAGATCACCTGAAACCCACAGCTCAATTACCAAGAAACTAAAGCAATGACTATGAAACAGCTAGATTGGTGCTGCGTTACGGTCATCGTCGACGAGGACACTACCGAGCTTTTCCAGATGCCGGCGCCCGATGAAGATGCAGAGCAGCAACCTGCGTTTCAGGTAACCAAATCGACGGCGGATTTGGTCTCTCAGGATTTCGCTCGATACGAGCCCAGCTTGCAACGCATGGTCCACGATTGGCGTAAGTCCAAAGAGCAAGTAATGCAAGACAAGAGAACACGGAAACCAGCCCCAACCGCATGAGCAGGCGTAGAACCTTATGAGCAAACCAAAGCTTGTCAGTCGAGACACAAGACATTATCTGGTCAAGCGTCCGAATCAAATCCTTGGTAGCGGATTGAGTTGGAATCAGGTGCAGGCCGAACTGCGGGAAAAAGGCACTGAAGCAGATGAAGCCATGCTATTCAGAGGCATTACGACCGATGACGGTACTGAGTACCGTGATAGATACGCGGATAGCCGTACTCAGATCACCGAGCATCGTGCAGAGGAACCCGGAGAGCGAGTGCTTGATTAAGGGAACGTATTACCGTTTCTTCGAGAACAGGATAACGAGCGATTTCCGCCCAGAGACCTCTAGTCGCCAATCTCTATCGGGACAAATCCAACTAACGATATCCGATCGCTATCGACGACCAAATTGATCAGGGTTGCGTTTTAGCTAGGTTCGCGATGGCTGCAATTAACTCGTTCGGCTCCACTGGTTTCGACACAAACATATTGAATCCAGCAAACAAGGCGCGCGTGCGGTCCTCGACTCGCACATACGCGGTTAGTGCCACCGCCGGAGTGTTCTTGAGATTTTCAATAGCTCTTAGCTTATCAATGAGCGAGTATCCATCCTCTCCCGGCATAGCCAGATCAGACACAACTACATCGGGCGTATACCACTCAAGCAGTTCAAACGCCTCCGTGACCGACGCGGCGGTTTGTACGTTGGCCCTGAGCCCGCTAAGCATCGTCGCTAGTATTTGAAGATTATCTCTATCATCGTCTACCAGCAGCACGCGGACATCTTCCAGGCAATTAACAGGTTCAGCGAGTCGCCGGGAATCCTGAGGCGACCAGGAATTCTCCGACCTCTGGTTACCCGTCTTTGCTGGTATTTTATTAACCGCGAGAGGAAGCCTGATCGTGAACGTAGCGCCTTCTCCCAATCCGGCACTGTCGGCTTGGACGCTGCCCCCATGAAGCTCAACCAAGTGCCTTACGATTGCGAGGCCCAGGCCAAGACCGCCGTGAGCGCGCGTGGAGGTGGAATCTGCTTGACGGAAGCGGTCAAAGATGAAAGGGAGAAAATCCGAGCTGATGCCTTGCCCCGTGTCACTTACACAGACCTGGAGAGCTGCGTTGGCTCGCTCGACTCGAACTTCAACCCTGCCTCCTGAAGGGGTGAATTTGATCGCGTTAGCCAGGAGGTTCCATACCACCTGCTGCAAGCGGCTGGAATCACCCACGGTATGACGAACCGAAGGATCGAGTGTCACCTCTAATTGAATGTGTTTTGAATCGGCAGCCAACTGCACGGAGTCAATCGCCGAATTGATGACCGAGGCCAGATCAACTGGTCCCATGTTGAGTCGAAGGCGGCCCGTGATCACGCGCGACACATCCAGAATATCCTCTATCAGTTGTGCCTGTGACTTTGCATTGCGGTCGATCGTTTCGAATGCGCGCACCATCGTTGCTTGATCGAGCCTGCCGCTACGAAGCATATGCGACCAGCCCATGATGGCATTAAGCGGAGTGCGAAGTTCATGCGAGACCGTGGCCAGAAACTCGTCCTTCATGCGATTGGCACTTTCCGCCTCCGCCCGGGCCATCTGTTCGCGAAACAGCGAAGCCCGTAGTTCTTCCTGAACTTCTTCACGTTGCTTGATTTCAGCTTGCAGCGTTTTTGCCTTCTGCTGTAACTGGACAATTGCCCGGACGCGGTCGTCGTGGTTAACCAAATCGGCGTAACTCTCGGCCGGAATTACGCGGGAGTGGGCAGTACAAACGCCCGCGAGCGGTTCTACAAATTTCTCACCGCTAAAACCGTTCATTGGATAGGCGCAGAATAGGGAAAAGGAATAGTTCTTCTGCAGATCGTTCCATAGTTCTTCCAACCGGATGGCGGCTGAATAGTTGCCCTCCGCCCAAAGGAGCGCAACCATCTCGCCGAATGCTCTTACACAATTGCGGCCATCCCTAACCCTCTCGATCATCTTTCCAATAACCTGGGTGAAGCGCCTCGGCTCAGGCGATCCGTCCACCATAAACTTCGAGAGAGTCTCCGCCGCATCCAGTGAAACGTATTGACCGCGCGCCTTTGCGCTGATTAAGTCCAACCCGTTAGCCTGCAATAGCTCGTCGAGACCTTCTCGGTGAGCACTGGTCGCTACAACCAAAGCACCATCACCCGAGTTAATGGCCGTGCCAATGAAACCGCTTAGCGAGCTCAGCAGAAAACCGTCCGCATCGTAGAACTGAACAAAGTGCTCAGAACCACTCATCCCGCGCCAATCCATTTGCGGCGCAAGGTTCCACGTGCTGACGTCATCAGGGTTGCCGTGAAAAATCTCGGAGACACCGTTCTCGTCATGGTTTGGGTTGATCAAGAGAGCCTCCCTCGGAGTACTTGTGGAATTATCGTCAAATCGCACCTGGCATTGCCGAAGCACAGGCCACCCTTGGGCGTCGGCGCATTACTCACTTTTAGGGGGTTGATTCGGCCCTCGGCTGGTACTTCCGACTGGCGCTTCGCTGAAAGGGGGACAACGCACGGTATTCTACGCAGCTTCTGCTTTGAAATCCAGCGGCGGCAGCCAGCCGAGAGATCTACTCTTTTTGTGTTCGACCAGCACGCACTGACCTAATCGCAATGAGGTGCACTTAGTCTTTATTTAGATAGCCCGTTTGGGCCGACGGGCATGACCAGCAGATAAAAGACCCACGGTTACTGTTGCTTGCCTTTTTGTGCTGCGGTTCTTGCGACTCTGCGTTTCGTTGACGAACGTGAGGAGATCGCCGGGTTGGCAGCGAAGCACGAGGCACATTTTCTCCAGGGTCTCGAAATTGATTCCGAGCGCTTTTCCTTTCTTGAAACGCCAGAGCGTGGTATGGCTGATTCCCGTTTCCTTAGCCAACCAGTAGAAGGTTCGCCCCTGCGCCTCCAGTAGCTGGTCGACTCGAATTTCAATCATAGTCTGCCCTCCGTGGAACTATTTACCACATGCGAGCAATATTGTCTATACAAGATATATTCTGTACTTGACATATAAGCGCGGCCAGCGTAGGGTAAGGTTGCGGATGGGCGGCAGCTTAGGGTTTGAGCACAGTTTTTTCACTGGGAATGAGGAAGGCGGATTGAACGTGTTCGACCTTCACGTTACTGAAGAGACCCGGGTTCAGACGATCCATGTTATACTTTCTGAGCTGACTGGCTGTTCTCAAGAAACGTACTCTCGACATCAGGATTAGCGCGAAACGCACCTCTCCTTGTGCCGTCTGTTGTTTTTGCAAAAAACGCGACTAGTGCCAAGGAATCCTGATGCTCGCACGCACACCAATACAATTCGACTTGGGCGGAAACGCACCTACCAGGCTGCAGCGCGCTCAGAACCTTTCCGCAAGCGTCAGCGTGCGAAGAAGAGAGCGCTCTGGGAAATGGTAATTAACACTCTGTATGCCATGCAGCGTGCCAATGGTGACTGGTTCGCGCTTGATGACCACGGCAAGTTTCGCGTGCCAATCTTTCACAGCATCCGCGAGGCCATGATAGCTCGGTCGCGTGACACCGGGATGGAATGCTTTAAACCGGTGGTGTTGGATGAGGCTGCGTTTGTGAAACTTACAACCACGGATGAAGGAAAGGCTTGCTTCTGGCTTGTAGGCGATCCTTCTATCAATCTGAGCCGCGGTCGTGCGCTAGATCACGCTCAGCTCGCTCTAGTAATGCACAATGGTAACGGACGACCGAAGGATAATGCAGTCGAATGATGATTTGGTCATGCCGCAACTGTGGAACGATAATGCGCCTTTGGGCAGTAAGGTGCCCGAATTGCCGGAGCTCAGCTATCAGTTTGTTGCAAATAGGCGTCGTGGTTGGACTTGGAGTTCCGGCAGTGTATCTACTGCTCGGGCTGTTGTAGTAATCGCCTGTGACGGCATGGGCTAACTTTATTCATGAGGACCGAGAAGGACCGAGAAGTAAACACTATGGCTGTAACACACAAAGCTACGAGAAATGATTTCAGCGATGTTGCCAACGAAGGGGTGTGGCCGGGAATTGATTCGAGGTTTCGGCTAATTATCGTAGCCGGCTTGAGAACGAAGCAATTACTGCATGGGTCAAAGCCACGCATCGAGACTGATCCGCTGAAACGAAGAAACACCACTATTGCGCTCGAGGAAGTGAAGCGAGGGTTGGTGCCCTTCACTGTCCCGGCTATGAAGGCCAACGACGGAGGCTTTGATCGACCCTTGAGTGGAAAGTCACAATCGATAGCGTAAACCGACCGAAAGCGACCACATGACGATGAACGGACTACGAGTCTATATCAAGCCCAATGGAACCGATCTTCGCAACAGTCACGAGGTCTTCTATAGCCGGCGTGGGAATGGCCCCTACTATCGCTGGCTTTATGAGGAGAATGCTGCCCAATGGCGCGTCTCGCGGGTTATCTCAGCAGACTTCACACCGCAGTCACTAGCTATGGCCAGTTGGAAGGCCGTGCCGGTAGCTCTGCAAACCAGGTTAGGTGAACACTACCTGGAATAGGGTAGAAACCTGACAGCATTGACGCCAACTAAAACAAGATAAGGAAGACGACTATTGGTGACCGAGTCCACAATCAGTCCCGCTAAACAACAAAACTCGCCTAAACTTTCTCAGCTGAATTGGACCCACAGCTTTCTTGTCGTTAGCTTACATGCCGGCGGTCTCCTGGGGTTGTGGTTCTGGCCTCGGCCAGTTGACCTGGTCTTGTTTCTGGGCCTGTATCTGGCGACGACCTTCGCTATAGGCATCGGCTACCACCGTCTGCTCACGCATCGGGGCTTTGTGTCGCCTCGTTGGCTAAGACGCCTGCTCGCGTGGATGGGCGCCGCCGCATTGCAAGGAGGACCGGCGCGTTGGGCGGCGATTCACCGTCGTCACCACCAGATGGCCGACAAACATGGCGATCCTCATTCACCACTGATGGGATTTCTACACGCGCACGTGGGATGGGTGATGACTCGCGACGCAAAAGAGGGAAGCGATTACCGGGAGATTGTCCCTGACGTATCCGGAAGCGATCCCTGGTTGCGGGTCCTTGATTACAAGGTTCTGTTCGTTATGCCCTGGGTGCTTACTGCGCTGTTTTGTTTCGCGGTCGCGGGCTGGCGTGGTGTGTTATGGGGAACCGTGCTCAGAACCTTGACCTTGTGGCACTTGACCTGGTGCATTAATAGCGTGTGCCATGTCCTGGGAAAACGCCCGAATATGACTCGAGACGAGAGCCGGAACGTCTGGTGGCTGGGACTCTTAACGCTCGGAGAAGGCTGGCACAACAACCATCACGCGCGGCCGGCGGCTGCAGTGCACGGCTGGCGTTGGTATCAGATCGACGTCTCAGGATACGTGATTCGACTGTTGGCCCGGCTGGGCCTGATCCGGAACGTCGTGAGAGAACCTCAGATCTAGCCGGCCACGCCGTTCCTGTTTGGAACAATCCAACATCGCTTTGGCCTTCAGCGAGACATGAGCGAAGTGTAGTACCCGCTAACGCCGTTTAAAACGTACTGTACAGCCAGCGCTGCCAAAACGATTCCCATTACCCGCGTGGCAATGTGCACGCCACCCTCACCTAGTAGCGCGATGAGCCGGGCTCCCAGATACAAAGAAATAAAAGTTACCAAAAACACCAGGGCGGTCGCCAACGCGACGGCAAACAACCGGCGCGGATCGCTGTTGACTTGCGAAGTGAGCAGCAGAATCGTGGCGATCAGACCCGGACCTGAGAGCATCGGAATTGCCAACGGGAAGACTGAGATGTCTTGCCCCATCGAACCGCGTTCTCTACCGTCGGGGGCTTGCAGGCCACCACGTTGTCCGAACAACATCGGCATTGCAGTGGCGAAAAGAAGGACGCCGCCACTAATAGCAAAGGCGTACACTGTGACGCCGAGGTAGGAGAGTACCGCGCGGCCTGCGAGCAGGAAGAAGAGCGCGACTCCGAAAGCTATCAGTACTGCTCGAGTCAGAATCTTGCGCCGCCGCGCCGGCTCTTCACCCTTAGTAAGAGCAACGAAGATAGGCACGACTCCCGGCGGGTCGACCACGACCAGCAGAGTGACAAAAGCTGCCAGCCCAAATCGCATTAGATCCTGATCCATCTGAAGTCTCCGGCCACGACAATAAACTGCCGTCCCAGGTTGTGCAAACCTATCTCATCATAGGGTTTTAAAGGCCAGCGGAGTAGTGGCCTGATTAAATGTCTTTCTACGCGGAGCTTCATGAGCTACACTGATCCAGTCTCCTGCCCCCCCTCAACCAACACCCGATATCAAGAACGGAAGGTGTATGAAGTCACGTGTTCATGTTGTGTGGGTTCTTCTGGGCGCTTGCCTGTTCGCGACCCTGCTAACGGGGGCCGCAGGCCCGACCGTAATGGAGACGGCCATTGCCCAGTCGTCCGAATTGCCTTCGCTCTTATTGGCGTCTCCAATTAGCGGGCTGACGCAGCCGGTCAGCATCACGCACGCAGCCGACGGTAGCGGGCGGATCTTTGTCGCCCAGCAGAACGGGCAAATCCGCATCATCAGAAACGGGACACTGTCTTCGACGCCGTTCCTCAATATCAGTACACGGATCTCGACGGGCGGCGAACGTGGCCTCCTGGGACTCGCTTTTCCTCCCGGCTTTGCGACCAAGCAATACTTCTACGTCAACTACACCAATCCAGCCGGCAACATTGTGATCGCCCGCTACCGAGTTAGTGTGGGTAACGCCGACATTGCTGACTTCAACAGTGAACAAATCGTCCTGGGCGTCGACCATCCGACGCACGCGAATCACAATGGCGGACAGCTGGCCTTCAGTCCGCTAGACGGCTTCCTCTACATTGGCACAGGTGATGGGGGGTCGGGCGGCGATCCGGATAATCGCGGGCAGGACCGCAACAACCTCCTCGGAAAGATTCTGCGTATCGATGTCGAGACAGGAAGTCCCACAACCTACACCGTGCCCCCGAGCAATCCGTTTGTAGGAACAGGATTTCGACCTGAAATATGGGCTTGGGGAATGCGAAACCCGTGGCGTTTTTCGTTCGACCGCCAGACAAGTGATCTTTTCGTCGCCGACGTGGGTCAGGGCAATTGGGAGGAAGTAAATTTTCAGCCGGCCGCGAGCACCGGCGGTGAGAATTACGGCTGGCGGATCATGGAAGGTTTCCACTGCTTCAATCCATTAACCAACTGCAACATGACAGGATTGACGCTTCCCGTCACCGAGTATGGCCACGGTCTGGGATGTTCGGTTACGGGTGGGTATGTGTATCGGGGAACGACATACCCGCGCATGCAGGGTTTGTTTTTTTACGGCGACTTCTGCTCGGGACGAATCTGGGGATTACGGCAAGTGAGCGGAGCCTGGCAAGCCACCGAACTGCTCGACACCAGCATTGGCATTTCTACTTTCGGCGAAGATGAACAGGGAAACCTCTACGTCGCAAACTACAATAACGGCACCATCTTCAGTGTAACCGACAACGCACCCGCGCCAACTCCAACTCCGACCCCTTCACCGACCCCGATCACTTCAACCGTGCAGTTCAACTCTGCGCAATTTCAAGTCATAGAGGACTGCACAAGCGTGATTGTCGGTGTCACTCGAACCGGGGCAACGGGTGCAGCTCAAACAGTCGGATACATAACCAACGAGAACTCAGCCAACCAAGAGTCCGATTTTACTCACGCTGAAGGTACCCTGGTGTTTGGTCCCGGCGAAACAGAGAAGACCTTCGCCGTGCTCATCACCGATGATGCTTACGCTGAAGGCACGGAGAACCTGACTGTGGAGTTGAGGAATCCGGCCGGCGGGACAAGTCTCGGCAACCAGAGTATGGTACCGCTCGTTATCACCGATGATGAGACGGTTAACGGAACCACAAACCCGATTGATGACAACACAACTTTCGCAGCTCAGCACTACCATGATTTTCTGAACCGTCAGTCGGACCCTCAAGGCCTGGCGTTCTGGACAGGCCAGCTTCAGCTATGCGGTTCAGACCCAGTCTGTCTCACGGACCGCCGTGAAAATGTTTCCGCGGCCTTTTTCCTTTCCATAGAATTTCAAAGCACGGGCTTCCTCGTGGTCCGTACATACAAGGCTTCGTTCACCGACAGTACCGCGCGCCCGCGCGGACTACCGCGTTACAGCGAGTTCCTACGCGACACTCAGGAAGTTGGTAGAGACGTTGTCGTTGGGCAGGTGAATTGGGAACAGCAACTTGCCGCTAACATGCTCAGCTTTGCCAGAACCTGGGTGCAGCGTGCCGACTTCGTCGCCAGTTTTCCCACCAGCATGCCGGCGGCTGCATATGTGGACGGCTTGTTTGCGAATTTGCAGGTCGTTCCGACTACGGCCGAGCGCAATGCAGCCATCGCCGAGTTCACTCCCGGCGACGTGAACGGACGGGCTGATGCCCTGTTGTCCGTGATCAATAGCGGTTCGGTTTATGACCGGCAGTACAACCAGGCATTCGTGCTGATGCAATACATCGGCTACTTGAGACGAAATCCGAATGACGCGCCCGACACGAGCTACGCGGGGTTTGACTTCTGGCTTAACAAACTGAACCAGCACAGCCTGCCCGGCGAGGACGTGCGCATTGATTCGGTTGCGCTGGGTCGCGTCAAGCGCGCTGAGATGATCAAGGCTTTTCTCGTGTCGGTCGAATTCCGTGAACGCTTCTGGCGGAGTCAGTAAGACTGGTGTTGGGGTTAACTGGAGCCAGTCCGAAATCTAACCTCGGATTTACTCGGACAACAAATCTGAAACAACCGTTCAATCCGTAAGCATATGTCAAAAGCTGAGGCGGTCTATAGGAAAATGGCAACCGAGTGGTCCGATAGGGATACAACAACCCACCAGGACCACGTTATTGCGCATGTGATAGGCGCAACCGTGCTCGGCCATTTCATTCACGATCTGGCCTTGTATGTGCTGCTCGATATCGGATTCATTTGGACGATCTATCTGGACGGCGAAATGGGTTTACTGCCGCACCCAGTAACGGTTGGCGAGTTGGATGCCGACGAAGACAAACGATCAGAGATTCAAGTTGACATCGAGCTGCTACTCCGCGAAGGACTTCGCGCCGAAGGACTAAGACAGCTTACTCCTGCGCCGGTGCATTGTCTGATCGAAGAAGTTACGTTTCACACCAGGGGCGATGAACGAAGGCTGTTGATTGCAGGCGAGGAAGACAGCTTGACAGTGGATACATCATTGAGTACCGGTGAGATAAAGGTTCAAGGGGTCTAAAAATACTTCGAAAGGGAACCCTCTGGGCGTGCAAAATTGAGGGGCGGGGCTCAAGACAAATGCGTTGTAGGGTGTCACTCCGGGAGCGCGCCCTTTCCGCAGTAACTTGGGAGGCCCACAGAGTTGACGCGCCACAATTACTAGCGCCGCAGTTCCTGAGAACTGCGGCGCTGCTTGTTTTGAGCTGGAGGAGTAATCAGCCGCTAACGATGATCTGATTGTCGACTTGCTTTACGCCCTTGACGTTGCGGACCATCTTTTCAAACTGCGATTTAAGGCCCTCGCTCTTTACAGTTCCAATCAACGTTGCTTTGCCATCTAGTACCGAGACTGTGATCCCCAATGGCCCGAACGTGGGATCTTCCAGAATCTTCTTGTCTATCTCAATCTGGATCGCGGCATCATTTGAACCGCTTGAGGTTGAGCTACCCGCTCCGGGCTGAGTGACGATAATCGGCGCTTGCTGCGGTGCCGGCGGCGCCTGCTGAATAATTACGGGCGGTTGCTGCGCAGGCTGCTGCACAATGGTGGTTGGTGGCGGTGCGGTTTGCTGGGCCGCGAGATTGTCGTTCGCGGTTTCGATTGTTTGGCCGCTCATCAGAAACAACACAAGTATCGTGACCAGGGCAACTCCCAGCACCACGATCACGCCTACTGTTGCTCCTGAGACGCCTTCGCGATCAGGCCCTCTGACTGCTTCTGTTTGTGTGACTTCACGCCGGGCCGTAGGTGTTTCAACGACTACTCTACTTCTTTTTGACTCTGCTTCGTAAGCCATCTGCTTCCTCCTATGATTGAGTCCGGTCCAGACCAGACCTCTTGAACATTCAGTTCGGAACTCGACTATCTAATTTGAATACTCGTACTAGTGTGACGATGAGCAATCGGCATTCCCGCTGCCAGAAAGTTGCTCTTACTTCCAGGGAATGTATAAACGCTTCAGGATTTTGAGAGATTTGAGTGGAGAGATCATTAAGGTTACCGGCACCGGCTTTGGGCATCCGTATGATTTCGATTCTCCCTCGTCAGGGGTCCGGGGTCAGATTGAGACACCCTCCAAGCGGCGTAAATCGTGAATCGTAAATCGTAAATCGTAGATCTTGGGCGAGAACTGAACGGGACTTATGTCCGGCGATGTCTCTTCGAACGTTCTTACTGTTGGTAGCCTGAACCTGGCGAGCGCGGCGGCCATTCGGGCGTTCCGATTTCCCATTTACGATTCACGATTTACGATTTACGCTATTCACGATGACTACAGCAATCGTTTACCACCCTGTGTTCCAGGAGCATGACACCGGACCCGGTCATCCAGAGTCTCCCTCACGTTACACAGTGGTGATGAACGCGCTGCGTGGAGACACTGAACTCTGGCCCAGGCTGCTTGAGACTCAGGCGAGGGAAGCACCACGTGGGGATGTTCAGGCGTGCCATACTCCGCAGCATTACAAGGCTGTGGAGCGGGCTGTGAGCGAAGGCGTTGGTTACCTGGACGCCGACACAGTGGTTTCCATGCGCTCGATGGATGCAGCTCTGCGCGGCGCGGGAGCGGCTTGTCAGGCAATCGACCTGGTTATGAGTGGCGAAGCAACCAATGCCTTTGTTCCGGTGCGCCCTCCTGGTCATCACGCCACAGCTGAGCGCTCGATGGGCTTCTGTCTCTTCAACAATGTCGCTGTGGCGGCTCGATACGCGCAAAACCATTATGCAGAGATCGAGCGGGTGGCGATTGTCGATTGGGATGTGCATCACGGGAACGGTACGCAGGGTATTTTCTATGACGACCCAGCCGTCTTCTTCTTTTCAATGCATCAATATCCCTGGTACCCGGGGACTGGCTCGCGCGGCGAAACTGGCGTTGGCCGGGGGAAGAACTACACGCTGAATGTTCCAGTGAAAGCCCAAACGCGGGCCGGAGAACAGAGACGAATGTTCGACGCGGCGCTTGATGAGATAGCCTCGAAGTTCAAACCTGACCTCGTGATTTTGTCCGCGGGTTTTGATTCACACCAGGGCGACCCGCTGGGTCAACTGCTGCTCGAAGACGTGGACTTCATTGCGATGACACAGGCAGTGAAGCAATGGGCGGGCGACACCTGTAAGGGGCGGGTCGTTTCGTGCCTGGAAGGCGGGTACAACCTGCACACGCTTGGTCAAACGGTACTCGCGCACGTTGCTGCACTGTATCGAGACTAGCAGTCAGGACGCTGACACGATTCCCGTCTCGCCAGACCCGGATAAAAGTTTGAATAGAAGCGTTGCGGTGGAGTAAACTCTGGCGCACTTAGACCGTTTCGGGACGCGATGCCTGAGGGGTTAGGTTGAGAGCCGCTACAAAGTTCTGGCCACTCTTGAACCAGCCAATCGTTAAGCCGTAAGACAAGCTAGTGTCACCGCTCCCAAACCCACAGAGGGCAGACACCTCAGTTTCGTCCTTCCAGGAGAAAAAGCGTCATGCCAGACCTTGAAATCACGTGCACGGAATGTGGAAACCCCTTCCCGTTCACCGAACGCGAACAGGAGTATTACAAAGAACGTAATCTGACTCACCCAAAACGATGCAAGCCCTGCCGAGATGCGCGTCGAGCAAACTTTGGCGGCTCAAGAGGGCCAGGCGGAGAGCGGCAGCGATTCGACATCACCTGCGATCAATGCGGAAAAGCGGACACCGTACCGTTCAAGCCATCCAGCGGCCGACCGGTGCTCTGTGGCGAATGTTTTAGTGCAAGTCGAGCAAGTCAGCAGGGAACATAGCTGGATTTCGATATCAGAACAGCCAGCCGGAAGTCTCCCGAGCAATTGTTACTGGCACGTGCGCTCGCTTGGAATAAAAAAAGGTTTACGCAGCAAGCAATTTCCTTAGAGGGATTTCTGCGCCTTTCATGCAGTAAGATTTTGCAATGGGCTACCAAACGATTCAACTCGAAATGCATGGCGTTGTTTGCGTGCTAACTCTAAATAGGCCGGAGTCATTAAATGCGCTGACTCTGGAGGTTGGTAATGAGTTCAAGGCGGCAGTAGCCGATGCTCGCCGGAGAGGTGCAAGAGCCGTAGTATTGACCGGAGCGGGGAGGGCATTTTGCGCTGGCGGCGATCTTCGAGAAATGCAGAAGATTGCACAACAGGAAGGGAAGGTCGAAGCATTCTTCGACGAACCGTTGCGCGCGCTTAATGAATGCCTGTTGTTGATCCGGCAGACACCGCTGCCGTTTATCGCAGCAGTTAATGGCGCCGCTTCGGGGGGTGGTTGTAATTTCGCCTTGGCGTGTGATCTGGTGGTAGCCGGGGAAAGCGCGCGATTCAATCAAGCTTTTATCAAGGTGGGCTTGTCTCCCGATTGTGGAGGCACATTCATCTTGCCGCGTTTGGTTGGGTGGCGCCGCGCCACCGAACTGTTGATGACGGGAGAAGTGGTTACAGCGCAACGGGCATTTGAAATGGGAATGATAAATGCCGTCGTTCCCGACGCAGAGTTAATGTCGCAGGTGATGGTGATAGCAGAAAAGCTGGCCGGTGCACCGACGGCGGCCATTGGAAAAATTAAGGAGTTATTGGAGGCAAGCGCGACGAATGAATATGGCGGGCAGTTGGAGTTGGAGAGAAAGGCACAGATTCAATCTGGACAGACAAAGGATTTCAGAGAGGGCGTCGCGGCATTTATTGAGAAGAGGCCACCGAAATTTGTAGGCGGCTAGGATTCGGAATAGTTCTCAAGACTTGCGAGCCGCTAAAGTAGTTTGGCGGCTCTTTCAATTTGGTGTCAGGTGTCGGGTGCCAGGTGCCGTAGGAGAAACTCAAACCGGACAGACGAAGGTAGGCTACACACCCCTGGCACCTGATACCCGGCACCCGACACCTGTATTCTTATGGCCTCGTTAACTTACATACAGCTCGTGCGCAGCAATCGTTCATTCAGGCGATTGCTGGCCGGGCAAGTGATTTCAGAGCTGGGTAACTGGTTCAACTTCATTGCCACGTTAGGACTGGTGCGTTTGGTTTCGCATGGGGCCGCTGAGGTTACGACCATCCTGTTGGTGGCGAGGCTGCTTCCTTTCACACTCTTTGCGCCGCTTGCCGGAGCATTCGTCGACCGTTGGTCTCGCCGCACGGTGATGATTGTTTCCGACGTCGCAAGGGTCCTTGTCGCTTTAAGCATGCTGCTGGTGCGCCGGCCTGAGGACCTTTGGATCGCGTATGTCTCGACTGTAGTCCTTTCTTTCTTCGGTGCTTTTTTCGAAGCCGCGAAAAATGCCGCTGTCCCAAGCATCGCGGGTGAACGTGATCTGTTGGCAGGAAATGCACTGATGTTTTCGTCGCGGTTCTTGCTGATGGCTTTTGGCGCGGCTCTCGGTGGCTGGACCGCAGCGAGCGTGGGCTACCAGGCAGCCTTCGTCGTCAATGCCATATCGTTTGTTGTCTCGGCTTACTCAATTTGGTTGATTCCTGATCGGGAAACAAGACACTACGAAGTGACTGGCGCGCCGAGCCCTGAGATGCGCCGGCCCAGTTACTGGTCAGATATTCGGGAGGGTTGGTCATACATTCTGAGCCATGCACCGGTCGCGGTGATTTTGGGGATCAATATCCTTTGGGCCACCGGTGGTGGAGCGATCAATCTGATCTCCGATCGTCTGGGCGGGCTAGTGTTCGCGGGCGAGCGGGGAATCAGCGGCGACGGGGCAGTGGCGGCACTCTATTTCGCAGCTGGCGTGGGATTGTTCCTGGGAATGATGATCGCACGGCGCGTTGGCGCTTACCTCGAGGTCGCCGGGCAGACGGTGAGTTTCATCGGGTGGGCTTTGGTCGTGCAGGGTCTGATCTTCGCGCTGATTGGAGTGATGCCGACTCTCTGGCTAGCCTGTCTGTTGCTTTTCATTTCCCGTGCCCTGTTGGCTGCGGAGTTTGCTGTCCAAGAAACTCTGCTGATGCGGCTGGTGCCCGACAACCTGCGCGGTCGCGTGTCGACTACAGACCGCGCGAGCGAACTACTCATCTGGAGTTTCTCTACAGCAGTTGCCGGTTGGTCGCTTCGGGCCATCACTCCGCGTACCCTGACCGTCATTTCAGGGTTGCTCTCGGCAAGCTCGGGTGTGGTTTGGTTAGCGCTGTTCGCTTCGCGTCGAGTCCGGCTTCCGCGAAGATTTGCGCCGGGGCGAGACTCTGGTAAATCGAGCGCGGTTCCTGTTCCTTCAGAGCTCCCCTGAGCGAGGGAAGTACCTTTGCTGGTTAGATTCCTGGTGGGTGGATGTAAAACGGTGGTATTCCAGACTGGCTTTCAGGCCTCAGCTCGGGAATGAATAAGTCTGCGGATACGATCCGCGAACAGCACATCGATTTTCTTAGGTTCGATAACTGCGGTAACTTCTCCCGGACCCCACATGGGATGGATCATTACCTGGCCCGTGCGATAGGTGCGGGACATGTCATAAGGTTCACTCTGAACTGATTTGGAGCGGGATCCGGTGAGCTTAGCGCCACTCGAAAAAGAACTACGGGTGCCACATTTCGGGCAAGTCACGCGCGAGATCAACCCGCGTTTGGTAACCGAAGCGACTACATGGCCGCGCTCTTCGCCGCACACCGCACATAATTTCTCTACGCGATCCCCAATCGCGTAAGTCGGTTTCTCCATAAGCCCCCTTAAGAACAGCAGTAAATCGTGAATAGCGAATCGTTAGTTGATGCCTGAGAGAAGGAGTAAACGGCAGTAATAATGCCATGATCTCAGTTAGCCATGCAAGTTTTCGAGAATTGGACATGGCCCACTTATCGCCCTCACTCTTGCTGTTTTACCTTCACCCTAACTTCTTTATCCATAACCCTTATCCCGCTTACAGAACTATTACAAACGCCTCGGTCTTAACTTGCTAGGATGGCTGCAGCGGTTGGCATCGAATGTTTGCGACCAAACTTTTGGGCTTGGAGTGACTCATGAGCACGACAATAGGAACGATGAACAAAGCGGATAATCAGTTACGCAATCATCAGCAGCAGGGAAGCCTCAACTGGAACACTACAGTCTTCATGGTGATCTTTCACTTGGGAGCAATAGCAGCGCTCTTCATGTTCAGTTGGCCGGCATTGGTGGCAACACTTGTGCTGTGGTGGGTTTCGGGAAGCCTGGGGATTGGGATGGGCTTTCATCGGCTACTTACACATCGCGGGTACAAGACCCCCAAAGCGGTCGAATACTTTTTAACCTTCTGTGGGTTACTTGCCTTGGAAGGTGGAGCCATCAACTGGGTAGTCACGCACCGCATTCATCACGCCCACACCGATATTCCCGGTGATCCGCACACACCGCGCGATGGACGTTGGTGGGCCCACATGGGATGGATTCTCCGCGGCACCGCACAACAACATGAGAAGAGCTTAATGTACCGCTACGCGCCCGACTTGATGAAAGACCCAGTCCACGTTTGGATGAATCACCTGTATTTTGTGCCGCTAATTATCGCCGGCATTGTCCTGCTTGCCTTAGGCGGCTGGTCGGCATTGTTTTGGGGCGTCTTCCTGCGAGTTACCGTCGGTCTGCACTTCACCTGGCTGGTAAACTCTGCAACTCACCTCTGGGGCAGCCGACGGTTCGCCACCAATGATGATTCAACTAATAGCTGGTGGGTAGCGCTGGTTTCTTTTGGAGAAGGCTGGCACAACAATCATCACGCTCATCCGCGAGCCGCCAGACACGGCCTAAAATGGTATGAGATTGACATCAACTGGTATGGCATTCGAGTGATGCAGTTGCTCGGTCTGGCCAGAGGAATCCGGCTGATTAGCAAAGAAAAAATAGCTGAGGCCGAGAACTCTGCGTCTAGAGAGTTGAGAAAAGCCGCGTAGACAGCAGTAGGCAGACGGCAGTAGGCAGTAGGCAGTAGGCAGTGGACCTCACGGTTTGCTGCCTTTGTCATTTTCCTGCCTCCTGCATCTGCCGTCTGCCTCCTACTTCCTGTCCCTCCTAACTGGCCGTACAATGGGCCCATGCCTGTAGTCGGACGCCGCAAATCAATAGCCTTCTTCATCACCTTAGGCGCTTGTCTGGTGGCGCTGGCTGTTGCTCTCAATGTGGGCTGGATTCTCATCAGCTGGCGGCAAGCCGCCCTCCTGGTCTTTGGCATTGTCTTCTTTACGGTGATCATTGTGGGCCTGGTGCTTAACACCACCTTCCTGATACGTGAGATCAGGCGCAACGAACAGCACGATGCCTTTATCAATGCCGTGACTCATGAGCTCAAGACACCACTGGCTTCGATCCGCCTCTACCTGGAAACCCTGAAGACGCGGAAACTGGACGAGACACAGCGACAAAGCTTTTACGAGATCATGCTCGCGGATAGTGACCGGCTCCTGCACACCGTCGAGCAAGTCTTGCGAGCCGGACAAGCGGGAGACAAGCGGCGCCGACTGAGTCCAACGATTATTGACCTGGGAGAAATGGTGCGCGAGTGTCTGGAGTTGACGCGCGTCCAATATAACCTGGCGCCGGAGTCGCTGAAGTTAGACGAGTCGATGAATGGCGACCGCGCGCGCGTGGCTGGGGACGCACACGAGTTACGTGCCGCGGTCTCCAACCTGCTCGATAACGCCATTAAGTACTCGGATAAGGACGTCCTTATTTCGGTTGAAGTGGCGGCGCTTGATGAGAAGCGCGTGGCCGTGCGCATTGCCGATCGCGGCATTGGTATCCCACACGCCCAATTGAAACGGATCTTCAAACGCTTCCATCGTGCGCCGGGACTTTTCATGGCCCGCGTGAAAGGGACCGGTTTGGGCCTTTTCATCGTTCACTCTATCGTCAAGAGACACGGTGGCCGGGTCTTCGCGGAAAGCGAAGGGGTCGGCCAGGGCAGCACTTTTACGATTCAACTCCCGAGAGCCTGATGCATGAGTAGTGTACTGGTCGTTGAAGATGAGCAACACCTGGCCGACGGGCTGCGTTTTAACCTGGAAGCCGAAGGATATACGGTCGACACGGTCAGTAACGGCGAAGCGGCCCTCTCGCTTTTGTTGGAAGGTGAGCAGCCCTTCGACGTTATAGTGTTGGACGTGATGCTGCCTGGTAAGGACGGATTCACCGTGGCCTCCGAGCTGCGGGCGTCGGGAAAGTTTGTGCCCGTGCTGATGCTCACGGCGCGTGGGCGTCCCGAGGATGTGCTGCGCGGTTTTGAATCCGGAGCCGACGACTACCTTCCCAAACCATTCGAACTCTCCGTATTCATGGCCCGTCTCAACGCGTTGCTGCGCCGGCGCGAATGGTTTCATAGAGACCAGGCCGAAACCAATCGCGAGGCGAGCGAACCCTTTGCAGACGAGGTTGACGGCGGCCCTGTCGACGAGGTGTTTGAGATTGACGGCAAGACGATCGACCTCGGCGCTCTGGAGCTGCGCACACCCACTCAAACCGTGCGACTGACTCTAATGGAAGTTCAGTTGTTGCGTTACTTGATTAGGCACGAGGGCAAAGTGATTTCGCGGAAGGCGATGCTCGAAGATGTTTGGGGCGTGCACGAAGACACGGACACTCGGGCTATCGACAACTTCATCGTGCGCCTGCGCAAGTACCTCGAAGACGAGCCCACCCGTCCCCGCCATCTGCTGACTGTCAGAGGTGTTGGTTACCGCTTCGTCGCCGGCCCCGGCGACGCAAACCTTTGAGCTGGACTCTAAACTTACCTAGTGTCCTGTTTCTAGAAGTTCGCGACAAAATGGTAGAGGTGCACGCGCCCAGAACCATTTGCGGTAGCCAATGGATCCCAGCACTCAACTCGAGCAGGAAACGGTCTCAGAACCATTTTGCGTAGCCAAAGGATTCCACTCAGCGCTCATGATCATAGACCGCCGTTACGAGGAAACGGTGTGTGTCTGGTTACGAAGGATTGTGTGACTGCTGCTGGGCTGAGTGCTTGGATCCATTGGCTACCGCAAATGGTTCTGTGCACTGTACGCTTCGACTAAGTTGTTATAAGAACTTTAGAGAGAGGACACTAGCCGACTTCCTTCTTCAACTTTTACTCTTGGGCTTCGGCGGCGGTGGGGGTGGCCTCTTGCTGAGGCAGGTTTCGACGAGTGCGAGCGTGGTTAAGGCGCGGAGTGATTTGTCCGCGAGGTTGGCTGCCTGATATAGGACGCCATCAAAGTCTTCTTTTCCTACTTCCCGAAACGCATCCTCAGGGCTGAGTCCCGACGTGGGGAACCCCGTATAAAAGCCGAAGCCCTTGCCTTCGACTTTGATTTGAACATACTCACTCGAGAGGTCAGGTCCTTCGAGGCGGTTGATACATGAGACGGCATTACCTAGTAATTCGATCGATCGATTCTCATCGATTTTGCTGAAGAGATGGGCCAGACCCAACAAGGCACGCGCGGTCACGATTGTGCTCGGCGCCTTTTTCGCAGCGGCTGACACTTCTTCGAGCGTCTCGCGGGCGCGACCTTGATCCTCCGTCTGTTTCAGAAATTCTTCGGCGATCGTCAAATAAAGATAGGCCCGGCGATCAATCTCCGGAACTTTCTCCGCCAGCTTTCGAGCTTCATCGAGTTTTTTATCTTTGATGGCTGCCTGGGCGCGCAAGAAATACATTAATCCAACCACCTGATCTCGAAGATTCGAATCTGAGATCTTGTCTGCTGCGCGCAGCACGTGGTCAAGGTCCTCGGTGCGATCACGAAGTACCGCGAAAGCAAGTCCCCTCTCGCGCGCGGCGGGATTGGTCTCTTTTTCTGCGGCTTCCACCTGCTCGTCAAATGACAATACCCGGCGATTCTGGGAATCGATAATTCCGCCCACGCGCTCTTGCGAACTTTGCGGTAGTGACGGAAAGAGGTTCCCTCTCGCTTGTGATACAGCCGCAGACATGTCGGGCAGAGCGATCTGAATTTGCTTCTCCAATTTCGTAAGCGCCAGCCACATCTGCGCTGAATCTGACAATCCCCTGGCACCGGGAACTTCCTCACGGGGAGCACTGAGAGTGGATTGCGCCCTCGCCAGGAGCTTTTGGACGAATAATCGTTCCAAACGGGGATTGGGAGCAAAGCGCTCTGGAAGACGGTAGGTGGTCCATGCCGGCATTTCCCCTACTTCACGAACATTTGCAAATGGATAGGACGAAAGGTAGAGAAATTCTTCCATTGGCTTGGAAGCGTAAGCAGCCAATGCCTCTTCGTAGAATTGATCAGATAGAGCGTTGTTAACTTCAGCGAGCTTAAAAAGAAAAATCGGGAGGTACAAAGAAGCGGAGTAACGCAGGCTGCTCCTGGCAAAATTCAGCGCGCCCGCCTGATCCGGCAGCAATCCTGAGGCAATCATCAGCAACTCTTGATTCGTTCTTCTCGAATCCTCTGGATCGGGGACTTCCTCTTTTTTCGCCTCTCGTGCTTCATCATCAAGCGTTTGATCCGATAGTCTTCGGGCCCAGGCTAGATCCCGTTTGCCAATGGCTAAGATTACGTCGTAACGCTGATCAGGTATTTCAACAAGTCCGAGGTCTTCTCTGCGAATCGCATTGCGTTTATCCTTGAGATCCTGCGTGGCAAGGTCAAAGGCCTCTACAAAAGCCGCCCGAGCTTTCGCATTTTCGTGCGGCCACAAGAGATCTGCAGCGCGAATTAATACCCTGATTCTTTTAACTGGGTCGTCAAACGCCTTCGTAAGCGCAATCTGTTCCTGAACCATTTGAACTGCGCTGTCATGGCCGCAAAGGGAGGAGACGGGGTTTCCCGGCTTCTTCTGGGCCAGGGCCGAGCACGCCAGGAGGGTCATCAATGAGATGGCGGGAAGTAATCGGGACAGTTGACCTGTCGTAGTCATAAGACCGCAGGTTCACGAATTGCCTGCCGTGATAATCGAGGCCCGCACGCCCAGCAGATCAGAAAAGTCCTTGGTGTAGATGGCGTTGACTTTTCGGATCCTGCCCACAGTCTCGACCAGTTCCTCGCTCGAGATGAAACCGTTTTCGGTTTGGGCGATAGCCCAGATTGGAATGTGTGAGGCTGTCCTCAACAAGTCTTCTACGAACCCCAGATACTGCTGTTTGCTCTGTACTGGAGCTCCCAGCTTGCCCGCTTGCTGCTGTTTGAAGGTCGTCCAGAAATCATCACCGCCACGCAACCACTCTTCTCGCCAACCGGAAAGCGTTTCTCGAGACGGCTCCGACTGCAAGACCGGCGAAGGCAACCTGAGGAACAGCAGGTCAGTATGTTGGCGCTCGGCGACAAACAAGCGCACATCCTGATTCGTGCTCAGGTTGCGCATTGAATTGTCATAAGGTGAGGGCAGCACCTTAATCAGTTGCCGAAAGATCTTCGACAGAGACAGCGGCTGGCGCAACACTCGGGTCTCCTTATCAAACGAAAGTGCGTAGTCGCCAACCATCATTCCCAGGGTCAAGGCTGTCGCCCGTTTATATTCCGAGTCGAGCCGCTCGGCGTTGAAACGCACATTGTCCAGCCACCAGGCATCAGTCTCATTAAACCACTTGGACATGGCGGGATTATCCAGCTTGTCGCGAGGCACGTAGGCATCGTGAAGGACGATCGACAGATCACTCTCCGTTAAGCGATCCGCAAAGTTTTCCACGAGTGCGATCGCCTTTGTGAACGACCAGATCATGGGATCGTTTGCGGCCACGCGAACTTTCCAGCGCTTCAGATTGAGCGAGAGGTGTGGCTCACCAGTGAACGGGAGGGCGGCCGAGGTGAATTTTAGGCGCCGCAGCACGCCCAATTCAAAGGCCAGCCAGCCGCTGGAAAATGTGCCTGAATCTGAATACACCATAGTAACTAGCGAGACGGGGAGACGGGGTGAAACGGGGACACGGAAATGATACAACGTTTGCTTTATGTGTCACCGTACCTCGTCGTGTTCGTCACGTTAATGCCTCCGTTCTCGCAACCTGAGTAGTTTCGGCAAAGGAGTCTAACTCCTGCAGGTGGTCGAGCGACAGAAACAGACTTACGATCATCGGATCGAATTCTATCCCTGCCCATTCAATGATATGTTGGCGCGCCTCGGATGTGGTCAGGGCCGGACGAAACGGACGCCCATCAGTTAAGGCCGAGTAAGAATCGGCAAGACGCAGAATTCGGGCGGCCAGCGGAATCTCCTCGCCTCTGAGAGCGTCTGGATAGCCGCAACCATTCCACCACTCGTGGTGCCAGCGGATCAGCAACTGCGCGGCCCGACTTGCTCCCGCCCGCGAGGCTTCTTGCTCGCCAATCACGGGATGTCGCGACAGGTCGATTCGCTCTTCTTCGGTGAGCGCATCGGGTCGCGAAATGTAGTCTCGTTCCATCGCCGTCTCACCCATGTCGTGGAGCAGGGCAGCCACGCGTAGTGATCGTCGGTCTTCACCTCCAACATGGAGCAGCTTTGCGATCTCGTCCGCGATTGCCGCAATGCGAACGGAATGGGGGTTTTCATACCGTTCAAACAGATCGCTAACCGCGGCTAGCCGCAAAAATGCTTCGATGGCAATTGTGTCAATATTGGTTGAAGTAGCCGACATATGATCCAGTTACCGGGTCGCGCGATTCGCTTCCAGCTTCGCCATTAGTTTGCGGGCTGCCGGGTTATTCGGTTCGAGGGACATTGCGCGCTCGAGCTCTCCTTCCGCGCGCTTGAAAAAGCCAAGGTCGAAATACAACTCGGCGAGCATTACCCGATAGGAAGCGCTATCAGGATCGAGCTTGATCGCTGCCTGAAGTTCACCCTCGGCGAGGCGGCGCGTCTCTTCGCCCGCGGCCAGCGCGGAGCCATAGTAAGCTCGATAACGCGCTTCCTGAGGCATTGCGCGCGCGGCCGCCGAGAGCTTTGTGACTGCCAACTTTGGCTGGCTCTGCTGGAGAGCAGCATATCCTTCCTTAAAGTTGTTCTCGGCACGCTCCGACTCACTTCCAGCAACATGCGCAGGCCCTGCGTCCGAAGCGCTGGTTCGGTCAGCTTCTTTGACGACTTTCTTAGGAGCGGACTGGGCGAACTGACGGGACTTTTCCAAAGCCGCGAGTTTAGCGTCATAGCCTGAACGCCGTCGTGCATCCATGAGGGTTTCGTAGGCCTGCGTGATTCGCGCAAATGCCGATTCGATGCTTGCGTGGAGCGTCGAAGATATCTGCAGGTGGAATTTGTCGGGATGGTAAAGTCTGGCCAGAGCGTAGTAGCTGTTCTTTATTCTCTCAGGGGGCGCGGTGGAAATGACGTTCAATACTTCGTAGTGATTGCTGGCGCCGTCAAGCCTCGCAAGGAATGCATCTAGATCAGCTTTCTGGGTTTCCTCGGATGCTTCAACCGGACTCGGAAGCGAATCCGGGGTCGGCGGGGGAGCTGATCGAGCTTGGCTGGCCGCGGCTCGTTTTCTTGCCTGCAACAGATTCGGTTTCAGGCTTCGTTCAATAAAGCCACCAAGAACAAGACCATAGAGGGTCCTCATCGCTTCCAGTTCGCCCAGGCCGCTCAGGGCAATCAGTTCGCTTAGCGTGATTGGGCTGTCTACACGCGAGATCACGAAGCCTTCAGCCGGCAAGAGGCCATTGAAATCGGGTAAGCTGCCGGCAGGTGAGATCAGTTCTTCATCAGAAGGAAACCGCGAGGCGATCAAGTCAACCTCCATCCTGCGGGTAGCTTCCAGTAGAAGCCCCGGGGTATCGAGTGTCACCCGGATAGAGTCTCCGAGAAGGCTGCGGTCGTCGAACTCCCACGTGCCTTTGGCCCAAAGCAAAGCCACGCGGAGGATGTCGGCCACCTGCCTGGTAAAGACAGGTTCCAGGGTTGGTCGATCGATTACGCCTTTGTTGATCAGCGCAGCGGCCAGCGTCACGTCTGAACGATTGCCTGAGGCTGAGAGCTCATGTTCAGGAACAAGTCCTTGCTTCTTGAGATACTCCTTGAGGCGCAATTCCCGCAGATTTGAAGCTGCGTAGATGATCTGACCCTTTTCGAAATAAACCGCGGCCTTGACGCTCTCATGCTCAAGCCGCACTGTGCCCGAGAGGTCTTTCAAGCAGATCTCATGCACTAGTTCGGCAAGCGGTCGATCACTTAATTGGCCTTTCATCAGTGGTTGCGAGACGATCCGGTGAAACTCCAAAAGGGGTGCGTGCGAGTTTCGCGAAAGCATCATAGCGCACGAATCAGTAAAAAAAGAAGCAGGGCTTTGACACCCGTCCCATGGGGCTCTATATTGATGACCCCAATCAATTTAAGTCATTTGTACGCGAGATCGTTAGCCTCAGTCGGATAACGAAATGTTGGTAATCTTATGGGTCAGCTACTCGGTAATAACCAGATTCAGACCGAGACCACCGAACGCAATGAGGCTGGGGGCGAGTCGGAACCGAAGTCTGATGCCAATCAAACAGTTGAGCACCTGATCGAACAACTGAAGTTGCGAAGTGCTGAGCTGGAAGCTGCCAACCGTGAGCTGCGCCGCATTTCACATTATCGTTCCCTGTTCCTGGCACGAATGTCTCACGAGCTGCGTACACCTCTCACATCAATTCTTGGTTTCAGCGAAATTCTGCTGGAGCAGGAAGAGCTGACTGCGACGCAGAGCCGGTTTTGTAAAAAAATTCAGGATTCGGGAATTCAACTTCAAACCAGTCTGAATCAGCTGGTAGACCTTTCGCGGTTGGAAGGGGAGCATCCGGAGGTATTTCTACAGGAGTTTTCAGTGCGCGAAGTGCTGCGCGAGTCGTGTGCAGCAGTGGCCCGCCCGGCTCAAATGAACCAGGTACGACTAGAATATGATCTCGCGCCTGAGGTAACGACTGTCGTATCTGACCACGGGAAATTGCGCCAGATCCTCTACAATTTTCTGGGCTGGGCGGTAAGCCGCTGTAGCTCTGGGCAACTAGTTAGTGTTTACGTTGATTTGATTGATAAGACGCTGATCCGGATCCGGATCGATGACAGCGGCGAGCATCTGGCGGATCTGTCGCGCGTGTTTGATCCGGAAGGTCCTTCAGGCGGGCGTGAGGCAACTGTGAACGAGCTTGGCATAATCATCAGTCGCCGTCTGATTGATCTAATCAATGGTAACGTAACGCTTCAGAATCGCGACGCCGGCGGCTTGCGAGTACTCATTCAGCTACCGGCACGTCCTATGAAGGGTTAGCATCGGTGCATGGAAGAGATCGCCATCCGTGAATGCGTGACGGTTGAGGAGCTCGATCAGTGTGTGAAATTGCAGCGCGAGGTCTTCGGACTCCCTGATCTGGAGATTTCGCCGCGCCGTCATTTAATCGTGTCGCGTCAGGCTGGCGGTTGGACCATAGGGGCGTTTACGAACCACTCTTCCGACCGCATCGTCGGCTTTGTACATCATCTGGTGGCTCTACGGGGCGAGGATGAAATCATTGGCTACTCGCATATGATGGCCGTGCATAAGGACTATCAGAATCTGGGACTCGGTGCGCGGCTGAAATGGGCGCAGCGGGAGCGAGCACTTGCCGAAGGCCGGCGCTTTATTAAGTGGACGTGGGAACCAATGCAGGCCCGCAACGCGCATTTCAATCTAAACCGTCTCGGCGTGGTCGTGCGGACTTATGGTGAGAACTTTTATGGCACCGACTACATCACGGATCCTGAGCAACCTTTCGGGGCGAAAGGACTTCCCAGCGACCGTCTCTTTGCTGAATGGGAGCTTTCCTCGCCACGGGTCGTGGACCTGGCCGGTGGAGGCGAGCCCGCTCCTCCGCTAGGTCAGGTTGCAGCCATTGAGATTCCCGCGGACTGGATCGGCCTAATCAAACGAGATGTGAGCCTGGCGAAACAGGAACAGTTGCGGGTTCGCCGAGAATTCGAGCGAGCCTTCTCAGCGGGCCTCGTATGCGCTGGATTCGACCGTTCAGCCGCACATCCCCGGTATCTGCTCTATAACTTATAGGTGATCATGACGTTTGCTCGTTTCGATCGTTACGTTGACCGACATGCGCGAAGTTTTACGGAGCGCTTGCAGACTCTTTGTCGCATGCCTTCAGTCGCCGCACGCGGCACGGGCATGCGAGCAATTGCGGAAGCAGTCGAGCAAATGATGCAGCGGGCTGGAATCGGTACCCGCGCGTTCAAGATGGGCGCCGGTTACCCCATCATCTACGGAGAGTGTGGAGGTGGTCCCGAGACTTTTCTCGTCTACGGCCATTACGATGTTCAGCCCGTCGGTCATTTGACTGATTGGTCGGTCGGCCCGTTTGCCGCAACCATCGTAGACGGAAAACTCTTCGCGCGCGGGGCGGCAAATAGTAAAGGAGATCTAGTGGCCCGCTTGGCTGCGGTCGAGGCTTATCAGAAAACGGTGGGCAAGTTGCCGATATCGCTCCGGTTCATTGTCGAGGGCGAGGACGGATTGGGCAGTCCGAGTCTTTACCGGTTCACAACTCAGCATCCCGAGTTGCTGGCCGCGCAAGGTTGCATCTGGGATGAAGGCTATCGCGACACGAAGGAGCGGCCGGTAATCAGCCTGGGTTTCAAAGGAATTACTTTCCTCGAACTGCGAGCACACGGCGCCCGATCAGATCTTCATTCGAAGTGGGGCGCGATTGTTCCAAATCCGGCCTGGCGGCTGGTCCAGGCTTTGGCCACCATTACTTCTCCCAAAGGCGTGATCACAATTGATGGTTTCTCATCTCATGTTGCCCCCATTTGTGACGAAGATGCGGAAGCTTTAAAAGCGATAGAGCTTGATGAAACCGGACTCAAGAAGGAGTTTCGCATTAGCGGTTGGGTGCGGGCCATGAAGGGGCAGGCCCTCGTAAAGGAACACATCTTTGGGCCCACCTGCACTATTTGCGGGATTCAAACCGGACACACGGACGCCGGCGCCAAAACAGTCCTACCCAGCACGGCGATGGCCCGACTCGATTTCAGGTTGGTACCTGACCTCACTCCCGACTTAGTGCACAAGTTGTTGAGGGAGCATCTCGACATTCGCGGGTTCAAAGACATCGAGATTATCGAACTAGGCAGCGCGCCCCTGGCCAAGGCTCCCGCAACTTCACTGGTGGCGCGAGCGGTAATCGAACCCGCTCTGGAAGTTTATGGAATGGCGCCGCTGGTTTATCCAATGGATCCTTCAAGTGGACCGGTGGGCGCTGTATGCGGGGTTTCCTCTCCAGCTACTCCAGTCGCGTCGTTTGGAATCAGTTATGCCGGGTCGAATCCACACGGCCCAGACGAGAACATACGAGTGGATGATTTTCTGCAGAGCATCAAGTTTATCGGGCGGGTGATCAATAGTCTCGGCGCAACAACCAGCGAGATTAGAACAAGGGCCGGCAGCCTCACCAAAGCCGCTGGTCTCCGGGAAGGAAAGGCCGTCGCTCACTAGTCGGCTGTCGGGAAATGGAACCAGTCGGGGAGAAGAAGTTGGCCACTGCCCAAACAATTGGAAAAGAGATCGAAAAACTGCGGGAGGAGATTCGGCGGCACGAGGAACTCTACTACGTCAAAGACCACCCCGAAATCTCCGACGCGGAATACGACAAACTGCTCGAGCGGCTAAAGAAGCTCGAAGAGGAGCGGCCGCAACTCATAACTCCTGACAGTCCCACCCAGCGCGTTGGCGGTCGACCGGCCGAGGGTTTTCCCGAAGTCGTCCATCGCCGTCCAATGCTTTCCCTCGACAATAGTTACAACATCGAAGAGTTACGGGCGTTCGACCAGCGGTGTCAGAAATTGGCGGAAGGCAGGACCCTGGAGTTTGTCGCGGAGCTAAAAATAGATGGCGTGTCGATTTCACTTCAGTATGACGGTCAGATCCTCACGCGCGGGGTAACTCGCGGCGACGGAAGGATCGGCGAGGAAGTTACTCAAAATGCACGCACGATTCGCAGCGTGCCGCTCAGACTACGTGCCAACGGAGATTTGGTTGGCAAAGCAGTGGAAGTGCGTGGCGAAGTTTTCATACCGCGAAGTGTGTTCGATAAAACCAACGCGGAACGAGAAGAACAAGGAGAACCGCGCTTTGCAAATCCGCGCAATGCAGCCGCGGGGACGCTTCGGCAACTCGATTCCAGGGCCGTTGCTAAGCGCAAACTCGACCTATTTGCCTACGACCTGATCACCGGCGAACGCAAACCATTTGCAACGCACTGGGAAGCGCTCAACTGGCTTGAGCGGGCAGGCTTTCGCGTCAATCCGTATCGAAAGCTTTGTCCCTCAATCGAAGAAGTAATCGAGTTCTGCAACCAAATGGAAACCGAGCGCGACGATCTTGATTATGAGATCGACGGGTTGGTAGTAAAGGTCAACTCCACAGCGTTGCAGGACGAGTTTGGCGCGACTCAGAAGGCGCCGCGTTGGGCTGCCGCTTACAAGTATCCGGCGCGGCAGGCGACGACAAGAGTGCTCGCGATCACTGTTCAGGTAGGGCGCACCGGCGCCCTAACGCCGGTGGCCAATCTGGAGCCGGTGTTGCTTGCCGGAACCACCGTCTCGCGGGCCACGCTGCATAACGCCGACGAGATAAAACGCTTGGGAATCCGCATCGGCGATTGGGTACTGATAGAAAAGGGCGGCGAGGTAATTCCGAAGGTCCTCAAGGTAATCGAGTCGAAGCGCACTGGAGATGAAAAGCGATTTCGGATGCCGAAGAAATGTCCGGTGTGCGGAGGCGAAATCTCGAGGTTGGAAGGCGAGGTAGTCGCCCGTTGTGTGGCGGCGGATTGCCCGGCGCAGCTCATGGGCCGGCTGCTCCACTTCGCCTCCCGTCGAGCCATGCGTATCGAAGGATTGGGCGAGTCGCTGGTCGATCAAATGGTCGAGAAAAAAATGCTTCGCGATGCCGGTGATCTGTACAAACTGACTCTAGAAGAGATAGCCGGCCTTGAGCGCATGGCTAAAAAATCGGCGGAAAATCTGCTGGCCCAAATCGAAGCAAGCAAGTCCCGCGGTCTCTCCAACCTGATTTATGCACTGGGCATTCGTCATGTGGGAGACCGGACCGCAGCCATACTGGCCAGGCATTTCGGCTCACTTGAGGCGTTATCTGAAGCGAGTGAAACCGCGCTCGACGATATTCCCGAAATCGGCTTAACTGTAGCTCAGAGCGTGCGAAGCTGGTTTGACGATGCCGGCAACATGGATCTCTGCCGGCGTTTGCAGGCCGCCGGCGTACGGACGAAGATTGAACAGCAGCGTCAAGCCGCGGTAGATGAAAGATTCACCGGTAGACAGTTTGTGCTTACGGGAACGCTATCGGGATATACGCGCGATGAGGCGCGGGCCTTGATTGAAAGTCGTGGGGGCCGCGTTACTTCCTCGGTCAGTAAGAAGACTGACTACGTTATCGCGGGCGACGAGGCGGGCACTAAGTTAGACAAGGCGACATCGCTGGGAGTTACCGTCCTGGATGAAGCGGCGTTCAAAGGAATGATAGGGTAAGATGGTCGAACAGAATCCCTTGGATGCAAATTGTTGTGACAGACGGGGATGTCCACTTACCAAATGGAGACTCTATGGCAACGTCGGAAGACACGAATAAAAAACTAGAACTGCTCTATACCCTTTTCTGCGACGACGTTCGCCTCGAGGTTGGTAACAAGCTCTCCTTCATGGGTGTGTTTCAGAACATAATGGTCCAGCAATTACCTGTTTCACTGATCAAGTTTGCCGTGGTCAACCACTGGCGCGGCGAAGGCGTTCACCTGTCAGAAGTGCGCATCCTGACGACTGATCGCAAGCACCCGGTGGTCGCCTCCCAGCCTACGCGTTTCGAAATCACGGCGGGAGGTTTTGCCGACAACATCAGTTTCTTCGTTAACGTAACCTTTCCTGCGGCCGGGCAGTACTGGGTGCAAACACTGATTGACTCAAATCTCTTTGACGAGCAGCCGTTGACTGTTTCGGATGGTCGCGAGGCGCAAACTGAGAGTGCTTCGGAAGCAGTCAACTAATCTCGGAATGGGAGAGTGGCCTAATTCTGTAGGGGTGTCCCTCCGTGG
>JAMQPH010000882.1 GCA_023717605.1 Pyrinomonadaceae bacterium
CAGCGCTGGTGACACAAAGACCTGGCCCAACACCTGCCGCGGTTGCCAACGCGTAGAGTTCCTGAAACTGGTGTTTCCTGCCAATGTCTGATGACTCAGATATGAGTCGACGACGTGGCGGACGGCTTTGGTATCAGGAGAGACAATCAGAAAGTTGCCGATGAACGCATACGAGATGGTATTGGCATAGGTGACAAGTTCAGTGTCGTCACGCTTCTCACTTTGGGCCAACTGGCTTGCACCTTTGAAGCCAACGGCGTCGATAATCTTTGGTATCAACGCGCGGCCCGCTTCCTTGTCCTTCATGGAGATCGCAATAATTGGATCCTGTCCGGAGCTCGCCGGCGTTGTTTGCGCGGCCGACCCATCAGCCGCTGGCTCCGGAGTGGCTGACGACCGTGGCCCGCTCACTCCCAAGGCTTTAACCGGAACGCTCAGCGCTACCTCATTGCCGAAGAGCGGCAACACATCCTCCTTGATCTTGAGACCTAGCTTTTTCTCATAGACGGCAAACGGTGACTCCGGCTGATTAGCCTTGATGTTTGGGCCGGACGTCCCGCGCATCCCGCTTTCACGGGACATTTTTAGCGTGCCCTCATAGATCAAAGGAAGGTCGAGTGAGAGGGTGACAAGCAATTCCGTGTTCGCAGGCAATACCGAAGCAGCTTCGGGAACCAGTGGAGGTCCAGAAACCAGCTGTGGAGCAAAGGGGATGGCATTTCCCTTCCCTTCAGGGCCATTCACGAGAAGTGCGCGCACGATATAGGTGTCGGCATCGAAAGTAACTCCTACTCCAACCGACTCCGGCCATCTTGGTCTTCCAAAAAATAATGCGCTGGCGAGCTGGTCCAAGCCCGAGGGACCGATCCCCGTTTCCTGATGCGTGTCACTCTTCAACTCATGCTGAATAGTAAACTGATCTTCAGCTTGCTGCGGAGGACCAGGTTCGGCTGGAGGCGGCACTGGCACATCAGGCACAACCTCGTCGACTGAACCACCGTCTGCAACTTCTGGAGGCGTCGGACTTGCGGCTGCGCTATCCTGCCGTTTCTTCTCCTCTTCCTGCATCTGGAGCATACGTTCCTGCTCCTCTCTTTCTGCAGAGGCCACATCGAAATAGAGAAAGACGGATTCAGAGCTAAGCCGGTCGTGCACCTGGCGAAAGTTCTGATCCTCGGCAAGCAACTTACTCCCTGCAGGTCGTAAGGCCTTAAACGTAAATTGAGATTCGCTGATGAAGACCAAAGCACCTGACTGCTTCAGAATGTAAGGAGGTGGCGCTGGTGACGCGTCCTTTGGCCTGGCCTCGGAAGGCTGGTTCTTTCCCGGACTTGAATTCGGAGAACTCTCCGGCGAAGGCGTGGGCAGAAGCTTGGGCAGAAACTCCTTCAGTTGTGGTTCAAATTTTTGTGCTTCTTCTGCGGAAGGAAACTCGATGACGAACAGAGCTTGTGGAAGTTTGGGGCGTGACGGCCAGGCAGCAAACATCAGCCGCGAAGTCATCAACGCATCGGCGTGAGAGTTGAGCCACCGCGCCAGGGTTTTGAACTCTTTCGGCGGAGCCGCCAGCTTCATTACCGGGTCAATAATGTCACTAACACCGCCGGAACGCAGTAGCTGGCCCACTCCCCTAACTTCGCCGTAAATCTTGTAGCTATCCGCAGCCAGCAGAGTCTCAAAGGTGAGTGCTGGCTGAGCCGGCTGCGCTGGTGGTTGAGCCTTAGGCGCCGCAGGACGACGCCGCTGCGCGTTCAGCGGGGGTGTGACAATGAGCAATATTAGGAGCAGCTTTGCCACAGTGGTCGGGGTTCTGCGAATGTTCATAGGGATCTTTGCTCAGATGTTCGGCAACAAAGTATTGCGGCCATCTTCAAGAGGAAGACTCGTCCATCCTCCGCTAAGCTGTTTGGAAAATCAATAGTGTCGACGCAGCTACTTGGCCATATAAGCGTGCACCTTGGCGGACTTTTGCCTGAACCGCCGACCGTTCCACGCAACACGGATGCGTGAGTATTCTGTTGTAGGGATTGGCAATCTTCACCCCAGCTACCTATCCTCGCCCACTCGTCGCCAAACAGCTGCTTCGCCATCGACGGAAATCAGACGCTTCACTTCGAGATAGGCCAATGCGTAGGCGACCCGCATGTCGTCGGCGTTTGAGACAGTCGGCAGTCTATTTTCGAGTTCGGTCTTTGAAACATTCGATTGGCCCAAATATCGCAAAGCTGAAGGCCCCTCTCCGGCAAAATGCAGCGCCAATCCTTCCGAAAGCCAGCGTGGTGTGCGTCCTCGCCCTAGTGCATCAATCGCAGCGTGTACGAGTTCGTGGCGTATGGTTGTTTCAAGGATTCGGCGATGTGCGAGCACTTCGAAAGGCTGTAGCTCGATTCTGTTCCGAAGGGTTGCGGCCGCCACCCAGGGAGGCTGACCGGTTCTACCAACGAAGTCTCCGGTGCTTTCATTAATGAAGACTTCCAGAGTAGGCAAATGAAATGAGACACCTCCCGCTGAAACACGACGAATCAAATCAGCGCGGTTTGACTCCAAGACTCTCAACACATGCTCCACTTCCCGTTGGCTGAGACGTGCGGGATAACTCAGACGAAAGTGTTCGCTGGAGAGTGTGCGCCTGTTTGAGCCGGCTCGAAGACGCGGCGACATTGAGATGGCGTGATGGGACATGACGGAGCGACGTGGAGAAAAGGAGACGAGGCGTTTGTCTGGGCTCTGCAGCAAGGCACTCTTGCTGAATCTCTCGGGTTGCCCAAATTTGCAGGTCAGGAAGGGTGGTTTACCCCCGCTGGTGTGGCAATGAGAGTCGGCGGGGGTAAACCACCCTTCCTGACCTGCGAACCACATCAACTCGAGAGACTCCTTTCCAGTTAACTCCTGACTAACTCGAGTACCCGGAAAATACTTTGCCAGGATTTGCTGATAACCGGCGCCACGTCGCGCCATCACGTGCGTCCCTTCCTGGCAGAGGCCCAGCCCGTGGCCAAAGCCGCTGCCGTGAAAAACGTAATTAGTCCCTGACCGTGAAATCTCAAAGCGCGAACTCTTGAGCAGGTTCCATCCGAGCACTCGCCCGACGACGATCTTAAGGTCCCACCCGTTGACAGTACGACGACGAGCTCCGTCGATTGTTATTGACTCGGCACGGCCACTCGCATCTCGTCTGGAAACCGCTACATTTGTCAGACGTCCTCCAACCCTTGTCCTGGGATCGCTCTCGAGCGCCCGAAGTAAGTTCGCGGATGAGATTACGTCTCTCCAGTTGTGGTGAGGCATCGTCAGGCAATACTCATCCTGGCCGCCGATCAAATAGGAAGGGGCTTTCACTCCCCAAAGCGTTCCAATATTCGCGGTCGCTCCACCGCAGGATGCGCTGAAGTATGAATCAATAATGCGGCCATCCTTATCCTGCAAGACTTGACCTGCAGTCTCCTTCACAGCCTGAGAGATTGCATCCGAAATTTGCCGGCTGCCGTCGAGCCCATCTATCGAAAGATACCTCTGGCAATGCGTGGTCGTACAAAAATCGTAGCCCTCGACTGCATGGCGGCGAAGGTTTTTAACGGCGTAAGTTCGACTCGCGACTGCCAGAGCCTTGAGTGCCTCGGCCTCGTTTTCCGTACTTCCCTCCGCAGCCACCACGCCGAGGACGTAGTCTTCAATCGACATGACGCGTGAGGAAGAAGACACGGAGACACGGCGACGCGGAGACGGGGAGGCGGGGAGATGGTTTCGACTCTGCTGCGAAACAGTCTCGCTGAACCTCTCAGGTTGCCTAAATTCGCAGGTCAGGAAGGGTGGTTTACCCCCGCTTGCCTGACCCTGCGAGTCGGCGGGGGTGAACCACCCTTCCTGACCTGCGAATTTACGGAGCGTGAGAGGTTGCTTTCCAGTTGATTCCGGTGTTTCCACCTCGCCATTTCCCCGCAGGTAAGCTTCAAAGATCGGACGCGCGAGTTCAGCCGCATCTACACCATGCGCCCGGTTCAGGAAAACCAAAACGGCTAGCGCTAAGTTTTCCGGCGCGGTAGGCGACTCGTCAATTCTTGAGGCAAAGCCTACAAACCACCCATGTGTGCGAAATCCGCCCATCGGCGTAGCTGTGCCGGTTTTGCCGAAAACGTAAAGCGGAAGCGAGTGTAGCCTCGCTGGCTCAGCGGTACCGTAGCGAACTGTGCCGCGCATTCCACTGAGAATCAGTTGCCTATGCTCATCATCGATAAATAGGTCCCTCTGAGACTGCGCCACAAAACCTGCCTCGGACGCGATCTGTGGCACCAGGAGATGGCCACCGTTAACCAGTGCTGAATAGGCAGCCAGCAATTGAATTGGCGTGACCTCTACTTGATCACCCTCACCTAAAGCGGTTTCCGCCCGCCATTGTCCATACGGCAATTTACCGACAGCCTCGCGGACACCGATCCGATTGATTTTCGTGGGTTGACCAAAACCAAACTCAAGAAGGGTTGAATGGAAAGCAGATTCCCGCAATTGCTCGCCCAGTTTCCCGAAATAGTAATTGCACGAGTAGGCTAGCGCTTCCGCCGGCTTCAACGGCGGCAGACTTCGTGGATGAGAGCAAACCGTTTCGAAGTCTTCATGAGAGAAATGCTCGCGACATAGCAGGCGCGAGTCTTTTTCGATCGTTCCCGACCGCAGCGCAGTCAGCGTCGTGAACGGTTTGATAGTCGACCCGGGCCCGAAAGCTGTTTCAAAGGCAAGCTGGGGATTCACTACAGCTCGAACACGACCACTGCGTGGATCCATGACTATGACTGTACCCTCACGATTGCCCAGCGCCGACGCCACGGCGATTGACAGCTCGCGGTCGATACGATCTTCTCTGGATACGATCGACCGGGCAGCGTGTGAATTCGTAGCCCAGTGTTCCCGTCCTGGATAACTCGCATAACCTATCCCCAAGAATGCAGCAGCTATAATTGCCGATGCGCCCAGGACCAGCATGGAGATCTTCACTGGGACAGCGGAGGTCTCGCCGGCGCTCAACTGAGAATCGCGAATTATCCGAGTTGAAATATTCAATGTACTTGGCCTTGCATTAAAAGTATGAGCGGGAATGTAGTCGTCTCGCGGCTTTGCCGGTTACCTCTTACTCGCAGAGATCGCCAGAGCTCTCATCGTTACGACCCATCCGAAGAGAGTCAGAACAAATGCAAGCATGAGTCGGGCTACGAAAAAGGTGAACTCCATCCAAGCTCCGCTAGCCGGCGTAGATCTGAAGAGAAGTAGATACGGGATAACTCCAAATACCACGAAGCCGGCTGTATAGATAAGGACAGAATGTGGAGCAAAGGCCCCCACGACCAGATCCTTCGTCGACTTAATAGTGGCCAGGAGATCCCTTCCCACACTCGCAATCCAGAGATGAATAGCGACCAGGGGTAGCACGAGTCCAAATGAAAGGTAACGAACAGCAGTTAGCGTTACCTGACTCCAACTGAGAGCTGGTCTTCCGTCATTGCTCGCTCTCAGCTGATACTGTGCCGCGACATCTGAAAGCTCCCGCCCGTCCATTCCTACATACGACTGGGCCTTACATAGCAGATAGGTCACGAGAACTGTCAAAGCAATGAGCGGAACGCTGATCGCGATCACCTTCCAGGAATTTCTGAGCGCGTCTCTTAACAAAAGGCCAGCAGTGAGACCGGGGGATTGGCTGGCACCGGCGGTTTGCAGTACGAAGAAGAGGAGTGGCGCCACGATTGCCAGTACCAAACTCAGAATTACTTGTCCCATGCTGGCTTCCCGAATCGTTACGAAGAGAAAGAGCGCCGCGATGAGCGAAGCGTAGAGTCCGGCAAGCACGATCATAACGCCCCAACTTCTCAGGAGCTGACGTGTGGCAGTGGCGATTGATTGAAAAGATTCTGTAAGCATTGATTCTCCTTTGAGGCCGGGCGCTCCAGTTACTTCCTCTCGCGGAACGTCATTCTGCCGCTGGAGGTGTTGGATTGCGTGGCCGGCTGATACATCAACTCCGCGCGGGCCGGAGCAATGCGAAATTCTCCGGGTACCTGAACGCGCATTGCGTACTGGAAGGTGGCATCGCCGTCAAAGTAATCAAGGAAGAAGACGGTGCGTTGATCGTGAAACTCTCTGGAGCTATACCAATCGGTCCAGCCATTGCCGCTCGTGTAGTCGAGATTGAGATTGCCGACGCTCTCAACTTGCTCAGCCCCGGCAGGAATCGGGTCCTCAATCATCAAGTGTCGCGCCTTGGCGCCGTTGCTACGAAGGCGGGCTACCAGCAAATCTCCCGAGTGGATTTCGCCTGTCAGTGGTTCCAGCGCCCATTTAAGTTTGTACCCATCTTCAACAACACGAAGGCGCAGATACTCACGATTTAGGTCGAGATCTGAAGATCCACGCGCCGCGACGTCTTCCTCCCCGGTGTAGAAATCAATTGAAGCGGAGAAATAGAGGATTCCCTGGCCACGCTTAACGACACGGATCTGGTTGGTGCCTGAGATCTCGTTTGCCTTGCGATTGACTAAGAAAGTTTGCGAAGTCGATGAGGACGAGATGTGTTCGGCGACTACGGTTTCCCCATTCAGGTAAACCTCCAGATCGTAGCTCGGTGAAAGCTCGCGACTCACTTTCAAGTAATCAATTAGTCCAAAGATCGCGAAGGCGGTGTCTTTGGTCGAATTCCAGTAGTAGCTATTGGGACGTTGCGAGACAAGCCAACGAGCCGCTCGCGGCAGCAGTGGGCTTTCGGGCTTGATGTGAGCCAGAGCCTTTAGTGAAAGTGCTGTTGCTTCGGTGTCGTTCTGTTCGACGAAGTCAAGCATTTCTTTGCGTCTCGATTGCCAGTGAACACTGACGCCATCGTCGCTTGCTGAGCGCTCTATGTTACTGGCAACTTCGTGAGCGCGCTTTTTGTCCTTGCGGTGGTCTAGTGCGAGCGCCAGCAACGCGCGACCATAGGGTTGCAGATTGCCCCTCTCAGCAAAGAGCCTGTCGATATAAGTACTATCAATTCCGCCGGTCTCCTCGAGGGCGTAGACCATGAACGCGCGGGTTTCCACATCAATAGTTGTTCCGGACCCGGTCTTTCCGGCTTCGAGCATCTTTTGAAGTTTCTCCCGGCCCCGCTGCACTCGGCTATCATCGATCTGGTAACCGGCATGCTTCGCCAGCGTCAGCCCATCGATCACGTAGGCAGTCATAAACGGGTCGCTCTCATCGTTTTTCCACCATCCCCATCCCCCATCTTCATGTTGGAAGGCATACAAACGATCAAGTCCGCGGCGAACTTTCTTTTCCAAATCGTTTGAACTCCGAATGGATGTTGTTTTCACTTCGTTCAGCGCCTGCGTTACAACAACATTGGGCAGGAAACTGGACATGGTTTGTTCAGTGCAGCCGTACGGATAGGCGGTGAGATAGTCGAGGGCGCCAAAGAGTGTTCCCGCAACCGAAGGCGAGACCTCGATCCGCAACTTGCGCGCGCGGGCGTCCGCACTGGCGGGCAGGTCCAGCGCGAAGGTCCGATCGGCATTTTCGTCTGCGGAGGTCCAGGTTTCGTTTTTCACCTGATGAAGACCGCGTGGAACAACTTCCAGCGGCAACTCAACAGCGTCTGATTCCGTGTTGGTCAAAGCCTTTGCCCGCAGTTTGATTTGGCCGACGTTTGGGGCAGAGACTTGCCAGTCAACGCGATGCTCACCTTGCTTATTAATTGTTACTGTCTGCTTCGCTGGGCTGAGAAGTTGCGCGCCTTCCACTGCGATGGAGATTTGAGTTGCCTTGTTCGCATTGAGATAGTTGTGAACGATTCCTGAGAGCGTAACCGTATCTCCCTGGGTAACAAATCTGGGTGTCTCCAAACGCAGAATTACATCTTTGCGCGAGACAACCTTGTACTTCGTTGCACCCACTTTCGTATCGGCAGTGACGCCGCGGGCGGTCGCTCTCCAGGTGGTCAGGTTGTCGGGCAAGCGAACCTTTACTGTCGCTCGTCCGTCTGATCCCGTAATTACCTCCGGCTGCCAGAACGCCGTGTCCCTGAAGTTCTTTCTGATAATCGGCTCAACCACGTCACCTTCATTTTTGAAGTCCGCCAGTTCAAACGCGGGTTTGTTCCTCGCCAGTTCCAGTGGTTTATCCCCGGCGTAGCCAGTGAAGCCGTACGAGATCGAGAGATGCGTTTCGACGCTCTTGTAGCGCAAACCATAAAACTCGCGGTGAATGTTCCCGGAAAAGTCCGGCGATACGCTGTAGATCGCTTCATCGACCACGCCGAGGCTCACTTCGGCGCCGGGAACGGGCGCACCGTCGGCGCTACGAGCGAGGATCGTGTACGAAGCGGTTTCGCGTGGTTTGTACTCCTGCTTGTTGGAGATGATTTCAAGATTCAACATCTTGTCCCGTGCCGGAACGAGGAGACGTTGATCGTTGGTATACATGTCGCCGTCTTTTACATAAGTCACATTGAGAAACACGTTCGGCGCATAGCTCGCTTCGATCGGGACATCGAGAATGATGGACCTGCCTGGCGAGGTCACGTGGCGGGCGGAGAGAACGGTTGACAGTTCCGTGCTCACCAACAGGTGAGCGTTATCAGTGGGCAGAATCGCCAGCACGCGGGCTATCTCACCGGGACGGTAAGACTTCTTGTCGGGAACCAGCTTGATCGAGCCATAATCGGTGTTGTAATAGGCTGAGTCAGACCATACGTATTGGCGGTCAGTTACCCATAGATAGCCTCCGACTGAAGTGATCTGTTTTCCACCTTCGTTGACGATTGCTTTGATGGAGAGGTTGCCAACCTCTGAGGTTGTGTAGTTGTAAGTAGCGGCGCCTTGCGAGTTGGTTTCCAAAGCGGCCGACCCAACCTCACGTTCGTGCATTTCATAGTCCGAGTAGGAATAGCCGTTCTCGGATTTCTTATCCACCTTGGTCCAGGTGCGTTGAATAAAACGCAGCAAGATTCTGGCGGCAACAGGACGGCCCTCGTAATCCGTAGTCTTGACGCTGATCTTCGCGACGTCACCTTTGCTGTAAACGTAACGGTCAGGACTTGCGCTGGCGATAGTGCTGCCGCGAGTTGCGACGAAGCTGGTACCACCGCTTAAAGTCCGGCGAGAAGAGTCGGTTACCTGCGCATCGAGCCTGTAACTGTAGTCCCAGGGATCGTTCTCATCAGCTGCTGGAATTTGAAACTCAACATTTAGTTGGCCGTTGGCGTCAAGCTTTCCTTCACCCTCCTGCACCATGTCGTTCCCGTAACCATAGTCTTCGGAGTAATCGTCGTCGCTATCCGATGTTTCACTAGGGTCATCGTCGTCTTCTCCGTAACCCCAGGCGTAATACCTTGAACGATAGATGTAGTATTTTACTTCGCCATTCGTCACCGGGGATCCGAAGAAATAGCGAGCACTCACAGAGAACTTCATCGTCTCGCCTGCATTGATATATTTCTTCGGCGCTGAGACTTTAACCTTGTATTCAGGTTTCTTATATTCGGCAACTTCGAAACTGCCGCTGGATTCGCCAGCCTCTGTCTCGGCCACAATTCGATAGCTTCCTAAAGCGGCTTCCTCGGAAATTTCCATTTCACCGGCGAACGTGCCGCGTGCCGACAGCGGCAGTTCCTTAGCGAACACGCGAGCATTGTTCGGATCCTCGATCGCGACATTGACGGTGTTTTCGTTTATGGACTTGTAATTCCCTCGCTCATCAATCGCCCGCAAGATGCCCTTGAAATAGACCTTGTGTGCGGGTCTGTAGACCGGGCGGTCGGTATAGATATAACTCTTGACCTGCTCCTCATCTTCGCTTTGATAACCACCAAAGTAGTACGACTCGAGGTCAGAGATTGCAAAGTTGTCAGCCTGGTTGGCGAGAATCAGAAACGACTTGGATCGTGTGTCCTCAGTGGCGGGATCGACATCCGTCTCGGCTGAGCCCAGGAGCTTCTTATCGATACTGGTTCTGAGAATTCCTTGTCTGTCTGTAACTCCGCCGGCGACAGCCTTTCTATCTTTGACGATTTGAATCTGCGCGTCGGGACGTGGCTGTCCGGTCTTGCGATCCACCGTGTAGATGAGCAACTCGCCATCGCGTGTCGTCTTATCGACCATCGTCAGATCGCTTACGACCACAACCGTATAAGCTCTCAGGTCGCCGCCCACCGCCTCAACCAGGTAGACCCCTGGCTCGCGTTTGCCCAATGGAATCATGCGACGGTCATACTGGTCCTCGAGCGGTGAAAGAGGTTCTCGCCAACTTTTGACTAACTGATCCGGGTTCAGCAGGGGCACGCGAGCATAGTCTGCCACGTTAAGAGGCACACGACCGGCCACATCCTCGGCGCGAAACTTCTGATTAAAGCTCCTTCGCGAGGCGTGCTGCAGTTGGGTCCGGACATACGATTTAACGCCGGTAGCAACCCATCGCTTAACTGCGCGCAACCGTTCGAGCACCGAGGGAGTTCGACGTACGGAACCGGCAAACTCCTCTTCTTCGCGCTCGCCCATTTGATGGGGATTGTCCAGGTGGGTGAAAAACTTCAATGGATCTTTGACCCGGTAGACACGGAAATCAAGTTTGTCCACACCCTGATAATCTATCCAGAGACGTGCTCGCTCAGAGCTTCCGTAGGTGCGGTTTGTCGAAAGCGAAAAAAATGGTTTGGACGATCCTGGTGTTCTCGAAGCCAGAAACCGGTCCGCCTCAAAATTCGTGGCAACCACGGCCCGAGAACGCAGAGTAGCGATGGTCAGCACACCGGCAATTACCGTCAGGTAGATAATGCTACCGGTCAATACGCGATAGGAACGAGAGTTCAATTCAAACACGATGTAGCCTCCGAACTATTCGAGGATATTGAGTCGATAAAACCCGAGAAAATTTGGATTGCTTTCCACTGGCCGCCAGCGCTTGTTCGGGTGATGGTCTAGCACTGACAACTCGACCTTTTTCACCATTCCTTCGTCCACTGCGGATGCACCGGTGTGGTAGACCACCCAGTCGCGGGTTTCCGCAGTGGCGATCCGTGACTCGCCTACAAAGATCATCACGTGATACGGGAACTTCTGGACCCAGGGTTGATGATAGAAGAGCAAATCGCCTGGTTGAGCGAATTGACGATCGCGACTGATGAATCGGCTGTTGAAGTTTTTTAGCGTGCGGGCATCGGCGAACTCTGAGAATCTTGCTTCCGTGAGATCATTGGTTTTGTAAGAGCCAAAATCGGTGCGGAAAAGTTTCTCCCCGAGCAGGCCTCGATCCCGGTAGTTCGTCGACACATCGGCTGCCAGATCCTCATAACCAGGGCCCATCTTCTGAAACCATGCGCGATCGTGGCGCCGCAGCGCTTCGCGCCAGGCGAAACGGACGAGGCCGGCGCAATCTCGCTGCTCACCGTTCCATTGATCGCTGATCCGGTAGAACTGCATTTCGGCAATACTGATGAACGCGCGCTTAAAATCCTCCCGGTCGCGGAAGGACCTGAGCTCTGCTGAATCAGGGATTCCATCGTTGTCACTATCCAGGGAAACTGAGTTGGCGGGAGGTCGCAGTCCGTGATGGTCCGGCCGCGATGTTACAGGAGTGATAACTGGCCGGGTCTCTCCTGGAGTATTGCCCCGTGTCTGGTCGGTCGAGAAACACCAAATCAGGGTTACCACCGCGAGCCACAGCAGCACTACGAAACCAAGCCACAAATTTTTGATAACCGCCAACATCGCTCCACATTATTGGGAGCCGTAGGTTTGGCGACGAGGCGGGTGCAATCAGTCTCTGGCCAGGTTAACCTCTCCTGGCCCTGCGATTGCCCCTGATTGTCTGTCTGTGGTTAACCACAGTCCGGTTCGTTCTCTGAAGGCTAACGCGTTGGGGTGCTACCGTGTGTGCGGTGGCAGGCCCGAGCGCGACACCGCTTTCGGTCTCCACTCACGCTTCCCGGCGAATGGATTGGTACTGTCTGTGAGCGTACAGAAGCTGAAGAAAAAAGACTGTTGCAAAATCTATCAGCGGCAGTTAGATTGTGGCCAGCCAGTCATACTCAAGGTGGAGGACTCCCCGTCGTTTGGGTGCGCCGCTGCCTCATAGAATTTGCGTGGGAGGTACAAAAAGTGCCGACAGGAACTTGCCCGGAATGCGATGCCGATGTCCATGTAGATTTGGACACGGATAAGGGCGAAACGGTCGCATGTGATGAATGCGGAGCAGCACTGGAAGTAGTGGGTCTCGATCCAGTCGAACTGGACATTGTTGAAGAAGAGGATTTGGACGACGACGACGACGACGACGAGTTCTGAAAAACAGACGGCAGGAGCAGTAGGCAGGATGCAGTCGAACTACTTTTGCCTTACAGCCTGCTCCTGCCTACTGCTGCAGCCGACTGTTCTTTCCTCCCGCTTGGTATCCAGGACGGCTTTGCCTGACAGCCAGACCCGGCGGTCCTTCCACCTTGAGCGAATGGAACTGACCATCCCGCCGTTTTTCTTCCGCAGGGTAAAACGCTAAGACGTAGGCAGAAGTAACCTCCTCGGCCAGCGCCCGAAATAGAGGCCCATAATCCTTCTCGTTTGCGTAAACGCTCCGACCACCTGTCGAATCAGCCAGTCCACTCACGTCCAGCGGTGTGGGTAACGGAGCCTGAGTTGAAGCCGTCATCACCCGGGAATACGAAGGCAGTGTGACAACGTAGACGCTTACATTGGCGGCATTGGCCCGTTCAATAACTGTTTGCGGAGCGACTGTATCTCCCACCGGAAAACCGTCAGTTACGACAACCACCGCCCTTTTCATCAAACGCCGATCTCGAGTGCGAGGAGCTTGGCGGACAACCAACCGGATAGCGTCGTCAACGGCATCGTAGGTATGAGTTGAAAGGCCGTTCGGCTCACGAGCGAGTTTTTCAAAAGTACGATCAAGAGCAGTGGGATCCGAAGTGAACTTCTGCAGTATCTTCACGTTCATCCCAAATGCCATCACCGCATACGCCGCTTGCTGATCTGCAATGTTGGCTGCGAAGGCTTGCAAGGCGTGGCGCAATCGGCCCATCTCCTCCGGCGTCATGCTGCCCGAGATGTCTAAAGCAAATACCAGCGCGAGAGGTCGAGGCGGGCCGGTTCTTCGCTCCACTTGAAAGAAGGATACCGATTGCTCAACTCCGTCAGCGTAGAGCTTAAAGTCCTCCTTGCGAAGATTGCGCACTGGCGAGCCTTGCGGATCAGTGACCGTAACATCCACGGCGACAAGATCAGTATCGATACGTAGTATGTCATCGGGTTCCTGAGTCTGCGTGGGCCAAACACGCCGCGGGCGCTGTGCCTGAGTGGACGGGTCTTGCCCTCGAGAGGGTCCGAACGCAAGTACACTTAAGAGAAGCGCAGTGAGAGTTAGAACCGCGGCCTTACGAGGCTTGCTGCTGTGATTGATACGAATGTTCACGGTGTTAACAACTGTCGGAGTCGCTGCTGATTTGTTGCGCGATTCATCAGAAACCCTATCGAGAGAGATTATACGAAGTCAGGTGGATGCCGCCAACGCGCAGCTTGGGCAACATGCGAGCTGTGTACCGGCATCAAGTAAACAGCTTCCGCAAGCCAGGATGAGCAGTCTATTTGCATGTTGCTGGCTTTGTGCGCTTTATTGAACCTAATCATCAGGTTGTGCTTCACGGTCGCAGGGGGAACGATCCACGAAATCACACAAATCAACACGAAGAGTTAGTGATAGTTCGTGTGATTTCGTGGATCGTGCCTTTAAGGTTCGGTGAGGCTACCTTCAGTCAAAGTATGGCAAGGTCGGCATGTTACAATTCGATCTTGCTCTAGATCCAGAACCGCTAGCCGGGAGATTTCGAAATGAGACCTAAGAGATTAGTACTTGTATCAATGGTCCTGCTTTTTTTTGGAGCGCCGTCTACGGCTCAGGACCGTTCGACGGGCGGTATCAAAGGGAAGGTCCGAGTTGAGACCGGGGCACCGGCCGGCGTCACTGTTGTTGTCAGGCAGGGCGAGCGTGAGGTTAACCGCGTCGTGACTGACAAGGGCGGCTCGTTTTTGGTTCAACGTTTGCCAGCGGGAATGTATGGACTCACTTTTAGAAAGCCAGGATTGAGCGTGGGCACAGTTGAGAATGTGGAGGTCAAGGCTGGGAAGACCCGTTCACTGGGAGATCGCTTGATTCTGACCATAGATGAAGGCTCGATAGCGTTTATTCGAGGTAGCGTCTTTAACCAGGATGGCCGCAGCGTTGCCGGCGCAAAAGTTGAGCTGTGGAAGATTCAAGAGGACGGCTCACCTAAAAAGATCGACGGCCGGGTCTCCAACGAGATTGGTGCGTTTGTATTTAGGCTGACACCCGATACTGCGAAGTATCGAATTACCGTGAAACATGGCAATGCCGAGCCGGTGAGCCACGACGTCGAAATTGACGGCGCTGCTGTTTACCGCGTGGCTCTTTCTGTTCCGGTTGCTCCCAAATAGCGGTAACAGTGGGAACAAGCGCAAAAGGGTAACGGGAAGTACCTAAACATTTTCCATTTCTCATTTGACAGTTCTCATTTGGTCATTCTCTGATCTCATTTCGTGTGATTCGTTTTACTTCCTGGATCGCTTGTTTGGAGAGACGGAGAACGATCCACGAAATCACACGAACGGAAAGTAAACAAGATCAGAAAATGACCAAATGAAAAATGACAAATGAGAAATGGAAAATGCTTGGGTTTCCTGTTTTATGTTTGGCTGGTCTGATGCCGTTGCGCTAGGATGCAGTCAAAGTCATGGAAGAGCGCGAAGAATTCTTGACTGCCCGTCAGCTGGCGAAGGTGTTGCAGGTTAGCGAGTCTACGGTTCGACGCCTGGCCCGCAAACGACGTATTCCTTCTGTTCGCGTCACACCACATATCATCAGATTTCATCTCGACGCAGTGCGCGAGGCTCTGGATGTGCCACGCCACCGGATTCGTCACGGGGAATATACCGAGCAGGTTGATGACGCGCAGTTGTCCTTTGATGATCTGCTGCTTAGTTGAACGTGCAGGCTGCTGGGCTTAACTGCGCATCAAGCGGGCCGGGTTGAATTCTATCCACTTCCCGTTCTGCTTTACGTAAATCCGCGGCTGGCGAATCGGAAACTTGCGACCAAACGCTGGATTACTAACCAGAAATCGTTTGATCGTCGCGTTATCGCCCGTTGCCACTCGCCACCTTCCTTCTTCCCGCACCAGGTATTGCTGGACTACGATTTTCCCTTCGGTTTCTATGGGGCTGACTACCCTTCCGTAAAGCACCGTATCCACGACGGCAACATTAGTCGAGACTCTTATTTGTCCCAACTCCATTCGGTCGAGAACGTACATGTTTTGAGCTCGACTGAGCGAACCGGTGAAGCGCGCCCGCGACATACGCGTTCGCGTCGATGCCGGCAATGAATCATAAACCGCACCATAGTCTCGAGATTTTAGCTGCTCAAAAACTCGCTGGACGGTCCCGCGCACGTCTGCCTCATCCGTCGCCCGTGCGACATTCGGCACTAGAAAAATCAACGCGGACAGAGCCAACACAACCAATTTGCAATTACTTATCTTCATCTAGATCGTTCACCTCAATATTTTCTTCCTGAGCAGAATCCATCTCAGCAAGTTTCTCCTTCACTTGCATGCGATAGTTTAGAAACCAGGCCACCATGCCGACCGCTGCCACGACAAGTGCCCTATCAAAATCGCCGCGCAGCAAGAATATAGCCGCAACGACGACACAGCCTCCGGCCACTATCAGCCAGAATAATTTCACTTGATCAGCACCGGAATCACGACGTCTATCGAACCGGGGGGATAACAGACCTGATCGTCGCAAGCTTGGATGCGCAGTTTCGCAGGAATGGATTGTTGGCCTTTCTTAGCGGTCTTGGCCGCCTCCAAAGACACAGTAAGCGGGGTTTCTCCTTCGTAGACGTGAAGTGGCTTGTCGGCAAATGCAAAAGTCTTGACCAGCGGCTTGGGATAGAAGACGGAGTTGAGCGAGATCTGATCCGTGTCTGCCATGTCCAGCTCGGTAGCTTTCAGATAGGGAAAGGTCGGGGGATTCGAGTTGATGTGGTAGCCGCTCTGGACGGTGACGCGGATAATTGCATCAGCAAATCCGCCCGCGGGAATTTCAGCGCCCTGAACTGCAACCTTCACTACTGATTCGGAAGTGATCTTTTGGACTGGGGCGGGCGAGGCCGACTCGGTCGACGACGCTCCGGGGGAGTTCTGATTAGATCTTGAACATGCCGTCAAGGCAAACACCATCACAACGTTTATTAGCATGAGACTCGATCGAAGCATTCTTGATCCTTGGCTAGTCGGACTCTGGTGTCGATTCTAGCTGGCGACTAAGGTTCCATCGACGGGCTCGACGAAAAACGTAGCGAGCTAAGAGCCCGCCCGGGAGAATAACCAGAATGAATATGGGAACCATCACGATCACGAAACGGATGAGAAACAGCACGATCCCGCTGGCGACTCCCAGGCTATCGGATACGGCCTCCTTGATGTTTCTACCAAAGCCCGATGTGTTAATGGCAATCGCCGCGGGAGTTTGTAGACTGATAGTGATATGTGGTTACTCGCCCTACCCAGCCGCTTCTTTCTGGCCTTCCGGTTTCTTGATGCCGAATTTCTCGAGCCGATACTGCAAAGTTCGGAACGTCAGACCCAGCAGCTTCGCGGCTTTGGTGATGTTGTAATCGGTCTGCTCCATCGCCTGGGTCAGCAGATCCCTCTCCACATCTTCGAAGCTGATTCCTTCGGCGGGTAACTTAAAGGCCCCTTGCGCAGCGGGACGAGTCTCCTGCTTCACCTCCAGCGGCAAGTCTTCGACGGTGATTTGATCGCCTTCACAGAGCAGGATGGCCCGTTCAATTGCCGACTCGAGCTGGCGCACGTTGCCGGGCCAGCTGTAGTCGAGCATGAGCTTCTTTGTCTCAGCCGTAAGTCCACGGACGAGTCGCGAGGTGTCGCGGGTATGTTTCCTTAAAAAGAAATCGATCAGAACCGGAATGTCATCGCGCCGTTCGCGCAGAGGAGGCACGTCCACCGAGAGGACATTGATTCGGTAGTAAAGGTCATCCCTGAATCTACCGTCGGCGACCATCGCTCGCAGGTCCCGATTGGTTGCCGCGATCACACGCACATCGACACTAACTTCGTGAGTCCCGCCTACGCGTCGAATCTTGCGTTCCTGCAGGGCTCGCAACAGTTTCGCCTGCATTGCTACGTCCAGTTCGGCAATCTCATCAAGAAACAGCGAACCACGGTCGGCAATCTCGAACAAGCCCTTCTTATCGGCGTGGGCACCAGTGAATGAGCCTTTCTCGTGACCAAACAGTTCCGACTCCAGCAGATTCTCGTTGATAGCGGCGCAATTGACCGCCTGAAACATCTCCCCGGCCCGCGGCGACTGATTATGTATCGAGCGCGCAATGAGTTCTTTCCCGGTTCCCGACTCACCTCTGATCAGCACCGTGGAATTTGAGCGCGCAACTTTTAGAATCATTCGCTTGACCGCTTCCATCTTGGGAGAAGCCGAGATGATCTCCACATCGATGGCATCAAGCCGGTCGAGAGCACGATTAATGGTGGCCAGCAAAGCGTCTTTATCGTAAGGCTTCTCCAGATAATCGAAGGCCCCACGTCGCAACGCTTCCTTCGCGGATTCGATTGAGCCATGCGCCGTCAGCAGGATCACGATAATCGACGAATCAAAAGCCAGCAGATGTTGCAGGAGTTCAATCCCGTCCATCCCGGTCATCTTTAAGTCGGTGAGAGCGAGATCGAATCGGCGGTCTTTGGCGAATTTGATGGCCGCTTCGCCAGATGAAGCTGTCGTTACTTCATAGCCTTCCTCAGTGAGAATCATTTCGAGAATCTCTCGCTGAGCCTTCTCGTCGTCTAC
>JAMQPH010000905.1 GCA_023717605.1 Pyrinomonadaceae bacterium
TAGCGCTCATAAACATATTGAATTGCCCGCTCACGCTGGTCGCCACTAGGCAGATCGAGATCGATGTCGGGCCATTCGCCACGCTCCTCAGAAAGAAACCGCTCGAATAGCAATTCCATGCCCACGGGATCAACGGCGGTAATCCCCAGTGAGTAACACACAGCACTGTTTGCAGCCGAGCCTCGTCCCTGAATCAGAATTCCCTCTTCCCGGCAAAAACGAACGATGTCCCAGACGATTAGGAAGTAACCTTCGAGTTTTAGTTTTTCGATCAGAGCCAATTCGCGATCGATCTGTTGCCGGGCGCGCTCATATGCCGGCGCGCCGTTCTGGCCGGTGTAACGCAGCCGCGCGCCTTCGTCGGCGCGCTTTCGCAGAAACGACGTCATTGTCTCGCCGGCGGGCACGGGGTATTTGGGAAACTCATAACCGAGATCCTCAAGAGAAAACTTCAGTCGTGAAGAAAGCTCAAGAGTGTTGGCGATGGCCTCCGGCAAATCAGCGAAGAGGTTCATCATCGTCTGCGCTGACTTCAGATACCGCTCGGAATTGTTTGCCAGCAATTGTCCGGCGTTTTCCAGACGCACATGATTTCTGAGGCAAGTAAAGACGTCAGCAACTTCGCGTTCGGCAGGAGTCGCATGGTAAATACCGTTGGTGGCCAGCAACGGCAGCTTCAACCGTTTCGCCAGCTGGACCACTGCCTGATTGCGCGCCTCCTCCTGGCGATTAAAATGGCGCTGCAACTCGGCATAAACATTTCCCTTCCCGAAAACGTCCAACAACCATTCGCCGGTTCTAATTGTCTCCCCGTCCACCCCTCTCCCCGTCTCACCATCATTCGGCCCTAAAGGCCCGCGCTCTCCGCCAGTCAAACAGATCAACCCCTGGGCATGTGCCGCCAGTTCATCAGTGGTGACTGCACATTCACCGGGTTTTGCGTGCTTCGGCACACGTAGTTTCATCTGGGTGATTAGTCGACAAAGATTCTGATAGCCAGTGCGGTTCCGAACCAGCACCGGTATCGTTACGACAGGGTGATACGCGGGAGATTGTTCAATGTCGAATGTCCAACGTCCAACGTCTTGTTTTGGACTTTGGACTTTGGACTTTGGACTTTGGACGATGAGAGGACTTTGGACAGTTATTTCGGCCCCGATATGGGCCTTGATCCCGTTCTTCTTTGCCGCCATGTGAAAACGCGGGGCTCCGTACAGACCGTCTCGATCCAACAGAGCCATCGCCGGCATTTGCAGCCCGGCACAGGCAGCTATCAATTCTTCCGGCACCGAAGCGCCTTCCAAAAAACTGAATGCTGATTTGGCGTGTAATTCAACGTACTTCATTTGCGATTTCCACTTGCCAATTGCCAATTGTGAGGATCCTATGCGAGGTACTTCAACGTGCCCTAACTGCCAATCGGCAATTGCCAATCGGAAATCGGCAATGACATCAGTCGTACATTCCTTCAACAAACCACGAACCACTACTCAGCTCGCGATAAATCCGATAAATGACTTGCAGGGGCGAAGGAGTGGGTGTGCCTGGCGAAATTTCTGCACGCTTTTCCACCGTCACATCCCATTCATCTCGCGCCCAACGATCTTCGCGCCACCAATCACCGGTAGTCCGCCATGGACCACCCAACTTCACCACTTTCCCGTGCACACTTCGATTCGATCCCCAGGCGCTAATCTGTGTGGGATAGCCACGGTTGGCCTCTACCAGCGCTCGCAAAGGCGGGCGAAAAACTCGGAAACCTAAAAGAGATTTCGGATTTCGGATTTCGGATTTCGGATTTTTTTGTCTGCTGTGGTTAACCTTTTCTTTTAAGCCAAATCTCTTTATGCGAAAAGCACCTGGCCGATGCGTATCAATCAACTCAGGCGAGCCGGTGTTTTCAGGACCAACCAACTTCGCCAGCCTGGCAAGGGTGAGTTCCAGCTTCTCAGGTTGTGGCGCCAAAGGAATAAAGAGGCCGTTCTGAAGCACGCGCGGCTTGACCGGCTCGCCGGCAATCGTCACCCCGATGACCGCCGCGTGCGGAGGATGCATTTCCGTGTCGAGCAGCAAGAGCTTCAAAAACACTTTAGGGTCGCGCATTGGAGAAGGAAGGTTGAGCTGGCGTTCGTGAGAGGTTTCATCTGCCAATTTCATCCGCACGCGCAATTCATTAGTTGCGAGCGCATAAGCATTCAAACTGCCGCAAAGCTGATTTAGGAGCCGTGCAAAGATGAACGAGAGTGGTTCGAGCTCCGCGAGTGCGTGCTCCAGCTCGATCGAGTTTTCGAAAACAGGTGCGGGTTGTTTGAGTTTTAAGTGGCGTTCGGTTTTCCCGCTGGCAAGTTGTTGTAGCCTTAGTCCTTCCTGGCCCAGCCGCTCTGAAATGCCGGCCACCGGCAAACTGGCAAAATCGCGAAACGTGCGAACCCCCCACAACGTCAGGGTTTCCAGGATCTTTAATATTTCATCGTGTCGCTTTTTTTCGTCCAACGTCCAATGTCCAATGCCCAATGGCTGTCTATTTGAAATCGAAGTTTTGTATTCAGACTTTGGACTTTGGACCTTGGACTTTGGACTTAATTCCGAGATAGGCAGCTCGCCCAGGCAGGTAAGTTCTTCGCCGGGAGAAATAAAGGTAATGCCTTCGAAGAACCTGGCCGCATGAATGGCGGCATCCGGATTCCCGGCTAAAGCCACATTGACCGTGCATCCCAGCCCGGCAGATTCTTTTGGGCGCGCTGCGCATTTGGCGATTTGATTCGCCAGCTCATAAGCTGAACCAAAAAGTAGTTCACAACCTTCGGCGTCAATGACCACTGTATCTACCGCCGTCTCTTCCACCAAAGGTGAGAAAGCGGTGGCAAATTCCGCCAATGACACTCCGCCGGTAATTCCTTTCCCAAAAATGCAGGCAAACATGGGTGCCTTCCAAGTCGAGGGAGAACCAGGGGGAAGATTTAAAAAACCAATGAGCGAAGATTAGCGAAAATCAACGAAGACTGTCAAGGGCCGGGTCATTGAGCCTGGGCGTGAAACTGTGCCTCTCCCGCGCCCAAATGAACTGGTTTCTTAAGCGAAACCTGGAGCTGCATACTGCTGATGAGATTTGAATGGGTGGGATTTGTGTTGGGTTGAGGTGTGACAAGGGAGAGCCCGTGGAAAATTTCCGGATCTGATGTCTGGCTAACGGAAGACCATACGTCAACTTCGAGGTTCAACCTCAAAGCCAGTGACGCACAAGAGCGAACGCATGAATCTTCCGCGATTACTAATAAAGCAGTGGGTGTGTTTTCTACCACGCGGCGGAAGCGATACCACCAGGATGAGATGATTCGCCGTGCATCTGTACCCACCACATCTCCGATATCCAGAACCACAATTCCAAACCCTCCACCCTGCAGAAGCAGATCAGTGGCTTTGAAAGCGTGCTCGACGTTTGCGGCACAGCGAATCCAGAGTAGTCGATCTAAATTCAACCCGGCTTTCGCGGCAGAGTTGGGATCGAAAGTGTCGTTTGTATCTATTAACACACAGACTTCTTCATGGGTCGTGGCGTAGACCAGCGCTGAAATCATCAAGCTGGTACGACCGGAAGAGGCAGACCCAAAAATCTCTGTAATCGCTCCCCGTGGAAGTCCTCCTGTAAGAGAGTCGACTTCCAAGATCCCCGTGGAGACAACGGCGATAGGCGATTTCTCCGGGAGCTTGAAAGCGGTAGCAAAGCGACTGACGACTTCAGATTCAATTTCAGCTTTGGAAATTACAGCTCTCATGATTTAACCACTTGACGCCAGTTACCCTCTTCGGTAATATTCGGATGATTTTCGCTCGACGACGAAAATCTAACACATTCCCTCGAGTCGATACAAGAGAGGAAATCAAAAATGCCCATAACGGCGCGCCAACGGCAGGTCTATGACTTTATTAGCCGCTTTATAGAAGTAAATAGACAGCCACCCACCATTGCCGAGATCGGAAAGCAGTTCAAGATGAGTTCTTCGGCCAGCGTTCATAGCATTCTTTCGACTCTGGAACGGGAGGGACTCATTAAGCGGATTCCCAATGTCAGCCGCGGAATCGAAGTAGTGACGCAAGAAACATCAAATGGCGGTTACGAGATTCCTCTACTCGGCGCCGTCGCCGCAGGCCAGCCGATTGAAGCGATTCTTACTGACGACACTGTCTCCGTTCCGCGCGATATGATCGGACACGGTCGCACCTTTGCACTTCGTGTTCGTGGTGATTCCATGATTGAGGAAAATATCCAGGATGGCGACATCATTATTGTCGCCTCGCAAGGAACAGCTGAGAATGGGCAGATGGTCGTGGCTTTGATCGACGGAACTTACGCGACGGTGAAGAAGTTTTATCGTGAGCCTGAGTTTATTCGACTGGAGCCGGCCAACCCGCAGTTCAAGCCAATCTTCATCAAGACTCCGGAAAGGATCCAAATCCAGGGCGTGGTGCGAGGCTTGATTCGCAAGTTCAGTCAACCCGCTGTCAGTGGTCAGTAGTCAGTTGTCAGTTGCCGGTCTTTGGCCTTTGGCCTTTGGTTTTGGGTCTTTGATCTCTTTACTGAAGTTAGTTTCTGTTGAAACAAGAACGACCACCAAGACATCAAAGACCTAAGACCCAAGGCCAAAGACCAGCAACTGACTGACTACTGACCACGGACTACTGACCGACAATGTCTGACCTCGATCCTAAAGCACTCGATCTCACCAGAGTTGAGTCAGACGTGGCTTTCCTCGGCTTTGCACTGAGTGATTGCACGGTAGAACTCGATCCGCAATCCGCAAAATATCTTCGTCCCGTTAACAGGACTGCGCTGGAATTGGCAACTCACAACCAGTTCGGATCAGAGATTGGTGGCTTTTGGCTTATGCATGATCAGATCGCTAAATTGCGCAATCTCCCCGCATACTACCCTTCAAAAGAGGCTCCTTTTGTGGCGCGAGCTGTGGAAGCATATCTGCGGGCACAGCTGGATCAGTTTTATCTACTTATAAGTCGGTAATACTCTTGCCGGGGCGAGCTGAATCATCCGCATCGGTTCATTAGGGCCGTCTTTGACTTCTTAACGCTTCGGACCACAATCAAACCGATTCCCGAGATGATCATCGCGCCCCCTACAACAGTGCGCCAATCCAGTTTCTCCTCCAGCACTAACATTCCCAGGGTCACCGCAACTACCGGAGTCACCAGAGCAATCAACATGGTCTTGGTCACGTCCATGTTCCGTACGAGCCAGTAATACAATAGAAACGCAGTCACGGAGCCTATGATCGCGAGATAAAACAAAGCCACCAAGGCCATTGGCGTCCAGCGAAAGTTAAAGGGGTTTCCTTCCCGAGGAATGCCGATGAGTAACAACGGCAAAAAACCACATAGCATCTGGCCTGACGCGAGGATCGCCGGATCCAGATGCTGCCCACGTGCTTTCACCAGAACGTTTGAATAAGCCGCGCACACCGAGCTGAGCACCAGAGCCGCACTACCTGCCAGGGCACCGGACCCAGCGACACTTAACTGATTTGAAAAAATCACGCCAACTCCGGCGACGCCCATTACTACGCCTAAGATTTTCGCGGGCGTCATTCGTTCTCCAGGGAGATAGAAGTGGGCGATGACCAGACCAAATGCGGGAATCGTTGCCTGCAGAAGTGCCGCCAGGCCGGAGGAGATGTATTGCTCCCCCCAAAATAACAAACCGTAATTCAGAGTGAACGCCAGGACTCCGGTAATCGCCAGGAGCAACCAGTCTGAGCGCCGACGTGGCAAAGAAATGCGGCGGAGGGCAATGATTCCGAACAAAATCGCGGAGGCAATAAGAAACCTGATGCCCGCAAAGGTGATCGGCGGTAAATCTTCGAGGCCAAGTTTGATGAAAAGCCAGGTCGAGCCCCAGATACAGCAGAGCAATAGCCAGACAAGGCGCGATTTCATAGAGTAGTTAACTCCGAAGGAGCCGAGTGTTTATAGATGAAGAGTGCAAAACCATATTCGCCGGAGTAGCGCGGTTGAGCAAGGCATCGCCGGCTCAACCGCTACCCCTGCGAACCCGTGTCGTTGTTCCTCAAACCAAAAACAAAGCTCCTCGCGGATTCATGAAATCGCCGATTCGTTAAGCCTGTGGTTGCACGAGCTTGATGATCCCCAAATGAGCGCCCTGAGGATCCTGAATGACCGCAAAACGGCCAACCTCAGGAATGTCCATCGGCGGGACGATGATGTTGGCGCCAAGCTCTTTCGCCTTTGCGGCTTTTGCATCAGCGTCATCTACCGCAAAGTAGGCCAGCCAATTCGGGGGGATCTCTCCCATTTCCGGAGTGGGCTTATACATGCCGCCGGCAGGGCGGTCTCCATTAATGAAAGATGTGTAGGTCATCTCCCCCATATCTTTAACATCCTTACCCCAACCGAAAAGACCAGTATAGAAATCACCGGCCTTGGCTGTGTCGGGGGTGGCGAGTTCATTCCAGCAGAGAGCGTTGGGAACGTTGTAGATTCCCGCTCCCGGATTCACCCCAGCCTGCCAAATGGAGAAGACGGCTCCCGTCGGATCCTGAATCACTGACATGCGTCCCGCATCCCCTACATCAAAAGGTTCTTTCATCAGGGTAGCCCCCAACGACTTCGCCTTTGCAGCGGCTTCATCCGCGCTTTTGACGGAAACGTAGGACATCCAATGGGGGGGAACTCCCTGCGAGGTCATCTCACTTGGCATGTGATACAGCCCGCCCACGTCTTTACCGTCGAGCTTGAGTATCGTGTAAACCATGTCAGGACCCATCAGGTTATCGTTAAACCCCCAACCAAATAGCCCTCCATAAAACTTCTTGGCGGCTTCACCGTCGGTGGTACCCAGTTCCACCCAACAAAAGGCTCCGGGCGCATTCTGCGTGGTTTCTTGCATTCGTGCTTCGGTCATTGATTTTCTCCTTGCCGTTCTTGGTTACATTTCAAAAGCGAGGGGGTGCAAAAAAGTTACGTGATCTACGCCTTGCCACACAAAAGCGGGGCAAAACTGATCGTGAGGCAGATATTACAACTCTGTCTTTAAGTCTTTGTGAAGTCTAATCAGATTCAGCAGGTTTACCTACCGTTGCCCTTAACCAAAGCGTGCAAGATCCCATACAAATATCTGAAAAGTTGCACGGTGCAAGATAGTTCATCTCCTTCCGAACTTAACATCTTGAAACGCAGGAGAAAGGAGACTGGTTCACTTTTAGTTCCCGAAGTTTCAGAGTTTAACTCTTAGGTTGCAGCTTTTGCGTACTGAAATAGCGCCAGGAATTGGGTGGGCTGGCAGTCTGGAGAGTTGGGTGATTATAAAAACGAAATGCGCTATCACCAGCAAGCTGGCAATAGCGCAATCCGTTTTCCTATAAATCGCCGAAGCTTTCTATAGGATGGTAACCCAGCATGTACACGCACGGGCTACCGATTTTTATATCCCGATGATCAACTGGCGGTCAGTTTAATCTCCGGTCAGCACACGATTTGTTTTCACATTTCTCGCATTCTTGCGAATGCGGTGCCGCTAGGTTTTTGGTTTGGTGG
>JAMQPH010000001.1 GCA_023717605.1 Pyrinomonadaceae bacterium
CATCTACGTGATGAACGCCGACGGCACGAACCAGACGCGACTCACCAACAACCTGGCAGAATTCCATATGTCGCCGATTTTTTCGCCTGACGGTACGCGCATCGCGTTCATCTCCGGCTTTGATTTTGGCGGCGAGATTATTCCCTCTCAAATCTACGTGATGAACGCCGACGGCAGCAATCCGGTCAGGCTCACTAACACCAACGTATTCGAGGCACAACTCGACTGGCAGGCGCTACCGCAGGCTCCCATTGACACTGTTGATTTCTTCGTCCGCCACCACTACCTCGACTTCTTGGGCCGCGAGCCTGACGCCGCTGGCCTCACTTTTTGGACCAACGAGATTAACGTCTGCGGCGCAGATGTTCAGTGCGTCGAGGTGAAGCGTATCAACGTCTCGGCGGCCTTCTTCCTCTCCATCGAGTTCCAGGAGACCGGCTATTTGATCTACAAGACCTACGCGGCGGCGTTTGGACCCACACGGATCGGCTCGACCGTACCACTGACGCTGACTGAGTTTTCGCCAGATGTACAGAAGGTCGGTTTGGGCGTGGTGGTCGGAGCGCCGGGGTGGGAGGCGAAGCTGGAAACGAACCAAGCCTTGTACTTCGACGAGTTCGTCCAGCGACCGAATTTCGTAGCCACTTATCCGGCGACGATGTCTAGCGCACAGTATGTTGATTCTCTCAACGCGAATGCGGGTGGAGCGCTCTCGACGTCTGAGCGTGATCAGCTTGTAAACGAACTGTCGAGCGGCGCAAAGACTCGCGCGCAGGTGTTGCGTGCAGTGGCTGAAAATGCTGAGTTCACTCGCGCACATTTCAACCGCACTTTCGTTCTGATGCAGTACTTCGGCTATTTGAGAAGGAACCCGAACGATTTTCCCGACAACAACTTTGGTGGCTACAATTTCTGGCTTACGAAGCTCGACCAATTCAATGGCAACGTTGTTCAGGCTGAAATGGTCAAGGCCTTCATTACTTCGACCGAGTATCGCCAGCGCTTCGGCCCATGATTGATATCCATATTATTCCTGGGAGAAGTTTTTCGCCCTTACGCAAATGAACCTGAAACCAGCACAATGTTCTATCACCGCGTTGAGAGAGAATTACCTGTACATAACGCGAAACGTGTTATAAAGCTGGCACACAGTTTGGCACACAAAAATGTGCCAAACGAGCAGTTGAAGCAGTTGAAGCAGTGGATGCAGTGAATGCAGTGCGAATTTTACTGAAGAAATTTAGTGCTTATTGATTTCAAAAGAGTTAGCCAGCACTAGAGCACTACTTGACACGGTAGGGGTCTGGGGTTCAAATCCCCACGCGCCTACCAATGTTTTCAATAAGTTAGCTCTCACGGCGAAGTCTTCTACCGCTCCAAAACGCTCCAATCCACACCTGAAAAACTCCTAGTTGATCCATTCCAAAGCACTATCTGCTGGCACCGGCTCATGCTCGGTGAACCATTCATTGCCATTGAGATCTTCGGGAAAAATCATCTGCATGACACGTTGTTGCGCCGCCCGCTTATCCACGTTTCGTGCCTGGGAGTAAATCTCGAGTGTGGACCGACTGCTTGCATGGCGCATCAGTTCCTGTATCACTTTCACGTTCTCACCATTGGAAACGAGCAGGGTCGAATACTTGTGACGAAAGTTATGACAACCAATGCGCTTTTGAATTCCGGCTCGGATCCGTACAACGATTTCATTTCCGAGGGGGGCAAATTCTGGGATCGATTGAAGACTGTGGCGGAAGCAAATAATTGTGTTCCAAATATGCTGCGAGTCCTGACTGCCGCGCGTAAAGCGAGGCTTCGCGTTTTCTATCCGCTACATCGTCGCTACCGTCCAGGGGACTACGAGACCTGGAAATACATCGCGCCCGTCCAGAAGAGATCCTGGGAACACAAGGCGTTCGAGTACGGTACGTGGGGTGGCGAGATCCGCAAGGATTTTGAGCCTCAACCGCTCATCGTCACGGGACTCATAGCACACACGTGTGTGGAGGCAACTGTTCGTTATGCCGCTGAGCTTGGCTATGAAGTCACGATGGTGAGAGACGCGACCGCGGATTAGGAAAACCTCTCAAAGTTTTGGCAGGGTTTTGGCAGACTACGCTTGCAACTTAATCAATTTATACACCCTCAAGGCCTTTAGCCGGATAAATGGGCTTCGATCCCCACCATTGAGATTGCGCAAAATAAAGCGTATACGGCTGCATGAATGCTATGTATGATCTGATCATAATTGGTGCTGGGCCAGGCGGAATTGCACTCGCCGCCGAAGCCTGTGCGTCGGGTATTAATCAATCGCAAATACTAGTCCTGGAGAAGGGCGCGACTCACAACTTCGCAATCCGACAGCTTTATCCAGATCAGAAGCTCACTACGGCGAACTACAAGGGATTCGATGCACGGTGCGAGGGACTCTTATGCGTCTCCGACATGACCAAGTCGGAGACGATAGAGTTCTTCGATAAAGTTATTTCAGACTACCAAATCAATATTCAATTTGACGCAGAGGTCTTCGGTATGCGCGCGGTCGACCAGGAGGGAGGAGCCCGTTTTCGAGTGGAGTCTTCAAATGGAACTTACGAGAGTAAGGTTTCTGCGTGCCTCTAATATCAAACAGGTCGAGGACGAGGGCGGACGGCCTCGTGTTGTATTCGTTGAACCTGAATTTTCTACGCGAACATTTGATCGAGTGATATACGCCCTTGGAGGGACCACGCCGTCAAATTTCTTGCGGACTCTGGGGATCGCCTTTAACGATCAGCGACCGTTATTCGATGAAGCTGGTGCGACAAATGTACCAGGCCTTTACCTGATTGGTGATCTGGTTGTTGGTAAGAAGGGTGGATCAATCATCACAGCCTTTAATCCCGCTGTGCATGCCATGAAGCGTATCTGCATGCACGATTTGGCTTGCCAATCGAGGCTCCTTCGAGACTAAGTAGTTGGTGCGTCTAAACCCGCCGCTCAGTCGCTTGTTTATTATCGTCGAGGTCATCGATCAGAAATGCGGAGAAGAAGTTTACTTAAGGGCATAGCAGCGAGCGTTTTTCAAATCATTTTCCGGCCAGGCCTACCGCTGCGAGCTGTAATCAAGCGCTTCCCAACTCACCGTGTGCGGCCTTCGGATCCGTTGTGGCCTAGCGCCGCCAAATGGGCAAAGCTCAAAGCGGCTGTGGGCGGTAATCTCCTCGAACCGAAGGCGCTGTTCGCCGCCTGTCAGACGAACGCAAATGGCTCGGCTTGCACTGAGGTGTTGAAGAATATTCGCAATCCGATTTACATCGGCGACCAGCCGGCGGGGACGGAGGTTTCGGGATGGCTGGACGCGTGGACGCCGGCGCCGAGCGCCTATGCTGTTGCCGCTCGCAACGCGGCCGACGTGGCGGCAGCAATCAACTTCGCACGCGAAAACAATTTGCGGCTCGTCGTCAAAGGCGCCGGACACAGCTATCTCGGCACTTCCAACGCGCCAGATTCATTGTTGGTTTGGACGCGGACAATGAATAAGGTCACGCTGCACGATGCGTTCGTCGCGCAGGGGTGCTCGGGCCGCATCGCGCCGGTTCCTGCTGTGACGGCCGAAGCCGGCGCGATGTGGATCGACCTCTATCACGCTGTGACCACAGAAGCTGGGCGCTACGTTCAGGGCGGTGGCTGTACGACGGTAGGCGTCGCCGGACTTGTGCAAAGCGGCGGTTTCGGTTCTTTCTCGAAGGGCTTCGGAACGGCTGCTTCCGGACTGTTGGAAGCGGAAGTGGTTACCGCCGACGGCAAAGTGCGCATCGCCAATGCCTGCACCAATCCTGATCTTTTCTGGGCGCTCAAAGGAGGTGGCGGTGGCAGCTTTGGGGTTATTACTAAGGTCACGCTACGGACCCACGTTCTACCCGAGTTTTTCGGTTATGCCTTAGGAGAGATCAAAGCGCACTCGGACGCTGCCTTCCGCGAACTGATCGAGCGCTTCATCAGTTTCTATAGCGACAGTCTTTTTAATCCGCACTGGGGGGAACAGATCAGACTTCGACCCGACAACACGTTAGAGCTTTCGATGGTGTGCCAGGGCCTCGATGACGGCCAGATAAAAAGCCTCTGGAAACCCTTTTTCGATTGGGCGCAGACCTCAAAGGATCTCAACGCGTCCAACCTCCGCGCTGGCGCTGCGCGCGCACGGGGTTGGTGGGATGTCGTTTTCAGAAAGGGTCGAGGGAACAATGCGATGATCGCCGATCCGCGCCCAGGAGCACCGGCTAGCCATGCCTGGTGGTCGGGAGATCAGGACCAGGTGGGTGCTTTCCTTCACGGGTACGAATCACTTTGGCTTCCGGCGGTGCTCTTACGGCAAGATCAGCAACAGCGCCTGGTCGAGGCGCTATTCGTCGCGAGTCGACGCAAAAAAGTAGAGATGCATTTCAACAAGGGAATTGCTGGAGCGCCTGCCGCCGCACTGGCAGCAACCAAAGACACAGCGACAAATCCGGCGGTGGTTGATGCTTTCGTCTTGGCGATCATCGCCGATGGGGAGCGGCCATCCTATCCCGGCCTCACTCGTCCCGCGATGGACACGATCGCCGCCCGCAGGAACGCTCATGAGATTGATCTTGCCGCGGCACAGTTGCGCAAGATTGCTCCGAACGCCGGTTCCTATGTTTCTGAGAGCAACTACTTCAATGCTTCCTGGCAGAAAGGGTATTGGGGAACAAATTACTCGAGGCTGCGCGCTATCAAGAGGAAATACGATCCCGATGGCTTGTTTTTCGTCCACCATGGTGTCGGCAGTGAAGATTGGAGCGGCGACGGCTTTACGCGCTTGCGGAAAGGCTCTTAGAACGCCAACCCAGTGCGTGTGCTCTCGAGTAAGGCCGAGGGAGAAATGAAGTTGCCGGAATTTTACTGGAACGCGCCTGCGCTTTATACAGCTTTAGCAGCGTATGAGTGACTTCTCTAGCCGCTAAGGTATGTTTTACGGCGCAAAGAACGTTTACGCGATATACGCGGTGCTCGGTCCTCGCCTTGACACGGTAGGGGTCTGGGGTTCAAATCCCCACGCGCCTACCATTCTCTGTCAATGAGTTAACAGCGTTTTCCGTTACTCCAAAGGACTCCCTTAAGGGTTGGCGAATTGTTGCGGGCACTTTGTCGGTTGACATTGAGCAACGCTGCAATAGAGTTGTGTAGCATGTTTCGTCAAATCCAGCCTTCCGTTCTTATCGACTTCTCATCATTGCGGGGATACTCAACAGCTAAGACCGAGAGTACCTCCCTAAAAATTGGCAGGCTTTTTTTGCAGGCCAAGGGACTGCAATTGAAACGCGCGAAAACCGTATGGGCCGGTCTCGGAGTCACAATCCTTCTGGCGCTTACTGGCTCTGGATCTGTCTGTTTGGGGAATTCTGCTGCTGAAGTTGAGGATATTCCCGCAACCGTGACCAGGCCACAAAGTCCGACTCCCAAATATCAAGGACAAAAAGAGCGTGAGTCAGGGAATGAGTCTTGCCCTTGTGCATTCATGATCTCAGTCTGAGGAGGAGTATGCCATGAGAGACAAAAAGAAACTTACCACCGATGCCGGGTCTCCGGTGGGAAACAACCAGAACACGATGACCGCAGGGCCACGTGGCCCGCAACTTTTGCAGGATGTCTGGTTCCTGGAAAAACTCGCGCACTTTGACCGCGAAGTCATCCCCGAACGGCGCATGCATGCAAAAGGTTCAGGCGCCTATGGGAGCTTTACTGTCACACACGACATCACCCCTTACACACGAGCGAAAATCTTTTCGCAGGTCGGCAAGAAGACGGACCTTTTCGTTCGTTTCTCTACTGTCGCCGGCGAGCGCGGGGCGGCCGATGCTGAGCGCGACATCCGTGGCGTCGCGATGAAGTTCTACACCGAAGAAGGCAACTGGGATCTGGTGGGCAACAACACGCCCGTCTTCTTCATGCGCGATCCGCTAAAATTTCCGGACCTTAACCATGCCGTAAAGCGGGATCCGCGCACCAACCTGCGCAGCGCCAGGAACAACTGGGATTTCTGGACGCTGCTGCCAGAAGCGCTGCATCAGGTAACCATCGTGATGAGCGATCGCGGCATTCCTGCTTCGTATCGCCACATGCACTGTTTTGGCAGCCATACATTCAGTTTCATTAACGCGAAGAACGAACGCCATTGGGTCAAGTTCCATTTCAAAACCCAACAGGGCATCAAGAACCTGACCGACGAAGAAGCGGCGCAAATCATTGCCAACGACCGCGAGAGCAGTCAGCGCGACCTGTTCGAGGCCATCGAAAACAAGGATTACCCGCGCTGGACCATGTACGTGCAGATCATGCCGGAGAAAGATGCCACCAGGCTGCCGTATCACCCGTTTGACCTGACCAAGGTCTGGCTCCACAAGGACTGTCCGTTGATCGAAGTCGGCGTCATGGAACTGAATCGCAACCCGGAAAACTATCATGCTGAGGTAGAACAGGCTGCTTTCAACCCGGCCAATGTCGTGCCCGGAATCAGCTTCTCACCGGACAGAATGTTGCAGGGTAGGTTGTTCTCTTACGGTGACGCACAACGCTATCGCCTGGGTGTTAACCATACCCAGATCCCGGTGAATGCCCCGCGTTGCCCATTCAACAGCTACCACCGCGATGGTGCGATGCGGGTGGATGGCAACCATGGAGCCACTCTCGGCTATGAACCGAACAGCTACGGCGAGTGGCAGGCGCAGCCCGATTTCGCTGAGCCGCCGCTACTGCTCGACGGCGCTGCCGAGCACTGGAATTATCGCGAGGATGACGATGACTACTATTCCCAGCCGCGTCTCCTGTTCCGTCTGATGGGCCCGGCCCAGCAACAGGCATTATTCGAGAACACTGCCCGCTCGATCGGAGCGGCGCCGCTGGAAATCCAGATTCGTCACATCCGGAATTGCCTGAAGGCCGATCCAGCCTATGGCAAGGGCGTGGCCGATGCATTGGGTCTTACGATTAGCGATGCGCCGGCTGGAGATGTTGAAAGCACAACCGTTAGGCGCGGAGATGCCTGCCCTGAGGCAATCCAAAAAGAGTTTTCGATGTCAACTGAAAGGTGAAACAAGATGAGCACCATGGTGGACAAGCAGGCGGATCTCTCGGGCCCGGGTATCGGTAATTACGAGGAGTTGGAAAAGATCCTACCCGAGGATTACAACTCTCTGCTGAATCCCAAGAGCACGCAGCAAGCTATAACAATAGTTAAGTGGTATATTGAGGACAATCTCTGCCAGCAACTCAACCTGATGCGCGTTGAGGTCCCTTTGATCGTTGACGTGGACAGCGGGGTGAATGACAACCTTGATCGCGATGGCTCACGCACCCCTGTAGAGTTCCACATTTCTAACGACCATGACAAACACCCACTTGATGTTCAGGTGGTACAGGCCGCGACAAAATGGAAACGCGTCGCGCTGAAGCAGTTTGGAATGAAGGCCGGCGAGGGCCTCATCACAGACATGCGCGCGGTGCGCAAGGATTACTTCCTTGATCACGATCACAGCGCCTATGTGGACCAGTGGGATTGGGAGAAGTCAATCAGAGCTGACCAACGTAATTTGCAATACCTGACAGAGACGGTCGAGAGCATCTGGAAAGTCATCAAGGACGCCGAGACCTTCATTCAGGGCCTCTTCCCGCAACTGAAGACAGACAAATATCCCAGCCTCCCTGAGAACCTGACGTTCCTGCATGCTGAGGAGTTACTGGAAATGTACCCCGACCTGCCGCGAAAAGCCCGGGAGACAGCAATCCTGCAGGAGTATCCGGCTGTCTTTATATATGGCATTGGCTGGGTGCTCAAAGACGGTTACCCCCATGAGATGCGCGCCGCGGACTACGATGACTGGGTAACCGAGACCAGTTCCAGTAGCGGCAACAAGTTCCACGGACTGAATGGCGACATTCTCGTTTGGAATCCGGTGACGAAGCGGCGCCACGAACTGAGTTCAATGGGTATTCGTGTAAACGCTCAGACTCTAAAGCAGCAACTGGAGATCACTGGCCAACTTGATTTTCTCAGTCTGCCGTATCACCAGGCGGTCATGAACAACGACGTGCCGCTCAGCATTGGTGGCGGCATCGGCCAATCGCGCACCGTGATGCTCTTGCTCCGGAAGGCGCATCTCGGCGAAGTCAGCGTCACCGTTTGGCCGAAGAGACTGAAAGAAATCTGCCGGAAAAAGAATATCCATGTGCTGGAGTAGCAGCTCTGTTTTCAACTCTGTCGCACCGGCTCTTTCTACTGGTGCGAATGTAAACAGTCCGACGTTTTGGGCTGGTTATGACTGACTCAAACGAGCCGACCATCCTCTGCATTGCCAGTTTCTTCAAGGGCAACGATTTCATCCGCGAGTGTAAGCGGCAGGGCGCGCGCGTTGTGCTGCTAACAAGAGAAAAGCTTCTCGCGGCAGACTGGGCTCGTGAGTCGCTCGACGATCTCATTGCCATTCCGGGGAAGACGAGTGTTCAGTCTTACCTGGCGGCAGCGAGCCACGTCGCGCGGCGCTGGCGAGTGTCGCGCGTGGTAGCGCTGGAAGAGTATGACATCGTCACAGCGGCGCACATACGCGAACACCTTTCTGTGCCCGGAATGGGCACTACCACCGCGCGCTGCTTTCAAGACAAGCTGGCAATGCGTGCCAAAGCCCGCGATGCAGGTATTCCGCAAGCAGAGTTTGTCCCTGTGTTCAACTTCGAGGTGATTGATGAATTCATGAAGCGGACCTCTCCGCCGTGGATGCTGAAACCTCGCATTGGCGCCTCTTCGATGGGCATCAAAAAACTCCACAAGCCGGAAGACGTGTGGCGCGCAATTGCCGATCTCGATGCGCGGGAGGCGCTCCATGAGAACTCTGGTTTTCATCTGCTTGAACGCTATATTCACGGCGACGTGTATCACGTCGATTCGTTGGTGGAGGGAGGCAAGATACTTTTCGCTGGCGTCGAACGTTACGGCGTGCCACCGTTCGAGGTTTCGCAATTTGGTGGCGTCACCGTCTCGCTCACCGTGAAGCGAGGTTCGAAAGAACAGCGGAATCTGCTCACGTTGAACAAACGGCTGCTGGGCAGTTTTGGTTTCGAGCGAGGTGTGACGCACGCCGAATTCATCCGCCGTGCTGATCCCCCGGGGAAGCCCGTTCGCACTGTTCGTGCTTCCGAGATTGGGATCCCAGGAAAGGTCTCCAAAGCACATATTTCAAGGATTGGAAAAGGCCCAGCCCCCGCTTCTGGGACCGATCAATTCCATTTTCTCGAAGTCGCAGCCCGCGTCGGCGGCGCCTACACGTCAGAGACGATCGCAGCGGCAAGTGGCATCAATCCCTGGCTTGAGTGGGCCAGAATCGAACTCGCCACGCCCGAGCGGCCCTACATTCTGCCACCAGTTCGGCAGGAGTATGGCGGCGTTGCTGTTTCACTGGCACGTCAGGAACATCCCTGTACTTCCCGTTATACCGATCCCGAGATCGTACATCGTGTATGCAAGCCCTGGCATGTCGGCCTCATCGTTAGCTCGCCTGACTATGAGCGAGTGAGAGATTTGCTGGCACGCTACGCACTCCGTTTCAGTGACGACTTCACCGCCGTCGCTCCGCCAGAAGAAACACCGGAGCAACACCTATGAACTTCGCTTCTATGATCTCAACCACGACGCTCGAACCTGCAAGGCAGCTTGCCAAGCCAGGAGCACATCTGATTGCCTCCGTCCGGGGATCTCTACCTGGTCCTACTCTACTAATCCTCGGGGGCATTCACGGAAACGAGCCGGCTGGCGTCCTCGCTGCCGACCGGGTGCTGCTACGCATTCAAGAGCGAAGTGCTGACTTGCGTGGCGAGGTGGTTCTGCTTCGAGGAAACACACGCGCGCTGGAGCGGAAAGTTCGTTACGTCGACGCCGATCTGAACAGGCAATGGACGGCTGACAATGTTCGGATAGGCGAGTCAGGGAATGGTGGTCGCCCGGAGATGTCCGAGCTTCTTGAGCAGGGCGAATTGCTGGTGGCCCTGAGAGAAGTGGTCAGCCGAGCTCGAGGCGATGTTTACTTCGTAGACTTGCATACCACTTCGGCTCCGGGGAAGCCATTTGTTACCGTCGGCGACACTCTCCGCAACCGGCGCTTTGCGCTGAGTTTTCCCTTAACGATTGTTCTGGGGCTGGAGGAACAGATTAATGGAACTCTGCTCGAATACATCAACAATCTGGGCGCGATAACGATGGGCTTTGAGGCCGGACAGCATGAGGCTATTAGCTCTGTCGACCATCATGAGGCATTAATTTGGAACGCCACCGTAGCAACTGGAAACTTTCTTCGCGACGATGTGGCAGAGCTCGATGATTGTCGATCTTTGCTTAAGCGCGCAGGCGGCGGAAGACGAGTGGTTGAGGTACGCCACCGTCATGCGATAAGGCCGGAAGACGGCTTCCAGATGGAACCGGGGTTTAGGAATTTTCAGCCGGTACGGCGCGGGCAGGTTCTGGCAAAAGATCGGAGGGGCAAAATCACTGCCCGAGAAACAGGGCTCATCCTGCTGCCGCTGTATCAAAAACTAGGTGACGATGGCTTTTTCCTTGGACGTGAAGTTAAGCAGTTCTGGCTTAGTTTGTCAGCAGTGTTCCGCAAGCTGAAGGTTGGTCATTACATCCATCTTCTTCCTGGAGTTCGTCGCCATCCACTTAACGAAAACTTCTTGATTATCAACACGCGTATTGCCAGAATTCTGCCACTCCAGATCTTTCACCTGTTGGGGTTCCGCAGACGTCGCTGGATTGACAAACATCTGGTAGTCAGCCGACGCTCTCATGACCTGGCAGGACCGACGAAGCTTGTTCTCTAGCGCAGAGCTGAAGGAACTGTTGCGTTTCGTTGTAACGCAAACTGCAGGTTTGCGCTGAAGCTGATGACTTGCCATCACTAAATCAAAATACCGCACTTCCGTAGCTAGGCCCTGCGGAAAGAGACATGCGAGAATACTCATCGCTATGGGGGCAATGGAGGAATCAAAGGACTTGAGTTACGGCGCTGCTTCGATGGAGCGGGAGCATGCGGGCCAACTTAGCCTGTTCAATGATCTTAAAGCTGCCATTCGGAGCGGGGCTGACGATAGTTTGGTTTACGCGCTACTACAGGAGCTGCTGGAACACACAAACCTCCATTTTCTCTCCGAACAGCTCGCCATGAAGCTACATGCCTACGAAGCCTATGAGTCTCATCTGCTGGAGCACGAACGGTTGCTGGCCGAGGTGCAAAACCTGAAGCGAGGCCTCGCGACGGGAACGGCTACGGATAAGCATAGTCTAATTGAGGCTCTGCGCAGTTGGCTCGTCGTCCACATTCAAACTACTGACAAAGCGCTGGCAGAATACCTGAGCACGCGGGCCGCCCAGCCACCTGAAGTAGCGCCTTAGCGTCGAACACGGGGTTGGCGGCAACATAACGTGCTAGGTGTCAAATGGGTAAGCGTCTTCCCAAGCAGCAACTATTGGCCGAGATCGAGCAGCAACGTACCGCGCTCGATCAGACCCTTGCTGTTATTCCGGAACGCCTGATGACCAAGACGGGGGTGACGCGCGGCGGTTGGTCAGTCAAGGACATGCTTGGGCACCTCGTCGAGTGGCAGCGAATGAACCTCGACTGGTACGCCGCGGGCCAACGCGGAGAGAAACCCGCCATGCCTGCTCCCGGATTTACGTTGCGGGAGCTACCGCGGCTGAATCAGATGATCTACCGCAAGCACCATCGTCGACCTCTCCGAGCCGTCCTGGAGGACTACCACTCGTACCACGCCAGGATCATCGCTCTCATCGAGACCCTCTCCGACGCGGACCTGGTGACGTTGGGGCGCTGCTCCTGGACCGGACCATCCTGGACATTGAGCGACTATTTGCGTGCCAGTACGTCAGCTCACTATCTCTGGGCGCGCACTCGGATCCGGCGCTGGTGGAAAGGACATGGGAGGGCACAAGAGACGCAGAAGCCTTCTTCTCGCTCTCAATGAGGTTAGGTGGTTCGCTTCTACCCTCCGCCGTCACCGAGTCTGCTCGGTCGAGAACTACCCGTTAAGGCCCCGAGAGCCAATCATCAGCAAACCATCGCGCAGTTTCTGGTGGCGCTGCAACAGTCTCACATACCGCAATTCATCAGTGCCTGCTTTGGCTCGGATAATTTGCTTGATCGCGCTCTTTTCCTCTTTTGACCAGCGCGATAGACCTGGAATCATTGCCAGCATCAAAGCGAGATCAGAGAAGACGCGCTGCTCTGACGCACTCATGTCTGTTGGCTTAACTCCAAGTGCGTGTGCGACTGAAGTTACGAGCGCCTGGCGGCGCTTTCGTTCGCCGCCACCGAGTTGCTGGACCAGGCGACTCTGAACAGCAAGCCCGATGTTCGGCACACGGAAATTGTCCCACTCACCGGGATGCGGAGCCGAGGGCGCTTCGTAGAGAAGATGCCCCGCGGCGAGTTGGCGCAGAATGCGCGCAGGAGTGCGATAGCCGGGGCGCTTAGCGAGTTTGCGTTCTTGCCGCTCAACCATGCGGGCCACCCGCGGTTGGACCGGGCGGAAGCCGAGTTTGCGATAGAACCAGAACGCGCCGGCCTCGATACCCTCTTCGTTGTGGCTGCCGAGTTGGTAAGGCTCGACTGAAAATACTGAGACATGGAGGTACTGCCGCAGAAAGCGAAGCAGCCGAGCATAGATCCACGCCGACTCACCATCGCGGAAGGTGTAGAAGAGATTCACGCCAACCTCGGTGCGTTCAAAGAGCGCGAGCGATTCAGCGTAACCTGCCGGAACGCCGTTCTTGAGGATCAGCACGGCATGATAGCCGAGTAACGGCAGACGGCGCCCGGGCGGCAAACCCCAGATAACGAATTCGACGCCGCGACCGGCAGACGCGCGCAGGACGTGCCGCGGGTCGCCGTAGGTGAAACCATGAAGCTCGCGATAACGCACGGTCATCATGTCTCGGCCCAGGCTCACCAGTTTATCGCCGTCGGCGCGGGAAAGTTTCTTGAACGGCAGCGGCAAACGATCCGCCAGCTCCCGGGCGAGTGAAACCTCGCTGCGTATGATGAGTGGCCCATCGTGATAGAAGGTTCTGTTCACACGAAGCCGCATCCTCGTGCGCGTCGCCGGCGAGTTGCCGAGTTTCCAATGAACCCAGATCTTGAGCGAATCGAAGAGATTGGCTTTCTCTCTTTCATCGATCGCGAGATGTTCGAACTGGCGCAGCAGCCACGCAAGGTCCGTCTCCCCCGTCTCATTGTGCCTTTTGGCAGCGTGAATCCACGTAAGATACGGGACCGGATACGCAACGTAAGCTCCGTCCTCTAACAGCGGCAAAAAACTTTTCAGGACGGAAACGAGCAGCTCGTCGTTCTCATAACCCTCCCAGTCAATTTCGACCCGGGACGGGTAAAGCGCCGCAAGATACCGGACGATGTCATAGCTCCAGATTGCCGAGAATGCTGTGCCGGCGATGCCTGAAACTGGCGGGTCGGCAAAGGCCGAGAGGTCAGCGCCCGAGGCGCGCAGGTGGGTGACGCGTTTGTGGAAAGAAGCGAGAATATCGTCGCTGGCTAGCCGCATTGCGGGGGTGTGCGGGTAGGCGCGCAGGAAAAGGAGGATCTCGTGAAAACGAATCAACGAGGTGGCATCGGGGAGACGGCGCCGGCCGAGTTGGGCCAGGAGCTTCTGCGCACGAAGGCTGTTGTTTGGCTCGAAGCGGCACGTTAGTCCCGCGAGCCGATCAAGTAGAGCGTCAAGGTTGGTGGCCGGCACGGTCTCTCCAGACATCCTGTTTCGGATCCGACGCGAAGTTTCTACGTTACGACCGCTGCCGAGTCGCCGATTAAGGTGCACACACAGAAAGTACCGATTCGGTTAGATCAACTTTGTAGAGATCAGCATAGACACTCATTTGCCATTCATAATCGCACGGGAACTCAAGTCCCTTGGATTGATTCATGGTCATGACTGGCACCATGCTCACAGGTACTAACGTCATCTTCCTCCTCGTTCAAAAACCCCCCTCGGCTCGACGGTGAAACTGATTTTTTTGCCATCCGGCGTCTGGTAGGTCACCTGTAGTGGCGTCGGGCCGCTCACATGCTTGAAACGCAGGTGCGTGGGAGTGACCCGAAGGCTGACCACGTGCGCGCCAAAGGCCAGGTTGTCCAGTTCCGCGAAATCCCACGCCGCTGGCAGTTGAGGTGCGACCGTAATGACATGCTGATCGGCGCGCACATCCACTCCCAGCAAGTCCTCGACTACCCCCCGCACAAACGTCGCCCCCGACCATAATTGCAGGTTCGTCAGCCCGTCGGGAATCAGTTCATGGTAAAAGCCGATGCTGCCGTGGTCCAACGTCTGAGCTAAGTGCTGGAGCATCTGAAAGCCCAGCTCGGATTTACCGTACCGGTACGCAGCGCGGCTCAAGGTAGCCGTGGGCAATGTCCATACACGCTCGTCGTTGCCGACCGTGTGTTTCAGCCCCCATTTGTTCAAATAGTCGGTCGGTAAGGTGTCGAAAGTGGCTTGGGCGTGCTTCGTGGAAGCCAGGCGGACTTCCAGCGGCGTGATCACGGCCCAATGCGCCACGGGGATTTGACGATTGTCTGCTTCATTCAGCGACATGGCGTAGACACCGTCACCAGCGCTCCACCAATCCTGCTCGAAGCGTGCGGCGAGGCGATCGGCGGCTTCTGTGGCACGCGCGGCCGTGGCGCGGTCGTTGAGCGTTTCAGCCATCTGCCGAAGGGCGAGTAGGGCCGCCCACGCATATGCGGCGCTGTCCAGTTTCTCCGCGCCCATGCCTTCTTTCTCCACCATACCAGGGCCGGAGGGATAGCCGTCGCCATCCCGGTCAATGTCTCCGAGGGTGTAACTGAAGAGACCTTGGATGGCCGGCCGGTAGAGGCGCGCCAGAAAGTCGCGATCTCCCGTCCATCGATAGGCGTCCCAAATGCTGCTAACCCACAAAGAGGTTTCTGCCGCGCTGCCCGCCCCCACGCGCGCTCCCGTGGGGGAAAGTTGGTGGGGCACGCGCCCTCTTTCGGACGTGGTCTGGCCCAGCGCGATATGGGAGAGTGTGGTAGAGACAAAGCCGCTGGCTAGTAACCCCGGCGCGCCGTACCCTACATCAGCGCCGAACCAGAAAGGGAACATCTCCAGCCCGGCGTAGAAATAGCGCCCCAGCGAAGAAGACTCAGCTTCAAGCGTTTGCATGTTGGCACGCGCCAGGTCATAGGCGGCGTCAAAGCCGGCGTCGGGAGTGTGCAGGCGCGACCGGCCGGTGAGAAGTTGATCATAGAGCGCCTCCTTTTCCGCCAGCAACGTCTCGCGTTGAGGAAGCCAGGCCTTCAGATTTTGCAAGGCCGTCCGCGGCCCGTCTTGACTCTCGACGACCACGCCAAAGGTCCAGGATTGCTCCGCGCCCGGCTTGAGGTGAACTTTAAACCTAAACTCGCCTCTCGATCGGTTGAGCACGCGCGCTTTATCCGGCGCCGGGGCGCTGCCCAGCGCCACGGCCCACTTTTGCGGAGCCGTTTGAGCTTGTGCCAAGAGACGTTTACCTTGAGCGGTCACGGTTTGCCCCTGGTTGCGTTTGGCTGCTAGCGAGGTGAACCACGCATCTTTGAGATCGAAAAAAGCCGTATAAACCAGGGTCAAATCTGCCCGCTGAGAACCAGTGTTACGCAGGGTCAGAGTGGTGAACAACACTGGCTGATCTTGGGGGATAAAATCGCGGCGGGTGGCCGATAACGTCCCATTTTGGTAGAAGAATTCGGCATAGGCAAAGGTTTGCGTGAAGGCCTGAGCGGATAGCAACGGCCATCGATCCTTGCCGGCAATCACCTCGAAGAGATACTTGTCCAGCGCCTTCACCGGCTGCGCCCAGACGCCCTGAAGCTCGCCCGCCAGCGGGTCGGAGGCTAACGGCCGTCCGAAGGTGTAAACGTCATAGGGGTTGGAGCGGGCGCGAAAACCGCCGTCAATGTCGCCGATCAGATACGAGCGGCGCCCTGCTTGAATGAAAAGAGTGTCTGCCGGGGCGGCGCGGCTCTGTCGGATGTCCCCCCACGAGAGGATCTGAGTGACTTCATCCGCTTTTTTGCCAGGCGAGGCCGCCGACGCACAGACGATCAACGCCGGCAAGGCAAGAAGCAGTGCTGCAGCCAAGAGGCCAAAGGAAGGGTGCCTCTGACCTCGGCACGGAAACGCTCGGTTCATTCGCATGGTCCTTCTCCTTCTCTATTGGGCGGTCGGGTTGATGAGTAGTTAGATTGCGCCGTTGATGTCCACGCCAACTGTGAGCTTACATGCATCATCTTTTCACTTGATAAGAAACAAACACACAGCCATTTGTGAGGCGTTTGAAATCAAGCAATTCCAAGTCAGTTAGCAGTAAGCTGTGAGCAATGAGCAGCGTTCATCAATAAGATCCACGCTGCGAACCCTGGTAATCAAATCTGCTCGAGTGCGGTTTGCAGGTCGTTGATTATGTCGTGCCAGTCCTCCAGGCCGATTGAAAGGCGAATGCCGCCGGGCTCCAGCCCTCGGACGTGCTTCGCCTCCGGCGGCAATGCCGAGTGGGTCATTGAATAAGGCTCTTCGATTAGCGTGCGGATCTGTCCGAGGCTCACCGCCAGCGTAACACTGTAGGCATGGTTGGCAATGTAATCCATGAAACGGTCAGCAGCTTCGGTGGCTGCCTGCTCCTCACCCTTCAGAACAAAATAGACCATGCTGCCGGGGGCAAATTTGCCGTCGTAACTTGTCATCTGCCGGCGAGCGAGTTCGTTTTGCGGAAATGTCTCCAGGCCTGGATAGTGAACAGATGCAACCTTCGGATGTTGTTCGAGGAACTGAGCCACCTTGTTTGCACATTTCTGCTGATTCACCATGCGTGTTGCGAGGGTAGGCAGGCCATAGACGAGAATTGACCAGGCGCTTCTTGACGAGAGCACGCCGCCAAAGTCTTTGCGGTACATCAAGAGCGGCGAGTGAAACTTGCGTGGTCCAATCACGGCGCCACCCATATCCGTTCCGAAGCCACCAATGTCTTTTGTCAGGCTGTGGGCGACGAGATCAGCCCCGTGCGTTAAGGGTCGCTGGCAGTAAGGCGTGGCAAAAGTGTTATCGACGATCATCAGGAGCCGATCTTTCTCTTCCGCGCCAGGTCTGACTTCGTCCATCCATCGGCGGACCAACGCAATGTCTATGAGATCGATCGTCGGATTTACCGGAGTTTCAAAATAAACCACGCGGGTCCGGTTGGTGATGGCCGCTTTGAAGCTCTGCTCATCTCGCAAGTCGGCAAATTTTGTGGTTATGCCGAACCGGGGCAGCCAGTTTGTTACCAGACTGTAGGTGCAACCGTAAAGAGTGTGATGCGCGAGAATCTCCGTGCCTGCCTTGTTGGTGATACCGAGGGCCGCGCTGATGGCCGCCATTCCCGTCGCAAATGTAACTGCTGTTTCTCCTCCTTCGGCATAGGCGAGGTGATCCTCCAGCATCCCGCGGGTCGGTTCGTCCAGACGATCGTAGATGTAAATCGGGATGTGCCCTTTGACGTCCGCCTCGTCTGAAGCAAACTCGACAAAACCCTGTGCGCCCCGGTGCACTGAGCCCAGCCGATAGGCGGCCGAAGCGGAAATTGGCGGGACCAGGTGATGATCAAAGTCCCAATGCTTGCTTTCGTGATTCCCGTGAATCATGTGGGTGCGAATGCGATAGCCCTCTTTCTTAGTGCGATGCTGCTTTTTCATTGTCAGTGCCCTCTTTTCAACGAAACTGCCCCGGCCGAGTTGGGTCAGGAGCTTTTGCGCGAAGGCTATTGCCTGACTCGACGCGGCGCTCTAGCTCCGCGAGCCGGTCAATTACAGCGTTAAGGGTGGTGGCCGGCACGGTCTCTCCAGACATCGGTCCAGATCCGACGCGAAGTTTCTACGTTACGACCGCTACGGAGTCAACGATAATGTTGTGGGAGCGTTTCTTGTGTTCTATCTAGCCACATCTCGCGGTTTTGGTTAATTCTAGAAACATCTACACTGGGAAATTCTTCCTGTGTGATTGTAAGATGGCCTCGATCAATCACTGTGGACGCGTATGTCAGCAAACGGAATCTTAGCGATATTAGTGGGCGGCGGGCCGGCGCCGGGAATTAATGCCGTTATTTCGGCTGCTGTTATCGAGGCAGTCAATGAGGGCTTCGAGGTTGTCGGAATCACGGATGGCTTCAAGTGGCTCATCCGGGGAGACACCTCAAAAGTGCGTTCGTTACGGATTGAAGATGTCTCGCGTATTCATCTTGAAGGCGGCTCAATGCTCGGCACCGCCCGCGATAATCCGACAACTTCTGAACAAGCCATACGAACAGTGGTTGAGGCTTTCCGCGCTCTTGGAGTTACTCATCTTGTGACCATCGGCGGCGACGACACCGCGCTTTCTTCCAGCTTCGTCGCCGAACGTTCCGGACACCAAATACGGGTAGTCCATGTTCCCAAGACTATAGACAATGACCTGCCGCTGCCCAGCCACATACCTACTTTTGGTTACCAAACCGCTCGCCACTACGGTGTCGAACTGATTCAGAACTTGATGGAAGATGCACGCTCAACGAAACGTTGGTATCTGGTTGTCGCGATGGGAAGGAAAGCCGGCCATCTCGCGCTGGGGATTGGCAAAGCAGCAGGTGCGACCCTGACCGTAATTGGCGAAGAGTTCAGTCGGCAGACCATAGCGTTTTCCGACATTTGCGACATTGTTGAAACGGCGATCATTAAGCTACGGGCGATGGGCCGTCACTTTGGGGTAGCAATCCTGGCTGAAGGTCTGATCGAAAAATTGGAATCACACGAACTTCAGGAGCTACAGGATGTTGAGCGAGATGATCACGGCAATATCCGGTTTGCCGAGGTTGACCTGGCTCGGAAGGTCAAGGTTGAAGTGCAGGGCCGTCTGACCCAGCGCGGTATTCGAGTCACGATCGTCAACAAGAATATCGGTTACGAACTGCGCTGCGCTGATCCTATCCCTTTCGACGCTGCTTATTGCCGCGATCTGGGTTATAGCGCGATCAGGTTTCTTTTGGAGGGTGGAACCGAAGCCATGATCAGCGTCCAGGGAGGACGCATGGTGCCGATGCGGTTTGACGAGATTCGCGAGCCGGGAACAGGTAAGACACGCGTCAGGATGGTTAACGTTGAGAGTGAGGGCTATCGTGTCGCTCGCGAATATATGATCCGACTTGAAGCGAAGGACTTCGAAGATCCCGCCCTGGTCGAAAAGATGGCTGCCGCAGCCAATATGACAACTGACGAATTTCGCAATAGGTTCGGTTGCTTTAGCGGGCAAGTGCCTTAACTCATAATTCAATCCTGATGGCACCTAAGAGAGTAGGCATTCTGGTCGGCGGTGGTCCGGCGCCCGGCACAAACGGAGTGATCTCGGCGATTGCAATCGAGGCCATTAAGGGTGGTGGCACGGCGATTGGTTTTCACGATGGCTTCGAATGGCTTTCTCAGCGGTATACGGATGAGCAACACGAGCTGACAATAGATGAGGTAGCCCGCATACATCTGCAGGGCGGCGTCATGCTGGGCACATCGCGCACGGATGTGACAAGTCAACCGGAATCGCTGGCGAACACCATCGCGGCGCTCAAGAAAGTCGGAATGGAAGCACTGGTGACCATTGGAGGCGACGATTTGGTGCGCAGCTCAGCCGCTATTGAGCGTGAAACGCATGGATCCATCAAGGTGGTGCAGGTACCCAAAAGCATCGACAACGATCTGATGCTACCCGGCTCAATGCCGACCCTCGGCTATGAGACCGCCCGCCACGTCGGGGTTGAACTGGTTAAGAGACTTATGGAGGATGCACGCACGACCTCGCGTTGGTACCTGGCTGTGACCATGGGACGGCCAACCGGACATTTGACGCTCGGAATCGGTAAGGCCGCGAGTGCGACATGTACCATTATCCCCGAGGAGTTTGACAAGAAGATTTCACTTACCGATATCGCTGATATTGTTGAAGGGACGATTATCAAGCGGCGAGC
>JAMQPH010000040.1 GCA_023717605.1 Pyrinomonadaceae bacterium
CCGAGGGTCCCATCGATTCGGCGCAACTCGCTGAGCGGCTGGGGCTTTCCGCAATGGCAGTTCGCCAGCACCTTTACGCGTTGCAACGGGAACACCTTGTGACGGCTGAAGAGCGTCCCGGGCCGATCGGAAGGCCGGCCAAGTTCTGGGGGCTCACCCGTGAGGCTGATCGCCTATTCCCCGAAGCCTATGCTGAGTTGAGCGTCGCCCTCATCGACGCCTTGCAGGACACTTTCGGCGCTGAAGGCCTGAACCGCGTCCTAATCTCACGCTGTGAGCGGCAGCGGTCCGACTACACCAAGCGGATCCGCGCCTCTGATTCTTTGAAAAAGAGACTGACAGAATTGGCACGCGTGCGCACGGAAGAAGGCTATATGGCGGAGGTCAAGGAGGAGGGAGGCGGGAGTTACTTGCTCGTGGAGAACCACTGCCCCATTTGCGCCGCAGCCACTGCCTGCCAGAATTTCTGCGCAACGGAACTTGATCTTTTCCGATCGGTCCTCGGGCCGGGCGTTGAGGTCGAGCGGGTGGAGCACATCATCTCTGGCCATCAGCGATGTGCCTACCGCGTCAAACCTGCAGTAATAAAGAGCTGAGCGCGCTAGCAGTGTGTGAAATACCTGCCTGTGATACCAGAAAGCAAAGCTGTCAAAAGTATCCCGTCGTGTCAGTGACTATTGATCGATTCAATCGTCCTGACGCGACGGGTGTTTGTAGGTCTTGGACCCGGCCTCAGAAGACCCGGGCCAGATGCGAGTTCCGCCTAAGCGCTCACGAGGCTCAGATGCTTCTCGATCATGCGTGAGATAGTCTCTTTGCCGGTCGCTCCCACTATGCGTTCAACTTCCTTTCCTCCTCTGAAGAGAATCAGAGTTGGTATGCCTTTAATTCCATAACGTTGGGCCGTGGCTGGGTTGTCATCCACATTGAGCTTCACCACCTCAGCGCTATCGACATATTGTTCGCCAACAGCCTCAACTGTCGGAGTGAGCATCCGGCAGGGCGCGCACCATTCGGCCCAAAAATCAACCAGCACTGGTCTTTCTGATTGCAGAACTTCCTTCTCAAAAGAACTATCGCTTACTGTCCTGACTCTCTCACTCATTATTGTTACTCCCGTTTTCCTTGATTGTCGTCAGGTCGACTTCGATTTCCTAACTCCTGTCTTCGACAAAGTTTTTGAGTAGACGTGCGCGCGAAGGGTGTCGGAGTTTCCTAAGTGCTTTGGCTTCTATTTGTCGAATTCTTTCGCGCGTGACATTGAAGTTCTGGCCCACCTCTTCTAATGTGCGCTCTTGTCCCTCCTGGTCGAGCCCAAATCGCATGCGTAGAACTCTTTCTTCGCGCGGACTAAGGGTTTGCAGCAAATCGCCGGTTATCTCGCGGAGGTTTAATGCAGTGACCATCTCGGATGGGCTGGTGCTTGATTTGTCTTCGATCAAATCTCCGAGCTGTGAATCTCCACTTTCGCCAATGGGCGTTTCCAACGAGATAGGTTGGGGCACAAGCTTGAGCGCCTTGCCTACCTTCTCGACGGAAGTCTCCATCTTGTGCGCAATCTCTTCAGTCGATGGCTCACGTCCCAATTCCCGCACTAGCTCGCGCGTAGTGCTCTTTAACCTGTTGATAACCTCGATCATGTGAACCGGAATGCGAATTGTGCGGCCCTGATCCGCAATCGCTCGCGTGATTGCCTGCCGGATCCACCACGTGGCATAGGTCGAAAACTTGTATCCCCGCCGCCAGTCGAACTTCTCCACACCCTTCATAAGGCCGAGATTTCCCTCTTGAATCAGGTCCAGGAAGTGGAGGCCGCGATTCTGATACTTCTTGGCGATTGAGACCACCAGGCGCAGGTTAGCCTCAGTTAGTTCGTGCTTGGCCTGAGCGGCCTGAGCTTCACCCGCAACGATCATTTGGTGCGAGCGTTTCACCTCCACAGGCGAGACATGATGTTCAGCTTCGATCTCCTTAAGGCGACGTTTCGCTGCGGAAATCTGCCGCTTGAATTCTTTCGAGTCCTCAGCCTTCAGGTGTTTCTTGGCGAGCTTATTCGTATAGTTTTCAATCTGGCGCTCGAGCGTCCGCGTCTCTTTATAGACGGCGCCGATCGCTTCAATCAAACGCTGCCTGATCCCTTCCTTGAAATGAAGACCCGAGATCTCCTTCGCCATTACGAGCCGCGTTCTGGCAAGCTTGTACCTGAGCCGGAGGAGTTTCTTTGATTCCTTACTACCCCGCGGCTTTGGTGCGACACGCCATTGCTCGGCCTCTCTAAGAGCCTTGAGATAAAGCTTGCGAATGTTTCGAATACCGTCGATTGTCCACTGCAGGTACTCTTCGCTTCGATCTTCATGCTCCTCCGCTTCAGTTTGATCGGAGAAGATAACCACGTCGCGAATGGCGAGCATCTGAGTCTCTAGTTCGCTGCCAATCTTTAGGATTTCGGCAACGGCGATGGGAGAACGCGTAATGGCCCTCTGCGCGCGCTTCTGTCCCCACTCGATCCTTTTGGCGATAGCTACTTCCTGTTCGCGTTTGAGGAGCGACGCCACAGCCATTTCGCGCATATAAACCCGGACCGGATCGGACGATTTATCAAGTTCGCCCGCCGAGAAATCTAGTTCTACATCTTGACTCAACGGCACGTCGTCTTCGGGGCTGCTACTCGAAAATGAGACTTCTTCAGTCAGAGATTCGTCGGTTCCGGTCCCAATGTTAACCGCCTCCAGGCCTTGAAGGACCTCGTCGATATCCCTTGTCGACTCCGGATCCTCGAGAAGCTCCTGGCCTAACCCCACAAAGGAATTGCCAACTGAATCCAACAATTGAACCGAGCCTTGTTCTTTCTCAAATATACTCAATAGAAGACCTACCTTTCATAATCACAATTTGTTGGTCGTAAGAAATGTCCTGTTCACTCTTTAGTTGTCTGTTCCGCTCTGAGACTCCTCAGGAACTACTTCCAAAGACAGCCTTTCTGTACCTCTAATAACCACGAGAGAGGATTTGTGCCCAATGCGATCCTCGGTTAAGAGCTTATGGAGATCATCGATGCCGGCAATTGAATGATCGTCAAAGCCTACGATGATGTCGCCTTCCAGCACCCCGGCTTTTTTTGCCGGGCTATTCCCATCGTACGAGATAACCATGATGCCGCTCGCAACCGGCAGGTTGTAATAGCGGACGATGCGTCGCGGAAGCGGAACGTTTTGTCCGGCCAGCCCGATATAACTGCGACTCACTTTACCGTCGCGAATTAGCCGGCTGGCTACAAACTTTGCTGTATCAATCGAAGTGGCAAAGCAGATTCCCTGAGCGGGCAGAATCATCGCTGTGTTGACGCCAATCACTTCGCCGCGAGAGTTTACCAATGGGCCGCCGGAATTCCCCGGATTAAGTGCAGCATCTGTCTGAATTACATCATCCATTAGTCGACCAGACTGTGCCCGAAGGGAGCGGCCCAGCGCACTGATGACTCCGGCAGTCACTGTGTATTGAAAACCGTAAGGATTACCGATTGCGACGACTAGTTGACCCACACGTATCTTTTGCGCATCACCTAGATGTGCAGGCACAAGATTGGCCGCATTGATCCTGATTACTGCCAGATCGGTGTCGGGATCGTCCCCGATTAGCTCTGCTTCGTACTTGTGCCCGTCTGGAAGAGCAACCTCGATCGTCGTCGCGCCATGTACAACGTGGCTGTTCGTCAGAACGAAGCCATCAGGAGTAAAGATGAACCCCGAACCCCCGCCCTGAGATTCTTGTGGAAGGCGCCGGGCGTTGCCTCGGCTCCTCACCCTATGGCGAACCTGGATATAAACAACTGATGGGCTGACCTTCTCCGCCGCGTTTATGACCGCGCGCGAATACGCATCCATCAAGTCCTCTTCAGGCTCAGCATGAGGTAGACTGACCCCTTCATTTCGCCCGTCTTCAGCAGCGAAGATTTGGTCGTCTAATAATTCAAGGGTCCGCATGTTTTTGAGCACTCGCTTTGTTACTAGGTACGTTACAAATAGTCGTAAAGTTTATTAATGACGCTGCAACTCAGACTTGCTCCTGGCTTTTCATTTACCGACGCACGGTTTCAAACGTAGTACAACATCCTTAATAGTGATCTTCGTCAGCACGTGTTTAACTGCCGAGTCGACCTCCTCGAGCACCTCGCCCAGTACTGTTTCAATGTTGACGCCGACAGGGCAACGACGACTTGGATGCTGACGATGCAAGGAAAAAACGCCCTGGCACTCAATCGCCTCGTAGACATCGAGGAGGGTAATTTCGTCAGGTTGCCAGGCCAGTTTTGAACCCCCTGCTGAACCAGTCTGCGAAACCACCAGCCCGGCGTGTGCCAGGTCGCATAGGATTCGCCTGATAACGACGGGGTTTGTATTTACGCTTTTGGCCACCAACTCAGACTTGAGAGGCTCGTCCTCCGACCAGGCCATCAGCGTTAGCGTATGCACCGCAACGGCGAAACGGCTGCTCGTCATATTTGGTGAACCTGCAACTTAATAGTCTCAGCTACAATCATCTGTAACAATTATAGTTACAGACGAGAATTTGTCAAGCCCAGAGAATAGAGACGTTTAAGGGCTTTGGTCGCAAGGTTTGCGCTCACAAACTCACACAAAAAACGTTACAAATTATGTTGGTGTTCATTGCGTGGATTGTGTCTTTCTCCCCAGTTGATGGACTGGCGGCTTCGTCAAATGGTGTTTTGAGCTTGTGTTTATGACTTTGCGCTCGACTTGCCGCGAGGTTTTTGCATATAGTTTTGCCACTTTAGATTCGAAGATGTGACGTTTAACAACATCCGCATCTATTACCCTGCGTGAAGCAAGGGAAGCTGTAGTTACTGGTGCGGTGTGAGCCGGACGTTCAGAGTTCAGCCTTAGGCTGCCGCTTCGCCACACAAGCTAAAGCTTGAACTCTAAACAGCTTGAATTCTCAACTGCTTGAATTCTCAACTGGTTGAATCGCGCTCTTCTTACTTCCGCCCTGGGCTCCGCAGACGGCTATTCTTCAACTCTTCCCAGCTATCTTTCTGCTCGCCATCGAGTTGGCTCGGCAGCGTGTCAACGGGGATATTGTTTTCCTCGCAGAAGTGGCGCCAAAGGATGAAGCGAAGATCAAACTGACCTGTTTGATCTGAGATCGCATTATCCACTGGGGGCGGTTCGTTTTTCTTTTTGCCGCGAAACATAATTATCCGTTGCTCACCCTGATTAGAGTGGCACGAGTGTAGCAGCTTTTTGGTAATTATTTTAGGAGGGGCTGATGAGATACATCTCTCCGGTCGGGGATTGCACACCGCCTCTCGGTTCCAGGGTAATTGCAAACACCGCCGCATTGCGAGCTTGTGGGGGGATCTGATCTTTGAGAGTCACGGCGCCGGAAGCATCGGTAATAAAACTCTTGCCTGGCATCGGCTTGCCACCGGCAATAAACCAGAGCTGATATTCTTTTCCGGCCGGTGGAGGGGGTAGACCTTTTGCCATGAGAATTGCGCGTCCGTCCTTATCATAGGCGAGCATCGCGTGAGAGCCGGGCATCACCTTAGTACCGGCAAGCTCCGACCTGTGTGTACCGTGGGCCGCCATCATTTCAATAATTTCTTGTTGCTGAGCCAGTTGCTCTTGTGCCTGTCGAACTTGTTCAGACACAAGTTCGAGGTCCCGTCTTGCCTCACGATTCTGTTGCCAAAGAACAAACAGCGCCGCAACCAACCCTACCAGTACCAGTCCTGCTGCGATGGCGCTCCAAGTCTGAGGGAAGGACCACGTTCCTGGACGCTTCAGTGGCACCACATTCGAAGCCTGCTGTGGCCGATGTCCATCCTTAACTTCTTTGCTGACACCCCAGGCCTTTGCATCCGCTCGAATTGCTTCCAGAATACGGCCGCGCAACTGGCGCGAAGGCTCGAGTGGTCTTGCTTCCAGGCTTACAAACGCTAACCCTGACGCCGTTTCTTCCCACTCAGAGAGCTGCTTGCGACATCCTGCGCAACTCTGGAGATGAGCTTCCAGCTCACGAACCTCTGCTGTGTCAAGCGCGCTTAACGCGTGTGCCGCCAACATCTCTTTGTAGTCTTCGTGGGCCATGCTTTTCCCGCGGTCACTCACTCTTAGTGCAGACTCTGAATCTCCTTTCCCAGCAGTTCACGTAGCTTGATCATTCCCGAACGCATCCTGGTTTTTACGGTGCCCAAGGGTGTAGTGAGTTTCGTCGCAATCTCCGACTGTGTTAGCCCCTCAAAGTAGGCAAGTTTCAAAATCCGGGTTTGCTCTTCCGGAAGCTCTGCCAGGGCCCGCTGGACGATCTCCCGCTGCTCCGAATGCAGAGTGTCTTTGATTGCGTCAGAGGCTTCATCAGGAGAGTTTCGGGCGGCGGAATCGGCCAGACGCTGGCGCGCTCCCAGCAGGCGCAGGCGATCAATCGCGCGACTGCGTGCGAGGGTGACCAGCCACGTGAAGGGCCGGCCCCTTTTCTCATCAAAGTCACCGGCACTCCGCCAAACCTGCAGCATAACCTCTTGTAAAACATCTTCCGCCTCTTCGCGGCTGTTCAATATACGTACCAACAGGCCAAACAAGATTACCCGATAACGATCGTAAAGCGCGCCCAACGCCATCTCATCGCCGCGGGCGACAGCGTGAAGAAGTTCAACATCAGCGGATTGTTCTTGTTGGGGTTGCAAGACGCTTGCCTAAATCAGTAGATATACGAGGCCGAGCTTCCGGTAAGATTGCGTGGGGGGGATTTTCAGTCGGATTTATCTCAGATCTCAGATAATCTCAGATCTCAAATCTGAAATCTCAAATAGTCTTAAATCTGAGATCTGAAATAATCTCAAATCTCAAATAATCTCAAATCTGAGATCTGAGATCTGAGATTTGCCTTTACGACCGCTACTACGCCACGGTGATTTCATCCGTCAGATACACATCCTGAATAGCGTTTAGCAGCTCCACACCTTCACTCATCGGGCGTTGGAAGGCCTTACGACCGGAAATCAGACCCATGCCACCGCCGCGCTTGTTGATCACGGCGGTCCGCACCGCCTCCGCAAGATCGCTTGCCCCTTTCGATTCACCACCGGAATTGATCAACCCGCAACGACCCATATAGCAGTTGGCTACCTGATAACGCACCAGATCGATGGGGTTCTCGCCGGTGAGTTTCTCGTAGACGATTTTGCTGGTCTTGCCGTAGCTGCTGCCGAGTGCTTTTTCCACTGCAGGATATCCGCCGGTGCGCTCGGGAAGTTTTTGCTTGATGATGTCTGCCTGAATAGTAACTCCGAGATGATTTGCCTGCGCGGTTAGATCGGCTGACGTGTGCATGTCGCCTTCCGGGGTTTTGAATTTCGGGTTCCGCAGATAGCACCAGAGAATACAGGCCATCCCAAGTTCATGAGCGTAGGCGAATGCTTTACTAATTTCGGTTATCTGTCGCGTCGATTCATCGGATCCAAAATATATAGTCGCGCCCACCGCAACGGCCCCCATGTCGCGTGCTTCCTTCACAGTGCCAAACGAGACCTGGTCAAACTTGTTCGGAAGGGTGAGCAACTCGTTATGATTGATCTTTACGATGAAAGGAATCTTGTGAGCGTAACGACGGGCAACGACGCCAAGGACACCAAACGTCGAGGCCACGGCGTTGCAGCCACCTTCAATCGCCAACTTCACGATGTTATCGGGATCAAAATACTGGGGGTTGGGTGCAAATGAGGCGCCGGCGGAATGTTCGATGCCCTGGTCGACGGGCAAAATCGAAAGGTACCCGGTCCCAGCCAGCCGGCCATGGTCCAAGAGGGATTGCAGCGAGCGAAGGACAGCAGGCGAACGGTCCGAGTGGGTCCAGACGCGATCGATGAAGTCCGGGCCGGGCAGATTTATTTGGTCTTTTGCTATAGTTTTTGCAGTGTGATCGAGCAGTGTGCGCGCGTTCTCGCCTAGCAGTTCTTCAATGCGATCGAGCGGCGTCGTTGCCCGTTGCAGTTCGGTGGCCATGATCTTGAGTCCTCCTGGACGGATACGAGGGGGTTAAATTGGTTCTAAGACTTGGGGAAAATTATAGCACAGGGCCTGATTGCCTCTGCCAACCCTGGGGCAGTAGCCCGACTGTTAAGACCGGCTTCAGGCGGGCGAGCAAAACCCTGAACGGTGAGCAGCAAGAATACAATGGAGTCTCAACGCACAGAACCATTTGCTGTAGCCAATGGATCCCACTACTCAACACGAACAAAATGCTGTGGGTTGAGCATGGTTGGCCCGTGTTGAGGCCCGGGATCCATTGGCTACTTATCCGTTCGAGGGTCTGGCAATGAGCTCGATAACCATGCACGGAGACGCCTCGACTTTCAGGAAAGAGAAGGAAGGCTTTTATAGCACTACCATGAACAATGTTCCGGCGGTACATGAGGAATCACGTATGCCGCCCGAGGACCAGGTGAAGGCGTGGATGCTGCTCTACTACACCAGGGACGTGAAGTTGATCCCGAGAAGTATTGGTTTGACCTGGGTAAGCGCTGGTACCAGGACACAAAGTCTCTCTTGAAGGTCAACGATGATGTGCGACAAACGGCCGCCAGCTTAACCGAAGGGGCAAAGACCGACGACGAGAAGATTGAGCGGCTGTTTAACTTTTGCCGAACCAAGATAAAGAACATCAGCGACGATGCCTCAGGCCTGACGGCTGAGGAGCGCAAGAAACTCAAGGAAAACAAATCCCCGGCCGATACTCTCAAGAGACAAAGCGGGAGCGCTGCCAACATTGATCTGCTCTTTGCCGCGCTCGCAACGGCGGCTGGTTACGATGCTCGCATTGTTTTGGCTCCCGACCGCGGCGATCTCTTCTTCGACAAGAACATCCCCAACGATTATTTCCTTGAGCCATCCAACATCGCGGTGCGCATCGGCGACGAATGGAAATCGTATGAAAACAGCTATGAAGTAAAGAACGGTGAACTTGTCTTTACACGTGGCCTGACTCAACGAGCGGCAACCATACCCGCCGCCCAGTACCAGGCTATTCGCAGTTTCTTCGAACGCATTCGGGCGGCCGAACAGGCTCCGGTAGTGCTGGCCAGAAAATAAGTAAGTGATCAAAATAATGGCTTTGCCTCAAAGGTCAATTGACGCGGCAGCCTGTTAGACTGCCAGCGACAAAGTTCTAGAAATGAGGAGTAAACTCCCAACGCACAGAACCGCTTGCGGTAGCCAGCGGATCCTACGTTCAAGACTAATGGTTAACGTCAATCAATTAAGCATTTGTACCGACAAAACCATCTGCGAGGCGTTGATTGAATCTAGCATCCGCTGGCTACCGCAAGCGGTTCTGTATCTTGACTGATTTCAGCAAACTCGTGATGCGACACAATCCAGATGCGTCCACAGGCGTTTTGAGGCAAAGCCCAGAATAATCTCACTTATTCCGCGCTACAAGAGCTCGGAAAGCGTCACGCAGCCTCACTGCCACGCTGCCCGCTACAATTGAATACCGCCGAAAGTCGAATGTGGTTACGATTGCCAGGCCGAGCCCAGCCGAGGTTAAGAAGATCTCGTCTGCTTCGGTGAGATCAGACAGTTCGTGTACACCTTCGATCAGAGGAATGAAATGCTTGTTCGCTAGTTCGATCACCGCGGCCCGCGTTACCCCCGCTAGTGCCCCAGTGGATAGCGTGGGCGTATAAACCGTCCCATCTTTCACCCAGAAAATATTTGCCATTGTCACGGAGACGATTTCGCCGCGTTCGTTTAGCATCACCGCTTCGTCAAATTCTCTGGCTTGAGCCTCTTCCCAGGAAAGGACCTGCTCCAGATAATTCAAACTTCTGATTCCAGTGAGAGGCGAAGAGGTGTTTAAGCGATAAGGCGAGACGGCCAGACTCATGCCTGCCTGGGGTACTTTTTGGGCCTCCCCGGTCATGATCAGCAGGTCTGTCTTCTTGCCGCCAGGGATTTTGGTCTTCCAGAAGTCGCGTCCGCTACGCGCAAGCAGAATTACACGGGCTCGCCCATCGCCAACACGGTTCACTGAGATGAGCTTTTTGAGTGCCTCGCCGACTCCCTGCTCAGTACATCCGCTGCAATCAATAGCCAGACGCCCGGCGTGGTCCATTAGGCGTCGCCAATGGTTGGGCCATAAGAAGGGAGTGCCATTGTAGATTGCTACGGTTGTGAAGACACCTCGACCGTAAAGCATCGCCGAAGACACCGGAGCTACGCGAGCCTTCGTGGCCTCGACCATCGTTCGGTTGAGGTAGATGACTGGATGCACAGATGCCCTGCCTTATGGACCGTTTGTCGCAGCTTACAGAACCGCGAGCGGTAGCGACCGGATCCTACACTCTACTTTGTCTTGCTTCCGAGGAATCGTGGACAGGATTTACAGAATTGACAAGATAAATCTGATACGCCTGGCTATTAACAGCCCCAGCAGGAGCCACTCACCACACAGAACCATTTGCGGTAGCCAATGGATCCCGGCTCTCAACAAAAACAGAACCCATTCACGCACAGAACCATTTGCAGTAGCCAATGGATCCCAGCACCCAACAAAACCAGAACCCACTCACGCACAGAACCATTTGCGATAGCCAATGGATCCCAGCACCCCAACACCAACAGAACCCGCTCATCGCACAGAACCATTTGCGATAGCCAATGGATCCCAGCACTCAACAAAAACAGAACCCACTCACACACAGAACCATTTGCGATAGCCAATGGATCCCCGCACTCAACAAAAACAGAACCCGCTCATCGCACAGAACCATTTGCGATAGCTAATGGATCCCAGCACTCAACAGGGGCCGAAGCCAGCTCAACCTACAGAATCATTTGCAGTAGGCAATGCGTTCTGTTCGTTTTGAGTGCATCCATTGGCTACCGCAAATGGTTCTGTGCGTTGAGACTTGCTATTCCCGGCCTGCGGCCATGGCTTCAGCTTGAAGCTTTTTGGAAAGAGAAGTGCGCCAGGCGTTCTCGAGCTGCTCGACGTCGCTATCGATTACTGTTGCGGTGACGGTCTTAATCCGAAGTCGAGCGCCGCCGACTTTGCCGAGAATGGCAAAAGGACAACCCTTCAGCCGGGCGATATCTTCGATCGCTTCCCGGGCAGACTCAGCAAAACTAATGATGATGCGAGACGGAGACTCGCTGAAGAGTAGAGTCGCACTCGGAAGCGATCCTGTCATCTCAACATCTGCGCCAATTCCCGAACGATTCAGAGACGAGAAACAACTTTCAGCAAGCGCCACCGCAATCCCGCCGTCGGAACAGTCGTGCGCCGATTGCAGCAGACCCGCTTCCGCCGCCTCGAGGCAGACTTGCTGGACCTTGAACTCCAGATCGAGATCCAGTCTGGGCACTGCCTCTCCTTCCTGAATCGATGGTCCAGCGACGCTGTTTGCATACTCGCTGATAGACAGATCGTCAGCCGTTGTTCCCAGCAGCGCGATATGGTCTCCCTCTTGTTTGAAACCCTGTTGCACGACGCGGCGCACATCTTCGACCAGACCGATCATGCCAATTACCGGAGTCGGCAGAATGCCCTTCCCGTCTGTTTCGTTGTAGAAAGAGACGTTGCCGGAGACGACCGGGGTATTGAATACTTTGCATGCTTCTGCCATGCCATCGATGACTTCGGAAAATGACCACATCACTTCCGGCTTTTCGGGAGAAGCAAAGTTGAGGCAGTTGGTTACGGCGAGTGGTCGGGCGCCCACGCACACCACGTTGCGTGCTGCTTCGGCCACAATCAGCTTTGCTCCCTCACGAGGTTTCAGCGCGCAGTAGCGACCATTCCCATCGAGTGTCATAGCCAGCCCGCGACGCGTCTCTTTGATTCTGACAACCGCGGCATCCGCTCCCGGCAACACGGCGGTGTTGGTTCTCACCATGTGATCGTACTGGCGATAGACCCAATGCTTCGAAGCGATATTTGGTGTCGACAGCAGCTTCAATAGGTCGTTGTTATGATTTTGGTCTTGGGCCTTTGGTCTTTGGTCTTTGTCAGAGTCGCTGGACCCCAATTCAGCCCCCATGTTCGACCCGGACGTTGGACGTTGGACTTTGGACTTTGGACTTGGCGCCGCCATCGGCCGTTGATACTTCGGCGCTTCGTCAGTGAGCAGTGACACCGGAATATCGGCAACTGTTTCGCCGTTATGAATTACCTGCATTCGCCCGGTATCCCGCACCCGCCCAATCACCACGGCATCCAGATCCCACTTGCTAAAGATTTCGACAACCTCGCGTTCGCGGCCGGAGTGGGCCACGATCAGCATTCGTTCCTGGGACTCTGATAAGAGCATCTCGTAAGCGGTCATTCCCTGTTCCCGTTGGGGGACCAGCGACAGGTCGAGTTCGATTCCGGTATTCGCGCGGGCGGCCATTTCGCAGGATGATGACGTCAGACCCGCGGCGCCCATGTCCTGGATACCGGCGACTGCGCCGCTGCGCAT
>JAMQPH010000041.1 GCA_023717605.1 Pyrinomonadaceae bacterium
CTAGCAGGCTGCTGAAAAACTGAGCGTTAATGTTGAAGTTCTGTTCTGCAATCAGTTTTGGTTATCAGTAATGAGTAGTTTTCGTCGAGTTAAGGATCTTCTGAGTGGCTCATTTGCCACTTTCTTTCGCTTACCTAAGCAACCGGAGCCAGCTTGGCCCAGATCGTCACGTTACCGCCGACAGATTTCTGATTCTCACCAGATTGTAAGCCGCGGTGGCGAACTTGAAGATCCAACTCACCAACTCCAAGCCTCGGTGTCGAGTTTTGCGCAACAGTCCCACGGTTTTCAGCCAGCCAAAGATCTCTTCCACTCGTTTGCGCTTCCGTTGACTAACTTCATAACCAGGATGGCGAGTCGTGCGTTGATCGATGGCGCTGCCGCCGCGTCGTTTGACGTTTTGGGCTACGTGCGGCGTCACCCGACGTTGCCGCAAGTCGCTGATGAAGCCTTTGGTGTCATAAGCTTTGTCGGCCGCCAAAGTCACCCGCTTGTTTCGTTTACCCAACAACGCCAGCGCCGTTTCGCGTTCCGCCGTGCCGCTGGCTCTCGTCAACTGGGCATTGACCACCAAGCCGTTGCGATTTTCCATCAGTACGTGTCCCTGATAAGCGAGTTTCGCTTCGCTACCTCTGGTCTTCTTAAACAATCTCAGATCACTGTCGGTAGTCGATTGATGCGTTTCATTCGAGCGTTTTTGGCCGTGAAAGTTCACCGTCGGATTCCCCGGATCATCCGGCTTGTCGTCGCTGCCGCGCCCCAACTGCTCCTTCGGCTGGAAGCTTTTCAGGCTGGCCCAACCCTCGACCATCGTCCCGTCGACCGTGAAGTGTTCATCGGAGAGCAACTCTTTCGTGCGCGCCAACTCCAGCACTGCCGCGAAGAACTCTTCGGCGATTTCTCCGCGCAGCAAACGGTCCCGGTTCTTGCTGAAGGTCGTGGCATCCCAGACCGCATCGTCCATGTTCAATCCGACGAACCAGCGAAACAGCAGGTTGTACTCCAATTGCTCCATCAGCATTCGCTCGCTGCGCACCGAGTAAAGCACTTGCAGCAGCAGCGCCCGCAGCAACCGCTCGGGGGCGATCGACGGCCGCCCCGTGCGCGAGTACAACTGGTCAAAGCGGGCCGACAGTTGTTTGAAGATTTCATCGGTCATCTGGCGCAGCCGACGCAGCGGGTGATCCGCTGGCACTCGTTGCTCCGGCGAAATGTAACTGTACATCGCCGCCTGTTGTTCGTTGTCTCCCCGCATTCTGTTCCTCCGTCCTTGGCGTTGGACCAGATTATAGTTGACCATGATCAACTCGAGGGAAGAATCTTTAGTTTTTCAGCAGCCTGCTAGGCCTTGGCGCGAACATTCGTCTCATTCAGAACAATCGCGTCTCCCAGGGGGCTTCCTTCGACCAGGCTCTCATCAACCCATCCTTCTACAACGCCTCGGGAGCCGTACTAACCCGGGGATTCTCTGACTTCGAGAGCCGAAACGATCTACGCGATGCGCTGGCATCAGTCATTGGCCGCTACTCTGAATACAGCGCGAACCTGGTTTACAACGTAGACGGTCAACTCGAGCCCGTCGGGACACCGACCAACCGATCTTTCGCCACTCAGGAATACGAATTCTATTTGCAGGATTCATGGCGTATTCGTCCCAACTTCACGCTGAATTACGGTCTCCGCTGGTCCACCTCGACTCCGGTGTACGAGAAGAACGGACTGCAAGTAGTTCCAAATGTGAATCTGACTGACTACTTCAACCGGCGAGTGGAAAGTTCGAATCTGGGTGTGCCTTTCACTGACCCGATTACTTTCATTCTGGGCGGCAAGGCGAATAACGCTCCAGGTTACTACAAACAGGATTGGAATAACTTTGCGCCTTCAATAGCTTTTGCCTGGTCGCCCGATTTCGGCGATAGCTTGTTTGGGCGCGTCTTCGGGCGTAATGGCCAGAGCGTCATCCGCGGCGGTTTTCGCACAACCTACGATAGGATTGGCAGTCAACTCGCCGTCAACTTCGATCTCAACAATCTGGCCGGCTTTACTTCGGCGCGCAACATCAATGCCAATACCTTCGATGTTATTCCTGACGAGCTGGGCCCATTATTTAGCGGGTTCAATCCAAACGTCCGGGCACTTCCTTTCCCAGGATCGACCGGACCGATTCCGTCAACGCTGAACTTTCCGCTTACCGTGCCATCTGATGAGGATCAACGAATCGAGACGTCATTGGACCAGGGCATTACCACCCCTTACAACTACAGCTTCAACTTGTCCTATGCCCGCGAATTAGGCAAAGGCTTGTCGTTCGAAGCCAGCTATGTCGGGCGATTTGCCAGAAACCTGCTGGCCTCGAGAGACATTATGCAGCTCAATAACCTTCGAGACCCGCAATCAGGAATGACGTACTACGAGGCGGTCAACCAACTCGTTGATTTCCGGTATCAGAGCCGGGAGATCAATTCGATAGAGCCAATCCCGTACTTCGAAAACCTCTTTCCATTCATGGCTGATTGGTGGGGAGATCCATCCTTGACGGCGACGCAAGCAGCTTACGCCTTTGTCGCTTTTCCTGCGGTTGGCGGCGGTGACACCGTTGATTATACATTCCTGCAATTGCTCTGGGATGACCGACCTGATTGCACCACGTGTCCCGAAGGTGGTGGGCCTGCCAGGTTCAACAACATGTTCTACCAGCCGCAGTTTGGCGCCCTCTCTGCCTTCTCAACGGTGGCCAGGTCAAACTACAACTCGCTGCAACTCAGCTTGCGGCAGCGGTTAAGCAGCGACCTCACCTTTGACTTCAATTACACGTATGGGCACTCTCTCGACAATGCTTCGGGTCTGCAGAATTCCACGAGCTACGGCACAGCGTTCATTGTCAACGCGTTGTTCCCTGACCAGAACTATGCGAGCTCCGACTTCGATTCGCGCCACATCATAAATGCCAATTGGGTTGTGGGTCTCCCGGTCGGCCGTGGCAAGAAGCTCTTCAGCAACATGAATAGCTTTGCTGACGCGGTGCTGGGCGGTTGGCAGACCACCGGTATCTTTCGCTGGAATAGTGGGCTGCCTATCCAAACGCCGTTCGATTGTTGTGTGTGGGCAACGAACTGGAATGTTCAATCAAACGGCGTTCGGGTCAATCCTGTCGTGTCTTCTCCGACAGCCTCCGGTACCCCTAATATCTTTAGTGACCCAGCGGCTGTTTACCGCAGCTTCCGCCCAGCTCGGCCAGGGGAAGTCGGTGACAGAAATGTCTTGCGCGCTCCAGGGTATATTGCGCTTGATATGGTACTGTACAAGACATTCAAATTGCCTTGGGAAGGTCACACGCTTCAGTTTCGCTGGGAGGTGTTTAATGTCACCAACACTCAGCGGTTCGAAGGGTTAACCATCTCCGACCTGAGTTTGGGACAAGACCCATTTCTCGGCGGCAGTCCGAATTCCGACTTCGGTCAGTTTACGTCGACACAGGCTCCGCTGGGCGAAACCAAAGCCGGACGCGTAATGCAGTTTGCGTTGCGTTATCAGTTTTAACAAAGTTTGAGGCGAGCGGGTTGGAGGGCAAGAGGCCTCCAACCCGCTTTCTTTTCTGCCAGCCGCTGTCGGCCGCCACTTTCGGTTCAGAGGAGTGCTTTGCCTGACCAACAACCACGTAGTGGTGGCATGTTTACAGTCATCGTGCCGGCACAGATACTCACTCCTTTAGGGGTGAAATGTGTGTCGCGGCTTGCCTGCGTATGGAACTCCTAACGGAGTTCTTACTCTCACCGGGCGCATGCTATAGACATTGAACTCCTAACGGAGTTCCCTGTTCCTGCAAGCGCGCTCTCGCCGAAGGTACCTCGCGGGCTTCCACCTCGCTGCAATTTGCTCTTCGAGTGCACGTCTGAATTCTTGTTTTTGCCCGGCAGTCCACAAAAGTCAGCCCAAAACGGCTCGTGATTCTTGGAACTGACCGCATTTTGCAGCGTGTAACCGGTAAAATCTTTCCGGAGGATTTCCGTTCATGACAACTAGAAGCGTTTTTTCTCTCCTGATCTCCCTATTTTTTGTAGCCTCTGTCGTGTTAGCCCAGCAGACTCCGCCCGCACCCGTCGCGCCGCCCGCACCACCGGCGCCAGGCGAACCTTTTAATCAGTTTTCCCTGTTCATTGACGGCGGCAGTTTCCTCGGCGTTTATGCGGAGGACATTAACAAAGAAAACATGGGTCGCTATGGTCTCCGCGAAGCGCGAGGCGTCGGCATCACCAGCATCGTCAAAGACAGCCCGGCCGAAAAGGCTGGCCTGAAGAAAGACGATGTGATACTGCGATTCGACGGCGAGAACGTTACCAGTGCGCGGAAATTAACTCGGCTGGTATCTGAAGTTGCTCCCGACCAGACGGTTCGAATCGCTATCAGTCGCGGCGGATCGGAGCAGGAAGTTGCCGTGACGATCGGCAAACGCGAGAACTCCATGGACGCGATGAATAATTTTCAGGGGCTGAAAGGATTGGGCAAGTGGGAAGGTCTGGAGGGTTTAGAGGGCTTTGGGACGCCTGGAGCGAAGGTCTGGAAGTGGGAAGGTCCCGACTCAGACAACGATGGTTTCGCATTCGCCTTCGGCAACAACCGTCGCATCGGCGTTAGCACAACGCATCTGACGAAACAGCTTGCTGAGTTCTTCGGCGTCGCGGATGGCAAAGGAGTGTTGGTGACTTCCGTTGGAGACGACAGCCCGGCCGCCAAGGCTGGAATCAAAGCGGGAGATGTAATCACGGCTGTGGATGGCGAGAAGCTTGAGAGCGCCGGCGATCTTACACGCGCGCTTGGCAAGAAGAAGGAAGGTGACGTTACGCTCACCATCGTTCGGGACAAGCAACAGCGCAGCATCACTGTCACCCCCAAAGCGGCTACCAGCCCTACCATAGGTCCTCCGGGAACCGGCCCGCAAACAGGGCGCCGAGTGATTATTCCACGCATCAACCTGCCGACAATCCCGCCGATCAACATAATGATCCCGGGCATTAATCTCCCTACGAGTCCAGAGATCAACGTCAATATTGACGGACTGCCGCGAAGACGCGGAAAAACGATTTCGGTTTCGCAACCGATATAGGCAAGGGGGAAAAGGTGTGAAAGGGGAAGGGGTGAACTGAGGACCCCCTTCCCCCTTTTCAGT
>JAMQPH010000074.1 GCA_023717605.1 Pyrinomonadaceae bacterium
TGCCGCACTCCTACTTGCCTAAAACGTTGGGGACGATGTCTACGAAGAGGATCTTCAGGATCGTCGTTCCTGGGAATATCATCGCGTAGGCGACATCTGGCCGGTCGGTGGGCGTAAGCTTGTTGGAGAAAGCGAGGACAGCCGGGTTGCCACACGCTCCTGCGACGATCCCGGTCACCTGGTCGTACGGCATTCGGAGCACGTACATACCGATCAACATAATAGGAAGAACGAGCACCATCAGCGTGATAGCGCCTAGCCCGAGGAAGAGTAATCCCGTCTGAGTAACCGTCGCGGCGAACTTGGGCCCTGACGACATGCCGACCTGAGCGAGGAACAGCGTCAGACCAAGATTCCGTAGCACAAGGTTGGCGGAAATCGGGATGGTCCAATTGATGCTGCCCGTGCGACGCAGCCTACCAAAAACAAGCGCCACCACAAGTACACCTGCAAGTCCGATCGTGATCTTTCCGACGCCCGGGATTGGTATTTGAAGAGCGCCAACCAGAAAACCAAGCGCCATGCCGATTCCAATAGAGATGTAGCTGAACTCTGCAGTGCCCTTGATGGAGTCACCGAAATACTTGCGCACCGCTTGGAAACTTGCACGATTCGTCAAGAGTCCAACGCGATCACCGTATTCGAGCGTGAGGTTTGGCTGCAAAACCAGATCGCTATCGCCGCGGCGCACTTGCATCACTGTGTACGAGATCCCGTCAGGTTGCCCAAGCTCACTGAGCGCCATTCCAACCACAGTGGGCTTCGAAGCGAAGACGCGTAGATAGTCCAAGTCGCTTCGGTCGGAGGTAATTCGACCAGCCGCTGCTTCGCCGAGGAGCTTCCGTGTCTGTTCCAGCACTTCTTTGTTTGGACCCACGGCAAGCACCACGTTACCCTGACTGAGCAAAAGCTCTGGCGACGCATGTACGTTGCGATCCTCTATTCGGACAGCGGTGATTCGCACTCCGTCAGGTAAAGTCCTCATTACTTCCTCGAGAGGTTTGCCCACAATGTCAGGGTTGCGGATCTCAATCTCGAGAAGTTCGTTACCGGTTCCGTTCTGAGCAATCTGGGGCTTAGAGATCAGAAAGCCCAGATACAGAAATAGGATCGGACCTGCAACACCAAATGGATAAGCGACTGAGTAGCCCACTGCCGGATCGTCGTTACCCAAAGCCTGAATCGCAGCCTGGAGCGCGGGCGTGCTCGTTCCCGCACCCGCGAAAAGTCCGAGAGCGTAGCCCACTTTGACCGTCCCACCAACGAACGCGAGACTCACCGCTCCTGCTAAGATAACTGCGAAGGCTGCGAGGAGATTTGCTTTTCGTCCCTCGGCGCTCGTAAGCCCGCGAAAGAACTCTTTCCCGTACTGGATGCCAACGGCATAGAGGAACAGTGCGAGTCCCAACGTACCTACCATTGCTGACGGAACCGACTTAGGCGCGAACCAACCGACGGTTAGAGCGACGAACAGCACTGCCCCAACACCCAACGATAAGCCCTTGAACTTGATCTCGCCGACTAGATAGCCGAGCGCGATTGTAAGAAACAGCGCGATCATCGGTTGTTGCTCGAGAAGCGTTCTTATTGATTGCACGGTAAGCTCCTTTGCTTTGGCGGTCACCCGGGGACGCTTTAGTAGGTGGTGATTCTCCAGCTGCGAAATGGTCCGAACGCTGGTACTTCTCGTGCTTTCGGAATCTCTGAGATTGCTCAGAGATTTTAGTTGTCATCCAAACCGCCCTAAGTTGACAATGCCGTCATTCAGTAGCCCGTTCAGGAAACATGCAGAGCAGGAGCATTGCGCCGATCAAGATGAGGTTTGACCACGATCTCAAAACGCATTCGGCACGCCGAGATCCTTGAAGACATTCCGGCTGCTGGTTTCATATGCTCTCTTTTTCATTACTCCCTCAATCTGTTCGGCCTCACGCAGTCGTTGCTTCACCGACTCTATCTCTCCGCGCGGAGTCTCACGGCCGGTCTTCGATTTCTTCTGGAAGGCGTGAAGGACATATACGGCCCCGCATATCGCAGAGTGTACACCGTACGGAACGTATTACCGCGAAAGTCCTGAGCACTTCCACTACTCCTGCTCCTGCAAAAGCCGCTCAGCGTTTTCGCGTCACGATGCCTATGACCCGGTTAACCGCAACAGGACCTGCGAAAGCTCTGCAAAACTTAGGCAGTAAAACTAGTCATATGAAGATTCTTCAGACTGCCTGGCTGTGGCTTGCCGTGCTGTGTTAACTGCCGTTTTTAGGATCAAGGCTTTGCCGCGATGAGGTACAACCGGTCCGCGGTGGCCAGATAAAGCGTATCGCCGATCAGCGCCGGACGCGAATAGAGCGGCGCCTCCATCTCGATCTGGGCCAGCAATTCCTTTCGCCGTCCGGCACGAAGAACGGT
>JAMQPH010000081.1 GCA_023717605.1 Pyrinomonadaceae bacterium
TCCGTTCTGCTTGCGTCGCCTTGGACATTAGCGTCAGACCTCCTGCTAGCTGTTACTCATATCATCATCAATTTGTGAAAAGAATCAGATCCTTTTTGCTTTGCCTAGGAGATAACAGTTGGTAACCCAGGCCCTCGGCAAATCAAAATAATTACCAAAATCTCATCTTACTGTCGCCACCAGAATCGTCCCAGTGACAGTCACCAATGCTCCGACAACGGTACGAGCCGAGAGTCGTTCGATTTCTTTAAGAAAAATACCGGCCCAAACAATTGTTAGCAACGGATTGCACGCGATTAACGGTTCGACTTTGACAACATTGCCGATGTTGAGGGCGGAAAAAACTGACAGAATCGCGCCGGTGTTCACCACGGCGGCGGTGAACAACCAGCCGCTGCTTTGTCGATTCAACTTGAGCGCCTGGCGTCCTCCCCGCATTTGAATGATAGCCAACAGAACAAGAAAAGCGGTGCCGACTGTGACCGCAGCCGCAAGAATTGGAATCTGGACGGTCATCAAGCCGGTTTTTCTAAGTGTGGTCGAGATGCCGAAGGCCAGTGCGCCGAGAATCGGATAGATGATATCTAACTTCCGCCATTGACCATTAGCGGGCTTGCTTGAAGACAGTATGATCACTCCAATGATAACGAGGCCGGTGCCGATGATGTTCTGCAACACCCACACCTCCCCCAAGAAAAAGACCGCAAGCAGGGAGGAAAAAATGGGCGCTGAATTAACGATGGGCGTTGAACGCGCGATCCCAATCCGCTCAATTCCAAGGTAACCGAGAGTCTGTCCGATGGCCGGAGCAAAAAAACCAGCGGCGATGAAATAACCGATGGCCGGCGCCCACAGCGCCGACAGAGGCACGAAGAATGGCAGTAACATCCAAAAGGCCGCTGCACTGGTCGCTAGAGAGACAACGGAGCCGGTAAGCGCATTGGAATTGACCAAGCCACGGCGCACCAATATATGAGCGACGGAAAAGCAGAGCGCTGCTTGAAACGCGAAGTATTCAGCCATCGCAGAACTTTTTTGGCTTGCACGGAAAACGCGAACGAACAGCCGAGTCCTATAACTTAAGTTCATCCATAAACGAAGGCCCCGCGAGCAAGCGAGGCCTTCGTCTGCTAATTGAATTGATGCGAACGAACTATTAGTCCGCGTGGCTGGTCGGAAACATCAGCGATTTTACCGTGACAGGTATGACTTCCGTGATCCCGAGACATTCACCGATGTCGATGTAGTCCAAATCGCCGACTTCGATACCGTCCACGGCGATGATGTCGCGGGCCACTTTGAATTCATCCTTCAGCATACCGCCAAGCGATTTCGCGATATCGAGATCCAACGTCAGATAAAGCGGGCATTTTGGATCATCAGCATCCCTGAGAATCTCCGCGACTCCCTCCGCGATCCGTTTGACCGACTGATAATCCGGTACACCGGGCACGGTCAAAGACAAAGCCAGACCCGAAGTGAAACGCGGTAAGTCGAACTTTCTTAACGATTGCTTCAACGTATCGCTCACCGGCTGACCGTCCCGAACAGATGCCTGGATAACTTTAAGGCCATGGACCGGCAGCGCCTGCTCACTGGAAACGTAGCTGGTGTTGCCGCTCGCCTGGATAGTGTACTCGCCGGCGCCGATGACTGTGGCGCGGATACCTTCAGTGGGTTCCCGGAGAACCTCTTTGGGGAGTCGTTGTAAATAGGCGCGCGTGTTCTTTCCGAGTACCGGACCAATATCTCCATACGACTTGGGGTCACGGTCATACACATGCTCGGAGACACCACCTGAAAAGACGATATGCTGAACCTGCTTCAGACCACGGTAATTGATAAAGGGCGGAGTTACCA
>JAMQPH010000098.1 GCA_023717605.1 Pyrinomonadaceae bacterium
GGCGTTCCAGTCTTCAGCAGTCTTCTCCATGACTGGAAACCCGTTCTCCGCACAATCAATAGCCGGCGAGAGCAGATCCGAAAGCTTCATGGTGCCGTACTTTTCCAACAACGTTACCCAGCCATCAAAAGCACCCGGGACGGTGATACTTTCCATGCCGAACTCCGGCATCTGCTTAGTCTGCCGCTTGGCAAAGTAATCAAGACTCAAAGCGCCTGGTGCTCGCCCACTGGCATTGAGGCCCTTCAGCTCCTTCGTTTTCGACCAGTAAACGAGCATGAAGGCGTCGCCGCCTACGCCGGTCATCATGGGTTCCGTTACATTGAGCATGGCCGCCATCGCGATCGCCGCATCGACGGCATTGCCACCGCGTTTGAGAACCTCAAGACCGACCTGCGAGGCGAGCGGTTGGCTGGTAGCAACCATTGCATGTTGGCTCCGCACAACCGATCGACCGGGCTTGACCTGGGAGAGCCGGTTCTTGGCTTTGGAGCTTTTGGCTTTGGAGCTTTTGTCTTGGGAGCTTTTGTCTTGTGCCGAGGGGTGGATGTTTGTCATTAACATCAGCGCCATTATCGCGGTTGCAATGTAGATTTGAGCCGCTCGCGGCACGGAAATGATTGTCGTTCGGGTCGTTTGGGACATGGGCGAACCTCTCCACCCAGCGTCACGCCAGGTTGGTCGACTACTGACGGTTTCAATGCTTAGGAAGGAGTGTCAAATCCGAAACAGCATCAACGCGCCAATTGTAACAAATCAGTCAGTACTTCTGCGCAGGCTTGCTGCTTGGACCGGATTTTGCCGAAACACGGCTGAATGAATGATCGCGGAGGCGAAGTTGTTCAGCACTAACTCCGCCATGGCCTTCAACTCATTGAGGCTCGCCACATCCCCCATCTACTTTGCCCCAGGCCTTGTTGTCATAACGCTAAGGGCGCAGGTACGGTTTCTCGATCAGGATTTTCAGATGGTCAGACGTCTCTGCCATCGCCCGCTGCACTAGTTGGATCTGAGGCTGCTGGCGGGCGCTCCAACTGCCGCCGCGCTGTCTCTAGCTGCTCCCTCGCGGCGCGTAACTGTCTGACGAACACGGAAAAATTCAGGAGGCCGGTCACGACCAGCAGCAGGGTCCCGCCGAAAGTTAGAAAAGGGATTAAAAGTTCAGTGCTCACCCGTTACTCCTGTCAGGAAAATATAATGCGAGCAACGCGGCAGTGCCTAACGATTAGCGAAGCAAAAGGGTGGCGGAACTAATCCACAGATTACGCCAATTAGATCCCCTAACGCTGAAAGCGTTAGCTGATGGCCATTTATCCACGCATGCCTTTGGAGTCCTGCTCGGCTCACCACGAATAAGAAACCGGCTGGAGCTTTTGGCAGCCGTTCCTTTGTTAGCCGCGATCTGACCCTTTTTGTCTTCGGAATACGCGTGATTATGTGGCAGCGTTGCGATAGAATGCGGCTCCCCGAAGAACCACGTAGCGCCGTACCGTTAATTGCGCGCGTGTCGGATGCCAACTCAGCCAGAGCAAACTGTGCTCTACAAAAATAGGCCATTAACAAAAACACACCGCTTGTCGAGAGAGGATAAGTCCATGAAATACGCCCGACTCATTCTTGCTACCCTTCTTGCTTTCCTCGCGCCAATCTTAATTCAACAAAGCATCTTCGCGCAGGAGAAGTCCCAACCCAACCACGTTCACTACAAGGAACCGGCTCAGCAAGGGGTTTCGCCAACGGGCGCATTGGCTCCACGTTTGCAAAAGCTTGGCAGCCACACCTTTCCTGTCTCAACCATGAATCCCCGGGCGCAGCTCTTCATGAGCCAGGGACTAAATCTTTCCTATGCGTTCAATCATGCGGAAGCTGGGCGCGCGTATCGCGAAGCGGCGCGACTCGATCCGAATCTTCCGATGGCTTACTGGGGCGAAGCGCTCGCGCTGGGGCCGAACATCAACGCGCCGATGGACCCAGCAAACGAGCCGAAGGCGGTCGAAGTCATTAAGAAAGCCATCGCGCTCAAAGCAAAGGCTTCACCGCGCGAGCGCGCGTTGATCGAGGCGCTGACACAACGCTATTCACGGCGTGCTGAGGATCGCAAAGCGCGCGACACCGCTTACGCCGATGCGATGCGCAAGGTGCATCTCCAATTCCCGGATGACCAGGACATCGCGATGCTCTACGTTGAATCGGTTATGGACTTGAGGCCCTGGGGTTACTGGACGCGCGACGGCACGCCTTACGAACGCACGGTGGAGATCGTCGGGCTCACGGAAAAGGTGATGGCGCGGAATCCGAAGCACCCAGGCGCGCTGCATCTTTACATTCACCTGATGGAAGCGTACGAGCCGTTCAAGGCTGAACCTGCCGCAGATCGTCTACTTACACTCATGCCCGCCGCCGGTCATATGGTCCACATGCCGGCGCACATCTATCAGCGCGTGGGCCGCTATGCCGACGCCGCGCGCAGCAACGAGCTGGCGATTGCCGCCGATGAAGACTACATCTCGCAGTGTAACGCGCAAGGCCTCTACCCGATGGCCTACTACCCGCACAACCTTCACTTCCTCTGGTTCGCCGCGACGGCTGATGGCCGCAGCAAGCTGGCAATTGAAAATGCGAAGAAGGCGGCGTCGCGGGTTGATGATGAAACTTTGAAAGCGGCCCCGTTGCTCGCAGGCTTTCGCGTAGTCCCTTACTTTGCCTTAACTCGTTTCGGTAAGTGGGACGAGATGTTGCGCGAGCCTGAGCCGCCCGCAACCAGCGCGTACATGCGCGGCCAGTGGCATTACGCGCGCGGCACGGCCTTCCTCGGCAAAGGTCAAACTAATGAGGCCGAACAGGAATTCGCGAAGTTGAAAGAGTTGATGGAGGACAAGTCGCTCGACCAACCGTTGTTCTCGCCAAACACGGGTCGCGCGATCCTTTCGATCGCTCAGGAAGTTCTGGCAGGTGAAATTGCCGCGGCGAAAAAGGACTACAATCAGGCCGTGTCTAATCTTGAACGCGCAGTGCGTTTGGAAGATGCTTTGGTTTACACCGAACCTTCGGAATTTCACTATCCGCCGCGTCACGCGCTCCGTGCCGTGCTCCTGGCCGCGAATCGCGCGCCTGAAGCTGAAACTGTTTACTGGGAAGACCTGCGCCGCAATCGTGAAAACGGCTGGGCCCTATACGGCTTGATGCAGGCTTTGAAAGCGCAAGGTAAGAACGAGGACGCCGCGTTAGTCGAAGCACGGTTCAAGAAGGCCTGGGCTCGCGCAGATGTTCCGCTTACGGCGTCGCGGTTTGGGAGGTAAGTAGAATTTGTCCTGAAAGTATTTCCTCGAGCAATCTCTCTCATTCACACCGCCGCTTTGGCGCGGTGTCCGGAGTCCGACGGCTTCTGGAAGCCGTTTAAATGGTTTCCGCTGGTGGGCTTTGCCGCGGCGAAATCCAACGAAGCCTCGCACCTGAAGCGCGATAGCATTTTCGCAAATAACCTCTTCACTTCAGCCTGAATGCTGATCGCGCGCCGCAGCTGAAGGCCAGCGGGGATGGCTAAGTATTAATCATGCAATAGGATCTCTTATGAGCTATTTCACGCATCCTCAGTGTGTAGCTTCTCCTACCCGGAGGAATGGACGCCTACCCTGAGGATCACAGAAGGAGCATTTTTGCAGCGCAGGCTCTTGGCGGCGAATTACTATTTAAGTCCTTCGCGCTGCTGGGCCCAAATCAGGCATCGCCCGCTGCACTAGTTGGATCTCAGGCTGCTGGCGGGCGCTCTCCAACTGCCGCCGCGCAGTCTCAAGCTGCTCCCTCGCGCCGCGTAACTGTCTGACGAACACGGAAAAATTCAGGAGGCCGGTGACGACCAGCAGCAGGGTCCCGCAAAGTTAGCAAAGGGATTAGAAGTTCAGTATTCACACGTTGCTCCTGGCGGGAAAATATAATGGGAGCAACGCGGTAGTGCCTAACGATCGTTGAGGGCGCGCTTTGTCACAGCCACTGCGGCAGGGGTGGTTGCGTGTGTTGCCCGTGTAAGTCTCCCCTAAAAACTGGGCGATTGAAAAGTAGAGGTTTCCGGCCAGTATGTTGGACAAGATCGCGCAACACCCTGCCAGCGGATGGCAGGGTCGGAATCGAGCAGCTAGTTCAGTACGGTCATGCGGCCGAGTCTAACAAGTCTAACAAGCTGGTGAGAAGCACACACTCCGGGTCGTTGCGGCTACTCCGGTCGAGTTCCAGGTTTGACTGGCACTGTGCTTCAGTTCACTGGAGTCACATTAATGGGCTTCCTGGGTTATAGCCTGGTTCCGCAGTTATTCATGCCGCCAGCTCCAATCCAACATCGCTAATGGCGTATCGTTTGTCGTCAAGGGATTCAAAGAGCCGCATCTGCCACTGCCAGCCGAAGTCCCAGTCGAACGCTGAAGCGCTAATGTCGTGCTTCGATTCTGAATCTCAATCGCATAGGAACATAGCCTAGACGTTCGCCGTACTCTCCCTTAAAATCAGCTATAGTCGTACTTGCCGAGGTGTCTATGTATTGTCCCAGATGTGGTCAGCAACAAATCTCCGATGAAATGAAATTCTGTTCGCGCTGTGGTTTGCCGCTCAGTGGGTTGGCCGAGTGGGTCGCTGGCGGTGGAGTTCCTTCCACGTCTGCAGCAGCCAAAAAGGTTTCCGCACTCTCGCCGCGGCGAAAGGGGATTCGCCGGGGAGCAAAAATGATGTTCTTAAGCGGCGTGCTACTTCCTGTTTTGCTGGCGATAAGTCTCGCTCTCGGCGAAGGGGGTCCGATGATTCTCTCGGTCCTCATCTTCTTTGTGGGGCTTACAATCATGCTTTACTCCCGACTCTTCGGTGAAGACATTCCGTCCTTGGAAAGTGATCCGGCCCAGACATCCCGACTAGCGGCGGTGTCAGAGGCCAGCCAATTGCCACCGGCATCTAACATTCCGATCCATAACGCAGGGGATTTCGCGCGGCCGCGGGTGAGAACAAACGAGTTGGCCCAGCGACCGAGTATTACTGAACACACGACAAAGCTGTTGGACCAGGAGTAGCCGGCTGTCTAGACCAGGAACAGCGGTGTTGGCCCGGGCGTAGCAGCTTCGAGTGAAACTTTTCAGCGTCTTGTGGGTACTTCTTAGAGATACCTAGCGAATTCACGGAGCAGCAATTAACATAGTAAGTGGTTCACAAGGGCCGCGAATGAACGGAATTGAAGTTAGTTTGACTATCTCTTGACTGTGCGAGGAGTTGTATCATGTTGACGGAAGAGGGTTCTCGAGAGCGTATGTGGGGGAAATATCCTTCACTGAGAAAAGCGTTGGAGAACAAGCGCATCCCTGACTCCTATTATGGCCCAACGTCAATATCAGACAACATGTTCGATGCAATGGTCCGCTTTGTTACAATCGCAATTCTCGTCCGCGAGTATCCTCAAGATATCATGATCTATCTGACGAAGGAGTTCTCAAAGTAGTTCGCAATTCCTCAAATCTATTTTCAAAGGAGTCTTAACGTGAGTCAGGCAGCAGCCACCAAACCAGCCCTAACCGAACACGCGCCCGAGTTTTCAAAGTACGTCACGCTCGTGGCGGAAGGCGACATAATTCAAACCCTGGGACAACAGATCGAAAACAGCTTGTCGTTGCTGCGAACTATTCCCTCCGACAAGGCCAACTTCCGCTACGCCCCAGACAAGTGGAGCGTGAAGGAACTGTTGGGTCATCTCATCGACTCGGAGAGAATCATCAGTTATCGCGCCTTATGTTTTGCACGAAACGACCAAACTCCACTGCCCGGGTATGAACAAGACGATTACGTGCGCGATGCAGACTTTGATAGTCGCAACCTCGCCGACATGGCGGAGGAGTTCGCGACTGTTCGTCGAGCAACGATTCAACTCTTTCGACCCTTAAATGAAACGGAGTGGTTGCGACACGGAAAGGCAAACGAGAATGAGGTCAGCGTTCGCGCGTTGGCTTACATCATTGCCGGACACGAACTGCATCACATGGGCGTCTTGCGCAGTCGTTACTTGCAGAGTTAGGAACACCTTGACAGTGACATGCAGATCTATTGTCAGTATGGACGAAGAACTATATTCCCACTCCTGACCAATTCAACTCTTATCACGCAGCCTGGCCCGCCAAAGCAACCGCCCCTCCGTTCATTGTTGGATTGCTCCAGCCTCCCGCCGGTGTGACTCGCTCGACATCACTCGGTCCCCACGTATTAGTGTCGTATTCGGAGATCCGTGTGCCCGCTTTTAACACTGGGTCAACAATACGCCATGCCTCTTCGACGTAATCCTGCCGCGCAAAAAGCGTAGAATCTCCCTCCATGGCATCTCCGAGCACCCGTTCGTACGCACCCACCTCCGCGGAATCAGGGTGACGGCTCGCAGCCATTTCGGCCACCTGGCCCACCATCTCTTCGCCGGGAGCCATCACCATCATCCCCATCGCGATGGACACCTCGGGACTGACCCGGAAACGGAAATAGTTTTGCGCCAGCGCCTCTGCACGTATGATTGTGGGTGGTTTGCGGAACCTGCCGATGATTTCCGTGCAAGTCACCGGCAGGCACTTACCTGCTCGGATGTAGAACGGG
>JAMQPH010000101.1 GCA_023717605.1 Pyrinomonadaceae bacterium
AAACGGTGCTTGACGCCTATCTGAAAGAGTTCGGCAGCCAGGTGCGCCAGCTTCGCAGTCAATCGGGCTGGACGCAGCAACGACTGGCGGAGCTAACTGGACTGACGCGGGCTTACATCGTTTCGGTTGAGGGCGGAAAACAAAACGTTTCTTTGGATGTAGTTGTTCGGGTTGCTAATGCGCTGGGAGTAATGCCGGAGCGTCTTCTTGCTACGGATGGCGCACCTAGATTCCTGAGCGACAAAATGAAAAAAGCTTCCATGTAGGTATGCGCATTGACTTGTCAACATTAGGAAGAGAGAAGCTTGAAATTAGCAAGGTTGCGAAAAATTGTTGTCTCAATGCTCAAATCATATGAGCCAGCGGCGGCATATGTCTTGCTCATTCCGCCAGGTTGAGGAGAAACCCCATGTTAGCTCGTAACGAAAAAGTCATAGCGGCGGCTGCCCGGAGTCAACCTCAGGAAGTTGAGCTTGACCGTATCCCCAATGGCCTTCTTGCCGATAACGCAAAGCTGACCAAGCTCTTAGGCCTCAAGTGTGGAACCGCCCTTGAGGACATCATCCAGATTGCCCTGTTGGGCCCGCTTAAGGACTTGACCTCCAATCACGGAAAGCGAATCAGAGGACAGCTGGTCCATTTAAGTTGCCGGCTCGTTATCGAAGGCAACCCCTTTTCGGTCATTGAGGCCAAACAATGTAGAACCTGCGCCGACGTTGTTGAGTTGATCCATGCAGGTTCTCTGGTCGTAGACGACATCGAAGATGGGAGTCGAATCCGTCGCGGCAAACCGGCGCTTCATATTCGTTATGGTCTACCGATTGCTCTAAATGCCGGAAACTGGCTCTACTTCTGGCCCTTCGAATTGCTCAAGGCTCTGGAATTGCCGAGCAAAACAACCCTGTCAGTCTATGAGTACTATCATCAGACTCTTCTAAAAGCACATTTTGGCCAGGCGATCGACTTAGGGAGCCGCGTCGACAGGTTGCTTCAAAGTTGCGTGGCTGAAGCGTGCCGCGCGTCCATGGAGCTTAAGACCGGAGCATTGTTGGGGTTTGCGATGGTTTTAGGAGGTGCTATCGGCGGGGCAACCAAAGAAGCGATCTTGACGCTCGATGACTTCGGTCGTGAACTGGGCGTGGCGCTTCAGATGTTCGATGACCTGGGCAACGTTCTTGGTATTCGTGAACCTTCGAAGAGATACGAGGATCTGACGCTCTATCGACCCTCATGGGCCTGGGCGTGTGCCGCAAAAACGAGTTTGCCGAACGGCTATCAACAGTTTGTCTCTGCGGTCAACAAGCTGCCAGATACCCGCGAACTGGAAGCTTGGATTAACCAGCACAACCTTATTGAAACGATGCGAGAAGGCGCGCGTAACCAACTCGACTCAGCTTACAACCGTTTGCGGGCAGGACTTGAGTCGCAGCATGTGCGTTGGTCGCCGCGAGCCTTCGAAGAGCTGCGGAAACTGGGAGAGGAGATAGCGGTTGCCTACGGATAAACGACGCGTCGCTGTCATCGGTAGCGGCTTCGGTGGACTTGCGGTTGCGATTCGCCTCCAGGCCGCAGGTTATCAGACCGTCATCTTCGAGAAGCGCGATCGGCCCGGCGGTCGGGCCTACGTCTACCATGACCACGGCTTTACCTTCGACGCGGGCCCCACGGTCATCACGGCCCCGGACTGTTTGCGTGAACTATTCAGCTTGGCAGGCAAGTCGATGGACGACTACGTTACGTTGCTGCCGGTAAGCCCATTTTATAGGCTCTTTTGGGAAGACGGATACCGGTTCGATTACTCGGATGATTGGGAAGCTGTGCAGAAGCAAATCGCCGAGAAATCACCAAGGGATGTAAAAGGCTACAAAAGATTTCTTAAATATTCAGAAGAGGTGTTTAAGGAGGGATACGAGAAGCTTGCCCACGTGCCATTTTTAAACCTATGGAGCATGGCTTCAGTTACCCCGCAGTTGGTTAAGCTCCAGGCCTACCGCTCTGTTTACAGCATGGTTTCCAAATACATCCAAGATTCTCATCTGCGGCAGCTTTTTAGTTTTCATTCGCTTCTCGTCGGCGGAAACCCATTCACCACGACTTCGATTTACACGTTGATTCACTGCCTGGAGCGCAAGTGGGGTGTCTATTTCCCAAAAGGAGGAACGGCTGTCCTGGTGCAGGCGTTGGTACAGCTGTTTCGGGAACTCGGCGGCGAAATCCGGCTTGAGTCAGAAGTCGCCCAAATCGTGACCCGTAGCAACGAGGTGGCCGGTGTTATAAGAAAAGATGGCCAGCAGGAAAGTTTTGACCTTGTGGTTAGCAATGCCGACGTGTTTCACACCTACGATGCACTGTTGAGCCGGGAACGACGCGTCGAAGGAATGCGCCAAAAGCTTAGGCGCAAGGCTTACAGCATGTCCCTGTTCCTGATTTATTTTGGAACCAAGATCAAGTACCCGAGGTTGCTGCATCACAACATCATGTTCGGTCCAAGGTACCGTGAACTTCTGAACGATATTTTTGAGCGCGGTCGTCTAGCGGACGATTTTTCACTCTACCTTCACGCCCCGACTCGCTCCGATCCTAAGTTGGCTCCGCCAGGCTGCGACACGTTCTATGTTTTGTCGCCTGTGCCTCATCTGGGCAAGGCGCGGATTGACTGGGAAGCGGAAGGGCCGCGGTATGCTGAAAAGGTCCTCGGATATTTGGAGCGGCATTACATGCCGGATCTTAGAAGCACCATCGTTACTCAACGAATCTTTACGCCCTTGGATTTCAAAGTCGAACTCAATGCTCATCTCGGTTCCGCATTCTCGTTGGAGCCGAAGTTGCTGCAAAGTGCTTATTTCCGGGTTCACAACCGAGACCGAAATATTCGTGGGCTTTACTTTGTCGGAGCGGGAACACATCCGGGGGCGGGAATCCCAGGTGTTGTCAATTCGGCGAAGGCAACGGCTAGTCTGATATTCGACGATATGCAGGTTATGGCGGCTCGAGCTGGCCAGGAAGCGAAGCGACTGTCTTATGCGTGAGGCTATGTCACCCGAAGTCAAAGCGGCTCTCGAACAGTGTCGCTGGATGATCAAGAAGGGCTCAAAAAGTTTTTCACTGGCAGCCAAACTGTTCGATCCGGAAACTCGGGACGCGGCCTTCTTTCTCTATGGTTGGTGCCGTTACTGCGACGATCAGATCGATGAAGCCGGAAAGACGGAGAATCAAGAGGAACTGGCAAAGCGGGTCAAGGCTCTCAAGGAGAATACCACCGCCGCTTTCTCCTTTGCTCCGCAGCGAGAACCCGTGTTTGTCGCACTGCAGTACATTGTCCACCGCTACGGGATTCCGGCGCACTATGCCCTGGAACTGATTGAGGGTATGGCCATGGATGCCCGCGGCACTCGTTACGGCACTTTGAAGGAGCTGTTACTCTATTGCTATCGGGTCGCGGGCACCGTTGGACTGATGATGTCTCATGTCATGGGATTGCGCGATGAGAGCGCGCTCAAACACGCGGCTGATCTGGGCATCGGCATGCAGCTTACCAACATCGCGCGGGACATCACCGAAGACGCTGCTATGGGAAGGATTTATATGCCGCTCAGCTGGTTGCAGGAGGCTCAAATTCCCGTTGCGGAGATTGCTGCGCGGGAGCACCGAGAAAAACTGGCGATGTTGTCGCTGCGTTTGCTCCGAGAAGCCGACCGTTACTACCGCTCCGGTGACCTAGGTTTGTGGCATCTTTCGTTTCGCTCGGCCTGTGCGGTCTCGGCGGCGCGGCAGGTCTATTCAGAGATCGGCTCGTTGTTGCTCAGGAAAGGAGCGCGCGCGTGGGATCAACGGACCTATGTGATGGGGCCCCTGAAAATATGGGTCGTTTTGCGCGGCGTGCTGCGTTTGCTCAGGTCGGTACCGGGGCGTCTGTGGAGACCGTGGTCTCCTGCGCCCTTGCGCATGGTATGGAAATATTCAAATGTCCAGTGAATTGAAAAACTTTGAGGCTTTGCGCCGAATAAGCATGGAGGAGGCGAGATGCAGCTCATTCCTTGGTTGTTTTTAATCGTTCAGGCGGTGATCGTTGTCGCAAGTCTGCTGGGCTACGGCATCTTTACCTCCCGGCCCGATTTACTAATGCAAGTGGACCCGCAAGCGCGTTTCTTCGTTTGGGCGTTCCACGGATTTGCCGTGGGCAATATGTTGTTTGGCGGGCTTGCCGTATTGGCCGAGGCAGTTTTGCGTGATCGCAAGCGAGCGATGATGGCTTTGGTCGCCGTTTACGTCGTCAGTCTGACCAGTGAGTTGCTTGGTACCGCCTATGGGGTTCCTTTTGGTGCCTATTCTTACACGAGCCTGCTGGGTCCGAAGTGGTTCGATCTCGTGCCTTTGTTGATTCCCTTGAGCTGGTTCACAATGACCTGGCCAGCGTGGATCATTGCGCGTCATAGAACCGGCGGATTTCAGGCGGTGCTATTAGGGACATGCCTTTTGGTCGCCTGGGACCTGTTGCTGGATCCGGCCATGAGCAGAGTAACCAGTTACTGGATTTGGGGTGACAAAGGGAACTACTACGGGATGCCGTGGACCAACCTGCTGGGTTGGGCGATTACCGGTTTCGTGCTGCTGGCGATGTTGCGCAAGCTTGCGCCCGAACCGAAAAGTGATTTACGATTTTCAATTATGGTGTATTTCGTCAATTTTCTTTTGCCCCTGGGATTCTGTGTGCTGAACGGTTACTGGATTGCCGTCTTCGCAGGCATCGGAGTCGTAGTGGCGGCGTTCCTGGTCTTTGGCTCCGGGAAGGCGTCCCGCCTGCCGCAGGCTGCATCGCCGGAACTATATAGCCGACCCCGCACTTCGTAGGGGGTCCGGCGCTATTTTGGAAGGTTTTTGCCACGGACCGTTTGTATTTGAAGATGAGATTCAGTCAATGCTACATTAGCGCACGCGCAAAGACCCGCCGACGACGGTGACACGGAGTTGTCGCCGTTCGGTTCAGCAGCTGAGTCGCTTGTGCTCAGCTGACCGGTTTGTCCTTGCCCGAGCCATACAAGATGTCACAAATCCAGTCACGCAGGAGATGAATCTTAAAATGGCACGACTGTTGGATTTTATCGATACCCCGCAGGATCTCCGCCGGCTCAGTGTCGCAGAACTCTCTACTCTAGCAACTGAGGTGAGAGAAGAAGTGATTTCCATCGTGTCCGAAGTCGGGGGACACTTCGCATCGACGCTGGGGGCTGTGGAACTTACGCTTGCCCTTCACTATGTCTTCGACACACCGGAGGATCGCATCGTTTGGGACACGGGACATCAGGCGTACGCGCATAAACTCATCTGTGGCCGGAGGAACCGGTTGGCTAC
>JAMQPH010000130.1 GCA_023717605.1 Pyrinomonadaceae bacterium
TATCGCAAACACTTCTTAAAGGCTGGCTTTGAAGCGCGTCGACGCCAGCTCACGCAGTACCAGACGAATCGAGGAAACGGCCGTTTCAATTTCGCGCGTACATTTACTGATGACCCGAATAATACGGGCAGTACCGGAGAAGTGATGGCTGCGTTCCTGCTCGGTACCGCAAGCTTGATCGAGCAGGACTTCCTTCTCGTTTTTCCCGGCTTCCGCTATACCGAATGGGCGGGTTACTTGCAGGACGACTGGAAAGTTAATTCCCGGCTGACGCTGAATCTTGGACTGCGGTATGAGCTGGACACGGCGCTCACGGAAGTCGCCGACAGGCTAACTAACTTTGATGTCGTTAGTGGGAAACTTCTCATTGCCGGGTTCAACACAGACGCCGCCACTGGCATCACTGCCGACAAGAACAACTTCGGCCCGCGCTTCGGTTTTGCGTACCAACTCAGCCGCGGTATTGTACTCCGAGGTGGTTACGGCGTGTTTTACAACCCAGGTAACAGCGAAAGCGTCTACATGCGGCGTCACCGGCAGTTACCATTTGGGCCCATCGTGACAGCTGATATTGACCAGTTCAGTACAACCCCGCGAACCGTGGCACAGGGGTTCGATCCGATTCCACTACTGGATTTCAACAGCGTGGCTCAGAATCCGGTCGGCGGAATGCTCGCTGTGGATGTAAATATGCGCTCCGCGTACATTCAGCAGTACAACTTCCAAATCCAGCAGCAACTCCCGAAGGAAGTCGTTGCCAAGGTTGGCTTCGTTGGAAACATAGGTCGCCGTCTGGATACGACCTGGAATTACAATCAGCCGGTACCCGGCCCGGGTTCGAACAACCCGCGCAGGCCGTTATTCTCGGTCGCCCCGAACATCACGGACGTTACCTATCTCACGTTCGACGGCAAGTCGAATTACAACTCACTACAGGCTTCAGTTGAACGCCGGTTCAGCACGACTGGCTTCCTGGCTGCGTACACGTGGGCTCATTCTATCGATGACGTGCCAAACGCGTTCGGCGGAGCCGACAACGGTCCGATACCGCAGGACCGGCGCTGTCGTCAATGCGACCGAGGAAACTCCGGGTTCGACATCCGTCACCGTTTCACCACTTCAATGAACTGGGCTCTGCCCCTGGGCAGGGGCCGCCAGTTTGACTTGGGCCGCGCGTTGAACGTGGCCCTGGGTGGCTGGGATACGAACCTCATCTTCACGGCACAGACTGGCCTGCCCTTCACCCCAGTTCTGGAGACTTCCGTCTCGAACGCGGGTGGTAGCCGTCCGAACCGCCTCACGTCCGGAGAACTTGCCAACCCCGATCCATTTCTTTGGTTTGATCCATCGTTTAACAGCCCGACGGCCGCCGGGGCCGCTCCGGCTCAGTATACCTTCGGCAACTCGGGGCGGAATATTCTTCGCGGACCGGGCCGGCTGAACTTCGACTGGTCGATGTTCAAAGACTTCGTGGCAAGCGAGCGTTGGCGTCTCCAGTTCCGCGCCGAGTTTTTCAACCTGTTTAATTCACCGCAGTTTGACCTGCCAAACCCCAGCATCGGCAACCCGGCTGCAGGCCGCATAACAGCGACCATCGGCCCGAACCGCCAGATCCAGATGGGGCTCCGGCTGTCGTTCTGATTGGTGGAGGCGATCGTATCGATTTCGGTCGACGACTTCGTCGCGTGGTAGACACAAGACGCGCTCGGTTTTCGATCGCTACAACATTGTGAGTGAATCGGATTTGAGGACCGCAACGGCAAAATTAGATGCCCACCTGGCCGAGAAGGCCCCCGTTGATCCGGAGCCAAAAGTCCGGCACCTATAGGCACACATAACCGTCGAGGATTGAAGCGCAGTATCCTCGGTAAATAGTTGAATGAGGGGTTCTTGTTTTACCGGGTCGATCTGTTACGAGAGTACGGGTATGTCAGGCCGCCTAAAACTTGGGAGGATCTCGAGACTATGGCGAGACGGATTCAGGCTGGCGAGCGTGCGAAAGGGAATGACGATATCTGGGGATTTGTATGGCAAGGAGCACCTTCTGAGGCTCTGACCTGTAATGCGCTGGAGTGGCAGGTGTCGGAAGGTGGCGGAACGATCCTTGATGAGCAGGGCAGGGTCACAGTAACAAACCCGCACACGATTCGTGCTTGGGACAGAGCAGCGCGCTGGGTAGGATCGATCTCACCGCCGGGAGTAATTGCCTACAAAGAATGGGACGCATTCAACATGTGGCAAGCGGGGAAGGCGGCTTTCATGCGCAATTGGGCAAGCGCTTATACCGCGGCCCGCACGCCAAACTCACCTACAAAAGATCGGTTTGATACTGCTCCTCTCCCGAGAGGCGAGGCAGGTATAGCAGCAACCATTGGCGGAAATGGTTATGGTGTTTCACGCCATTCGCTTCATCCTGAGCAGGCTGCGATGTTGGTCCGCTTCCTTTGTAGCCGTGATGAGCAACTTAGAAGAAGCAGGTCTGTCGCGCTGCCGTCAACCATAGCGCAGGTGTATAACGACGCTGAGGTGATGGCGATCAATCCGTACTATTCTCGCGTATTGGAAGTGTTCAGCACGGGCAAAGCATCGCGGCCGTCAACAGCCGCTCGCAAGATGTATCCAGACGTGTCGCGTGCGTATTTTGAAACTGTGAATGAGGTGTTGAGTTGCAGAAAAAATGCGTCACAGGCCGCGGCAGACCTGCAAAACGAATTAACGCGAATTCTTAAAACAGACGCCACCGGCGCGGATGCAGCGCTGGAACGCAAGCCTGCAGCTGCGTCACCATAACGAAACAAATATTCAAAGCCGAATCGAAAGCCTCAACATGGAAATCAATAGCTCGAACGAGTTGAAAGCGAGTCGGTATGGACCCAAGAATCTCTTTCGCCTAAGCGGCCTAAGCATTCGCACGCGCCTCACTGCGTGTTTCGTAGCAATCGTCGTCTTGATGATTGCTGTAGATGGACTAACCGTCTGGCAGTTCAGACGAATGGCGGCTGCGGTCGAAGGCCTGAGTAACGCGGACCAGACGTCGCTTGCTGTTATACGAGTCCACCTCGATATCGATACCTTCCGGGACAAGATGGCTGCCTTGGCGAACAGCCATGACACTCAACAGTTTTCCAGTGAAGTTGCCTCGCTCGAGCAGAAATTTTTGCAGGACGTTGGACAAGCCGAGCAGATGCTTCGCGCATCGGGTCAGACTGAAAAGAACGCTGCGATCTCCAGCGCGTTGGAGACTCTGAAGGTAACGCTTCCATCGCAGCTTCACACTGCGATCGAGCTTGCGAATGCCGGTGATTGGACTGCTGTTCGACTCCGCCTCGGACAACAAATGCAAGACCTGATCGGCCTGAGCGCATCTCTGGTAGAAAGAGTAAACCAACAAACGAGCTTGGAGCGGACTCAAGCGATCGAACACACTCAGCAGGCGCGGCGAAATCTTTTTATACTTGGACCAATAGCTGCCGTGCTGACGTCGCTCGCGGCCGCTGCGCTGGGTTGGTACGTTACTCGGACGATTACAGTTCCTCTCTCCGAACTTACAGCAGGCGCCGGGGCCCTGGCTCGTGGTGATTTTCAGCACCGATCGAAGATTTTCGGAAATGACGAGCTGGCGGTCCTGGCAAAGGCGTTTAACTATGCAGGCAGTCAACTCGCCCACCAGTTCAATATGACCCTCGAAGCGCGAGTGAGTGAGCGCACGCGCATTGCGCGCGAACTACACGACACTCTGCTTCAGAGTTTTCAAGGCCTGCTGCTTAGGTTCCAGTCGGCTGCGAAACTCCTGCCCGAGCGTCCAGAGGACGCCAGGCAACGGCTTGATAACGCGATTCAGCAGGCGGCTGAAGCGATTACCGAAGGTCGTGACGCCGTGCAGGGCTTGCGCTCGTCGGCGTTCGAAACCAATGATCTTGCCAACGCAATATCGGCCATTGCCAAAGAACTAACGGGGGATACGTCTGCTGCCGAGTCTCCGGTCATTGATTTCGAAGTCGAAGGCGTGCCGCGCAGGTTGAACCCGGTCGTGCGTGACGAGTCATACCGCATCGCGACGGAAGCGCTGCGCAACGCCTTCCGTCACGCGCAGGCGCGGCGGATCACGGTGGAGATTCGATACGACAAACGGCAGTTCCGCTTGCGCGTCAGTGATGACGGAAAGGGGATTGACGAGGACACCATGCAACGTCAGCCCTCCGGACACTTCGGGCTGCCAGGAATGCGTGAACGGGCAGAAATCGTGGGTGGACGTCTAGAGGTCTGGAGCAAGCTCAATTCCGGCACGCAGGTCGAGCTGAGTATTCCGGGCACTATCGCTTACGATGGGGCTCCCACCAGTCCGTAACCTCAGGGGAACCACCCACGTAAACCGCAGTAGGAGTGCGTCATGAATGAAGATTCTAAACGGATTCGGATTCTTGCAGTCGATGATCACCCGATTCTGCGTCAGGGTATTGCGGGCCTGATTGCCGATGAATCAGATATGACCCCGAGATCGAGCGGGAGATCCTGATGCGAGCTACTTCAGCATCGCAGGCCAGTTAAGAACGACAGAGTATGACTCCTGAAAGCCCTTACGTGGCTCTAGCACCAGAAACTTCTGTCCATCTTGAGTGACTGCATACTGATTGACTGTGGGATCTGGAACCAGTCCGGTGTCGAACAGTTTTCTTGGTGGACCTACATTCGCAACCGAACCGGGGTCGACGGTAGCTGCCATCATCGCTCCGTCATAGTCGATGAAGAAGAGTTCCCTGCCGTCGCCGCGCCACCGCGGTTGTGCGCCACCGGCCTCCGATACCTGCTTTGTATCTTGAAACGTCGGAAACGAAGCGACGAAGACCTCCCACTTCCTGTCGCGAAGCTCACCGTAAGCGATCAAACGTCCATCTGGAGACAGATGAAATGCATCCTTAAGAAAACTCGATGAATATACAGGCTTAGGTTTTCTATCCCCCGTCAGAGGTAGAACCGAAAGGGTCATCGTATCGTGCGTCAGCAGAAAACGACCATCCTGCGACCAGTCTTTCACCCAGTGTCTTTCATTATCGCCATAAATCGGCTGTGCTTGCTGGTTGCCGATTTCAATCTTCTCTACCAGGAACGGCGGATCACTCCCGCCGTTTGGAAGTAGGTTAAACGCTACGTAGCGCGAGTCGGGAGACCATACGGGATCAGATTGCGCGTGCGGGTCGATCGTCAGGGGAGTCGTTGTGTTCGTCGCGATGTCGATCAGCCACAGACTGCCGGTGGCATGCTGTCGGAACGAGTTGAGTGCCAAGCGCTTGCCATCCGGAGAAAGCGTGAACTGCTGATAATCGACCACCGGATCGAGACTGCCAATCGTTGAGCCATCTCGTGCATACCATTGCAGCTGATCGAAGGATAATCCCTCTGCTGTCCCATAGATCAGCACCCCGTTTTGCGAAGCAGTGAATTCGGAACTGCCAAGATAAGCTGGAGGTTTAGCGACGTTGCGGGCCAGTAACACCGGTTCGCGGATTCTTCGCAACGTGCTCCAGTCTATGCGTTGCGCGAAGAGATTTCGCTGTCGCGCAAATAGCAAGTAATCCGGAACGGCTACTGCCCGGCTCTCACTCGTTAGGAGTTCAGTAGGAGGTCCACCTTCGAGGGGTTGAGCGTACACCTTCGCCTGCGGATCATCAGCTGCCAAGCTTGTCCGCGCCAGGTACATGAAGCTTTTGCCATTCGGCAGGAATTGGACCCACATGTGGCTAACCTGTCCTGGGAGCAACGAGGTCGCGGGAGTCGCATTCGCGCTGTTTGGAGACACGCGGAAAATTGGACTGTTTACGGCTTTAGCGAAGAGAATCGTCCCGTCGGGTCCCCAGGTTCCTTGCGCAATTTCCGGAACGCTGAAGATCACCTCGGGAGAGCCACCCGATCGGCGTATTTTCTTCAGTTTGCCATCAGCCCAGAAGCCGATGAACTGTGAGTCTGGTGACCAGAATGGCAGAAGCGCCCGCTCACTCTGATCCACTCTCTGCGCTTCCGAAGAATCCAAAGGTCTGATCCACAACGAACTTTGACCGGAAGCATCAGTTGCCGCGAAGGCCAACGTTTCGCCGTCAGGAGAAAGCGCAAGATGTTCGAACGGGTGCCAGTTTCTATGTAGCGTTAGTCCGCTCGGCAGACCGAGTGAGAGTGTTACAGCGTCCCCCTCACGTGGCGTACCGTGTTTCGATGAAAGCACCAAAGAAACAACTACGAACGCGACTAGCGTAGCGACCAGGACCAGTGCTCCAGGCCGCGACCGCAGCCACGCGAAACCACGCAAAATCGATCGCCCCGCACCGCGGACCGCGTCCACCTTTTCAGCCGAGACCTTATCCGGCTTATCGAACTGTTGCCGTGCCGACATTGCGCCTATATTACCGCTTAATGCATCGCATGTATATTTGCTTGCAGCCATAGTTTAGCAGATCCGCCGTCAACTGCCAGAATCCGAATTGGAGCCGACCCGTCTCTCACGCTCGATGGTTTCCGTCTCATCCGTTTCTGTTGCGGAGCGCTTCCCAAAGCGCCAGAAAGGCCGCGTGGATTTCACGTACGCTTTCGCCCCTGGAATGATGAGCGCGATCTCCGTGCCCGTGTCACGCTTGCTCCAGATCTCCAGTCGCCCGCCCACGATTTCAGCACGCTCGCGCATGCCATGCAGACCAAAGTGTCCGGCGACTGGCTGCCGGATAGCTTCGTCATCAATGCCGGTTCCGTCATCGCGGACGGTCAAGCGGAACAGCCGCTTCTCATATTGGATCTCCACGGTGATCCGCCGCGCAAGCGCGTGCCGGAAGGCGTTGCGCAATGCCTCGGCCGCGATGCGGTAAGCCTCGTCGCGCACGACCGGGTTCAACCGCCGTGGACCACCTTTCACCTCCATCTCGATGGCGGGACAATCAACCTTTGAGGCAGTATTAGTCAGGTCTTCCCCGATAGCAATTATGCCGTTGGCCAGGTCATTCGTCTCGGACGCCGACGAGCGCAGACCCTGCACGGCGTCGCGGCCTTCCGTAATCGCCGCAGCCGCCTGATCGACTGCGCTCTCCAATCTTTGCCTCGCTTCCAGCGGGCGTTCGGGGAGTGCCTTCAGGACCGACTGGAAGCGGAGCAGCAGGCCCTGAAAACTTTGGAGAAGCGTGTCGTGCAGATCGCGCGCAATGCGTGTGCGCTCACTCACTCGCGCTTCCAAGATCCTGTTGAACTGGTGCGCCAGTTGCCGCACACGCAACTGATACGCTGTCCAAATCATCGCCAGCAACGCGGCTAGACACCCCACGCGGAACGAGTTCGTCTCGTACCACGCCGGCGGAATCACAAACTCCAGCGCTGCGCCTTCATCATTCCACACGCCGCTGTTGTTGCAGGCCTTGACGCGGAAGCGGTAAGTGCCAGGCGGCAGGTTTGAGTACTGCACCTCGCGATCGTTGACAACCTCTCTCCACTCCGAGTCCTGACCTTCCAGCGTGTATCGGAAGCGGACCCTCGCGGGATCGACAAGGCTCAACGCTGCGTAATAAATCTCGAGATTGCGGATTCGTGCTGGCAGGCGCAAGCCGTTCGCCGCTTCATAGGTCTTACCATCGGCAGTGACTTTTTCGATGTGCACCGGCGGTGGGACCTTGTTGAATAGTACATGGCGTGGATCGATCATGCTGACGCCGTCGTAGGCGACGAACCAGATTCTCCCATCCGGAGCCTTGGTTACAGCCTGTGCAGCAGAAACGTCGGAATGGGTGCGCACACCGTCCGAGACGTCGAACAGGGTAACCTGCACCAACTTCGATGGATCGTCGACCCAGGCGTCCAACTCGGGCCGGGGAATCCGTACCAGGCCGCAAGCCGTATAGGCCCAGACGAAATGGTCGGTATCGTCCATGCTCCAGTGCACCGTGTCACAAGGTATCCCATTCTTGCTCGTGAGTGTCGTGACGTGGTCGTTCTTGATTCGGCTCAGCCCGTTTTCAGTGGCGACCCACAGCGCGCCACGCGGCCCAAATCGAAGGCTATTCACCCGTCCTGCGCCAAGCCCATGGGCGGCAGAATAAGACTTCTGTATCGCTCCGTCTGCGAAGTAGGAGACCCCTCCACCGATGAATCCCAGCCAGACTCCGTGCCGAGAGGGGTCGGCGACGACAACACGCGCATGATCGTTATGCCCCAGCGCTGCCCAGCGAATTTTCTCCACTACGCGGCCCTGAAATAAATGAAAGAGGCCGTAGTCCTGTTTTGCCAGCCATAAGTGTCCCGAGGGAGCTTCGGCAATCGATGCGACGCGTCCGCCGGGAACCTCGCGCACAGGCACAAATCGACCATTCTGTACGTATCCGAACTCCAGAACGGTTGAGAACCATAGCCGTCCGCCGCTGTCCTCAAACAAGGAATATGGCACTCCTTTGGGTGCGCCAGGATGTTGAGAGCTTCCGGGCCGGAGCAGCACACCAATGCGGCCGTCTTTCCATCGGTTCAGGCCGTTGTACGTTGCGACCCAGACACTACCGTCTTTCGCGCCCACGATCGACACACTGTTCGTGTTAGATAATCCCTGCTTAATCGAGATATTCGGAACGGCATATTCACGGAACCGGTCAACACCGTTGGTAGTGACCGCCCAAATGTTGCCTTCCTGGTCCTGAAGAAGCGCAGTCACCGTGTCGCCAGAAAGGCCATCAGCCTCGGAAAAAACATCCGTCCTGCCTTGATGGAAGTGGATCAGGCCCCGGTCGGGTGTACCGACCCACACAGCTCCGTCACGATCTCGGAGGATTTGCGATGCCGTGGACCGCCGCACCTGCCCGTTCACCGGTCCCGGGACTCGCCCGCCAGTGGACGTCAGGAGTGCGGATTTTTCAGCCTCTCCAAGCGGCGGTGGCCCATGCTCAGCACCTGGCATTTCGAACGATTTCGGTCGCCCCGACTTCCACCTCCCAGAGGCCCTTTCCAAGCCCACCCAAAACTTTCCCTCGGAATCAGCATTGATAGGCCCAACGTTCTCCCCAAAAATGCGAGGCTCGTCAGTAGCGACCCATACGGTGCCCGTGCGGTCCTCGAGCAATGCAGAGATCCGGCTCCCGTTCAGCTCGGAGTATGTAGTTAGCTTGCCGTCTTTCCAACTGGAAAGCCCCTTCGTTGTGCCGATCCAAAACGTACCGTCATGTGTGACCAGCAGCGTCGGAATGTTGTTGCTGGGAAGTTGGCCCCTGGGTGGTGTCCAAGCCACAGCCCGAACGCCATCGAACCGTAGTAAGTCGAATTCCGTGCCCAGCCAGAGATAGCCATCCGGTGTCTGTGCGATGGCGTAAATGAAGCCCTTGGCGAAGCCGTCGCGCACCCTCCACGCGGTATGCGCATACTGGTTGATATCGAGAGAGGGGTCCAATGCGAACGCGCAAGTGCAGCACCCCAACATCACAGCCAGACGGACAATCGACTGTGCGCAGTGCTTTTCCATATCACGGACATCTTAGCCCGGACGTCAACTCATTTTGCTGTTT
>JAMQPH010000180.1 GCA_023717605.1 Pyrinomonadaceae bacterium
TCTCTTCGTCGAACATCTCATGGCGCGCCTTGCCTAGCGACTTGGAGCGGTACATTGCGGTGTCAGCGTCGCGCAGGATTTCATCAGGTTCGTCATAGACGATGGAACTGGGAGCGATGCCGATACTGACGGTAGTGAAGACGTCGCGGCCACTCAAGTTGAAAGGTTTCTTGAGTTCCTGGTGGATTCTTTCAGCGACCAATATCGCTTCCTTCTCTTCATGGATCTCTTCCAGAAGGATCGTAAACTCATCCCCACCCACCCGCGCTACCGTATCTCCCGGTCGCAAACAGGTCTCCAGGCGGCGGGCAATCCCAACCAGTAACTGGTCGCCGATCATGTGTCCAAGACTGTCGTTGACTAGCTTAAAGCGATCCAGATCGAGGAAAAGTACTGCAAACATCAAACCAGGCTTGCGCTTCGCCCGCGCGATGGTGAACTTCAAGTGATCAATCATGAGGGCGCGATTCGGAAGGCCCGTTAGCGCGTCATGGAAGGCATCGTGCAGCAGCTTCTCTTCGGCTTCCTTGCGTTCAGAAATGTTTTGTATTTGAAAGATTAGCTGCGCCGCCTCGTTATTCTTCATCTGGACTTGCGATACGTTCCAGAGAACCGAGATCACGCGTCCATCTTTGTGTATGCATCTTGTTTCGGCTTGGAAGCTCGGGACTTTGCCCTTGAGCAAGTGTTCTAACTTAGCCATCGCAGGCGCCCGGTCATCCGGATGGACAAACTCTTGAAAATCCCTTGCAAGTAGTTCGTGCTCCGAGTAGCCGAGAATTTCGCGCAACGACAGGTTTACCTTATGCCAGCGGCCGTTTGGTAAGACCAGCGCCATGCCAATAGCGGCATGGTCGAAGGCGACTCGAAACAGCTCCGTGCTTTCGCGCGAGGTAGCGTCCGAGGCGTCGTCTACTTTTATCTCAGCTGTTTCATCAAGCTCTGCTGTCTCCTTCGGCAAGTGGTATGTGCAATAGAGCACTGCTATGGTGCCGATGATGACGACGATGGCATTGAGCCACCACTGGCTGATGAGGATTCCGGCGGCCACTGCCAAAGATGCGCTGAGAATTGTGGCAAGGACTAAACGCACGGTCATTCCGGCCTCAGACTTTTCCGGGACCACGAAGGACGATGTGGCTGGCCACACGACTTGTCTTTTCACTAAATTTTGACCCGCACGTGACATACTGTTTTACCGAGGTTTTCAACGAGGAGTTAGCAAGGACGGCTGCGCCGGGGGCAGCACCTGGTAATGCATCTGCACCTCGCATGCCGCTCGGAGACTGGGATGCACCGTTCGCAACTTGTGTTGTTTATTGGGGTATTGGGAGGTGAAGTTCTCGAGATTGTGACATGGAGTGTCAGAACGAACGTAACGGCGTCACTCCCGAGACCGCTATCCGGTCATTGTGACACACCGTGGATGGCAAATTTTTAGCTAACTCGACCACTGAGCATGCGGTCCGAGCGGGGCACCTTGCCCATGATAATTGCGACTTGCCGAGTCGCGATCACCAGTCTTCTTTAGCGATGTATATGAGGACGCTCTTGATGGAAGTGACGGTATAGCTGCCGTCGTTTTTCTTTACCGGAATGTGGCGATACCGGCCGGTGGACATTTTATTAAGCGCGACGGCCACTGAATCCTTCTCATGAAGCGCTTCGGGATTGGGGCTCATCAGATCTTTAACCGCCGTCGTCGGAGAACGCGCTTCCGCCCCGGTCATCTTGCGCAACACATCATGCTCGGTAAAGATCCCGGCTAACTTGCCTTCTTCTACAACCAGAGCACATCCCGAATTTGCGCGCTTCATGAGACGGACAACGTCGAGAACCGGCGTTTCAGGGACCACGGTGATGGCCCCTTCCTGTTCGAGCCGGCCCAGATTGTCTTCCATCACGGAACGCGCGAGACCTTCTGCTGAGTCAACGCGCGGTACGTCCAGATCGCGAAACGGCGCGAGGCAATTGTCGCAACGATCAGTACCGTCGATATTTTCGTGACCGCAGGATGGGCAGTTCATTTTCGAATTGTAAGCAAAACCATGAAGAGTCACAGACCGGTGCCATTTTAGGCCAAGGTTCAATCATGTAGCAACTGTTCTTACCCAAACGCGGCCTTCGAACAGTTTGAGGTTTGGGTTATTCCGCAGTCGTCTGACGTTTTGGCTGGCGTCGCTCAGTCCCGGAAACTGACAGTTGGGAATCGGAGTCGTGTAACGAGTCATTAACGACAGTACTCGAAGAACAGCCAAACATTGTGCCGCCGACATTGGCGTCGAGGGCAGCGGCAAGTTCCGCGTCTTCGTCATCGTCGAGGCTCTGCCGTAACGAAGAAGTGTGTCGCCGTTTATTCCAGGCTCGTCGCAGAGTGTGCTGTCACAAGCGTACCGGTCTGACGATCGCCGCGGACTTTAAGTAGCGCGACAACCGCCAGGTAGAGGGCCAGCACGACCAGAGCGGCGGCTGCTATGGCGTTTATCAGCTCAATATCCAACTGCCCGGAGCCGATTTTGGTGACGCGGAGATTACCAATGACGAGCGAGATGAGCGCCCAGAGCGTGATCACGAGGACAAAGATCATCGGCAAGAGCGTAAAAGCGATTCGCTGTCGAGCCTGGTAAAGCCAGACGGTTATCGAAAGCAGTGTCAAAGCAGCGAGTAGTTGGTTCGAAGCACCGAACAGCGTCCAGAATTTTGCCCAGGAGTTGGGCGGCGCGAAGACGATGAAGTAAAAAGGCAACGCCATCGTCAACAAGGTTCCCAACAGGGCCCCCCATCGACCTTTCCAACCGCAAAGCTCCTGCACTATGTAGCGACCCAGGCGTGTGCACACATCCAGGGTATCAAAAACAAAGGTGGAGAAAGCCATCGCGCCGAAAGTTATCGCGAAGGCCAATTTGTCCTGGCCGATGATGAGAGTGAGAAACTGTCCGATCCCGTTGCCGTAAATAGTTCCCGGCGCCTTTCCACGCAAGGCGTCCTGAGCAACGATCATGACCGTAACCAGTGCGATCAGCGCCACAAAGCCTTCAGCCAGCATGGCGCCGTAGCCGACGGGTCGGATGTGCGACTCGCGATCAACCTGCTTCGAAGTTGTACCTGAGCAAACGAGACCGTGAAAACCCGAACATGCCCCACAGGCAATGGTCACGAACAGGAAGGGAAAGAGCAAGCCCGTCATCCCGCCAACATCGAATCCCTTAAAAGCAGGTTGCTGGATTTCGTAACCGCCGAAGAAGACGCCGACTATGCCCAGGGCAAGCGCGGAATAGAGAATAAATCCGCCCAGATAGCCACGCGGCTGCAGCAAGGCCCAGACAGGAACAATCGAAGCCACGCCGCAATAAAGAATAATCAGAACTCCCCAGGTCTTGTGATCAAGCACAAACCAGTTTGAAGTCATGGTTCCCACCCATGACAAGGCGAATGCTGCCGGAACGAAGATAAGCGTGACGAGCCAAAGTGGAGGATTAAGATAGCGCTGGACCAGACCGAGCAGGAGAGAAAGCGCGAGGTACATCACGCTTGCCGCCGCGACCGCTCCGCCAGGATTGAAGGTCACCGATGCTGCGCGCAACTCTTCTGAGCCGCCTCTGAACGTTCCGGCCGTGATGTCCGCGAAGGCAACGATGACGTAGGCCAACGCTATCCAGATGAAACCCATCATTGCCCGGCCGGCGCCTCGTCCCAGGTGTTCGCGGGTGATCTCTGCGATGGAAGTTGCCCCGTGGCGAACCGAGGCCGCCAGACTCGCGAAGTCGTGCACCGCGCCTATGAGCACTACGCCCAAACCGATCCAGAGAAGACAGGGAAGCCATCCGAACGCTTGGCAGGCGAGAATAGGCCCCGCAATTGGTCCGGCGGCCGCTATCGCAGAAAAGTGTTGTCCAAAGAGATAGAACGGTCGGGTGGGAACGAAGTCAAGGCCATCGTTCACCCGATGGGCAGGAGTTGTGCGCGCATCGTCGAGTTGAAACTGTCTGGCCACCCACCGTCCATAAAACCGGTAGGCAGTCACGAGCAGGACGAGAAATCCAATCGCCAGAAGCGTCAGGCTCACGCTAGAAAGCCTCCTCAGTTGGATAGTTTTCTGGTATCAATTCTCTATCATTCTCACGGTACGCTCTTGAGAACAACCGTATCTTTGGATTTCTTTGGAGCTGAAATTTTGAGATCTGAGATCTGAGATCATCTGACATTTGAGATCTGAGACCTGAGCTTGCGGAGTTTGGCACGGAACCCGGAAAAAAAGCCAGAGGAATAGCCAGCGAGAGCTAGCTCTTCTGCGCGTAACTTCCGGTTAGATTTTGCCTTTTGCCTGCCTCTCCGTTTTCTTGTTAGACTCCGGCCCGTGAGCCCAGCACAGATGTACAGTCGCTTCATACTGAACACGAACAACTGACAACTGGCAACAAACGGCATTCATGTTTCCTTTCAGAAACATTCTCTTCCCGACGGACTTTACGCCGCACGCTCGAGCCGCGTTGAAATACGCCGCGGCATTTGCGCGCAGCGGCGGTGGCCGAGTTGTGCTCTTCAGCGTACAAAGCGCACAAGTGCCGCTGAATCTCCTGACTTTGCCCGAGCGCGTCCTGGAAGAGCAGGAGAATAATTGGCTGCTGCAATTGCGCACCGAGGTTAAGGGTTTGCTCGAGGATCCTCTCTTTGCCGGGTTGGAAGTCGAGCCCGTGATTGTGGCCGGAGAGCCGGCGCCGGAAATTGCGCGGGCTGTGCGGGAATATGAAATCGATCTGGTGACGGTAGTCACACACGGTCGCAAAGGACTGACGCGCGCTCTCTGGGGGTCCACTGCTGAGGAGATCATTGCGGAGGCGCCCTGCCCAGTGCTTACTATCCGCCCGCCGCAGCATGATTTCGTGGAGTATCGCGGCAACCGTACCGAAGTGCGTCTCAATCGAGTTTTGTTGGCCACAAACTTCCGACCGTCATCAAGCGCGGCCACACAGGTAGCAACTCAGCTAGCAAGTGAAACTGGAGCGGAGCTGCACGCTGTCTACGCTATCGGCGACTACTTTGAGCAGATATCCGTGATGTTTCCGGAAGGTGGATTGACGGCGCTCACTCGTTTACGGAGTTATGTGCAGAAGCGTATGGCCCAGATGGCGCGGGAAGACGGTGCTCGGGCTATCACGCATATTGCGGAGGGACGACCATACGCAGAGATTGTGCGATTGGCAGCGGAGAAGGATGTAGACCTGATCGTTATTGGAACCAACGTGCACGCGTCGCTTTTAGGCGGTACTCCGGTGTTGGGCTCAGAGATTGAACGAGTAGTCCGCAACGCTCCCTGCCCTGTGCTTTGCGTGCCCGCCAGTAGGGCACTCACACCGCTGCCGGCGTTAGTAACTCGGCCCGTGCCCCAAATGTGATCATTTTCCATTTGTCATTTCTCATTTTTCATTTGGTCATTGAAAGACAAAAGACGAACTCGACGCTAACAGTAGGCGAGTCCGTTGGCCACCGGTGATTTGTTCTGCAATGACCAAATGAAAAATGAGAAATGACAAATGG
>JAMQPH010000184.1 GCA_023717605.1 Pyrinomonadaceae bacterium
GCCAGAGAGAGCAGACGGTCAAGAAAAGCAGCAGACTGTACATGCGTACTTCCTGCGCATATTTAATCAAGTAACCATTCACCGCCATCAACAATAGGGACAAGTTGATTGCAGTTGCTCCCAGATGTAGTTCCCGACAGAGCAGAAAGAGAGGAATGATGACAGCGATGCTGGTGAGCATTGGAAAGAGACGCAACCAGAGCAAGGACTCTCCGCCGATGCTGATCCAAACCTTAAGCAACGCGTAAAAGAGCGGCGGATGAACGATGTCCGCGGCAACAAAGCCGAGCAGGCTCATCCATTCGTGACGGGTGGCATGTACGCTGAAGACTTCGTCGAACCAGAGACAAGACGCCGTTAGTCCCCAAAGTCTGGCGCCAATGAAGACGCCTGCGATCAGTGCGAAGATAGGGACGGAAGAGTAGCCGGAAAAAGGGCTCGCTGAATCGACGTTATCGAATTGAATTGAGAATGCCTTAGGCTTGATCATTCTTCGTCGACACTCAGGTTCCGTGAGTTTTCCTGTGATTTCGTGGGTCGCCTCATATGATCAAAGACTCGAAACCAATTGATTACCGGAGTTTCACTCCATCGGAGTGACATGTTTATAGAAGCGAACGGCACCTCCTCTCCAACCTCCGTTCGAAGGAGCGGAACTCAACTAGACCTGTACTCTTCAAGATACTTTCCGCTCCTTCGAACGGAGCCGGACCTGGCTGACAGTAGCAGTGCTATAAACATCTCACCTGAGGTGAAACCGAGTTCGCTTGTTCAACGGACTTTAGAGTCAACCACATTGGCTTATAGTTTTATCGCGGGCCGGAGGCACTCTCATAAGGAATCGATAGGTCCAGAAAAGGGGTTGTCACCGCGCTGATTAAGTACGGTTCCTTCCAATTCCACTAGTCTCTGTTGCAGGTCTCTTAAGGTCCGTTGCATCTCACCGAGCCGTCGAAAGGCCGCCGTCGAGCGCAGCCAATCCTTGTTATCGAAAGCTGGAATGCCGGAAATGACCTTGCCGGACGGTACGTCATGACTGGTGGCGCTCTTGGCCGTGAGAACCACATCGTCGCCAATGGTTAAGTGGCCTGCTACTCCCGCCTGCCCGGCGAGGACCACACGGTCTCCAATGTGCGAACTCCCGGCCAGCCCCACTTGAGCGCAGAGCAGAGTGTCCTCACCCACGGTGCAGGAGTGACCGATCTGGACCAGGTTGTCTATCTTCGCTCCTCGACCAATTCGTGATTCGCCTACGGACGCACGATCGATTGTTGTTCCCGCGCCAATCTCGACGTCGTCTTCGATCACTACACGTCCTGTCTGCGGGATTTTGAGCCAGTGACGCTGCTCGTCTTTGGCATATCCAAACCCATCACAACCGACTACGACGTTGTTGTGGATCACCACGCGTTCCCCAATCTGCGAACGCTCGCGGATAACCGCGCCAGAATGGACCACCGAATCTTTGCCAATGGTAACGCTGTCATAGATCGTGACGTTCGGATAAATCTGCACGCCTGATCGGATTTCCGTCCCTGCCCCAATCACGGAACAGGCGCCGACAAATACGTTCTCGGCAACGCGCGCTGTCGGATCGATGACCGCCGACGGATGAATAGATGGTGCCACTGCAGGTTCAGGATGAAAGAGGCGAAGTGCGCGGGTGTATGCGAGATACGGGTCTTTTGCGCGCAACGCGACGATATCAGCGCGGCCCAAATCGACCATCTCGCCCACATAGATAGCCGAAGCTTGCGTAGTTTTCAGACGCGGCGTGTAGCGAGGATTTGCGAGGAACGTGACCTGCCCAGGCTTTGCTTCGTCTAGTCCAGCCGCCCCGCCAACGTCTATATCGACCGAGCTTCCCTCAACGCGAGCGCTCGTTTTGGCTGCAAGTTCGGAGAGTTTCATGACCCGGAGTTTAACGCATGAGCCTGAGCGACGCACGTTGTCACATTAGCGAAACCGGATCGATCTCGAGGTTGACACCGCGTAGATTGAGTCCCCGATTCGCGGCTGTCGATAACGCCTGGTCTATCACCCGACGCAAATGGCGTCTGCTGCGAGACTTCACCAGGAGCTGCATCCGATGCTCGCCTTTGAGTCTGGGGAGAGGCGCCGGAGCAGGACCGAGTATTCGGCACGTACGATCTTTGTTGGCCAGATCCAATTCCTTTCGTAACCCTACAGCATCGGACCGAACGCGACTCTGGTCCACACCATGGACCAGCAACGAACCGAGGGCGACGAATGGAGGATAAGCGTGATTCTGGCGATAGCGGATCTCTTCCAGGTAAAAACCGTCGTAGTCTTGCGCGCAAGCATGTCGGAGAGCGTAGTGATTTGGATGATAAGTTTGCACTAGCACCTGGCCCGCTCGATCACCCCGTCCCGCGCGGCCTGCTACCTGTGTGATAAGTTGGAATGTTCGCTCCGCCGCACGAAAGTCCGGCAAAGCAAGACCGGCATCGACCGATACGACACCAACCAGGGTGACATTGGGAAAATCGTGACCCTTGGCCAGCATCTGAGTCCCGACGAGGAGGTCGATATTGCCGTCGCTGAATTCCAACAACGTCCTCTCGAAGTGACCGCGGCGCGAGGCAGTGTCGCGATCGATCCTACCTAAACGAAGGGCAGGGAAGAGCTTCGTCAGCAGTGCTTCAATCTGCTCCGTTCCTTCACCGATGTAGTAGATGTACTCCCCTTTGCATGAGGGACACCGATTGGGGGCAACTTCACGATGGTTACAATAATGGCAGAGGATTATTCTTTCACTGCGGTGGTAAGTAAGAGTGACGTCGCAGTTTGGACACTGGATCGTTTCCCCACAGGAGCGGCAGAGGACAAAACTTGAATATCCTCTGCGGTTGAGCAGGATGATTGCCTGCTCCTTGCGCCGATGCGTATCGTCAATTGCCTCTAACATATCATCGGAAAAAACTCTTGGCTTCTGGTGACGATCAAAAACCTCACGCATGTCGATCATGCGCGCCTTTGCCATAGCGCGATTGGCGATGCGGGTTGGTAAACGCAGGCAACGGTACTTGCCCGTGTGAGCGTTATGGAATGACTCCAGCGATGGCGTCGCGGACCCGAGAATCACCACGGCAGACTCTTTTTGAGCGCGAACGATCGCGGTGTCGCGACCGTGGTAGTGAGGCGACTCTGCTTGTCGATATGTTGACTCGTGTTCCTCGTCGACAATCACGAGCCCAAGCTTGGAAATGGGCGCGAACACGGCGGAACGCGTGCCGATGACAATCTGCGCTTCGCCATTCCTGACGCGCGTCCACTCGTCAAAGCGCTCGCCTTTCGAAAGAGAGGAATGAAAAATCGCCACCCGATCGCCGAAGTAAGCCCGCAGCCGTCGTGAGAACACTGGTGTCAGCACGATCTCTGGTACCAGCATCATCGCCGCGCGGCCCTGCTGCAGGCATATGCGCATGGCGCGCATATAAACTTCAGTCTTTCCGCTGCCGGTGACGCCGTGAAGAAGGAACGCGGCGTATTCACCTCGCCTCAGCGGCTGTTCAATCTCGCCCAGCACATTCGCCTGGGCCTCAGTGAGTTCAAATTCCTCTAGCACGGGAAGAACGGCGCTAGCCATCGGATCGCGACGAATAGCTTGGAGTGAGACTTCAACGACACCTCTCTTCTGCAGTGTTTTGACCGCGGAGATGCCGACCTTTGCAGCCGTCAGCAATTCCTGCAAAGCCATAGTGTTGCCATCGGAGAGCGCCTGGAGGATGCGGAGTTGAGCGTCGGTAGGCTTCCGTGTTTCGACAGTATCGATACCTCCTTCGCGAGCGCGGCTCAATTGAACAATTCGCTGCTGTTTGGGCTTTGCGAACAGTCTGCCGGCTCGTTGGTCTGCCTCGATTAGGTTGTCGCGCAGAAGCTCCCGAACAACTCTTGATGCCTGGGCTTTGCCCATCTCTGCCGCAAGATCTGCCTGTTTGATTTCGCCGCCGTCCGCGATCAGTTGCAGTGCCCTGACTAAGTTCCCGGATGATCGATTTTGCGAAAGCGCCTGGAGATGAGTGCGTCCCTGAGGGGTGACTTTTAAGAACTGCTCGATGTTGGCGCTGATGCCCGGCGGCAGGGCGGCTTTGATGACTTCGCCCCAGGGGGCCGCGTAATATTCTGAAACCCATTGAGTTATCTGAAGAACTTCAGAAGTGACGAGTGGATCCGAGTCGAGAACTTGTTTGACGTCCTTTACGTCGGCTTCGGACAGGTCGGTATCGGCTTGAAGGGTGTCGTGAAGATCGACGATGTATCCGGTCGTGAGGCTCCTGCCTAAAGGGACCACAACACGAGCGCCTAAACGAGCGATTCCGCGAACAGATTCGGGAAGTCGATAAACGAAAGACTGGGAAACGTGGAGAGGAACTACCACGTCAGCGTATTGAGGAGCTGACGAAGTTGTTCTTGTGCGCTGCACGCCTGCCGTTGGGGAAGAACTTCCGAAGTCTTTTGGCACGGCGGAGAAGTTAACGCGAAAACCAGGAATTACAAAAGAGTGAGGAGTGGATCAGCGGCCAGTTTCAGATTTCCCGTTTTGCAGTGCTATCAAGATAGTCCCTAACCTTCTTCAAGTCTTCCCACGTTTCTCGTTTCTTTGACGGATCCCGTAAGAGGTACGCTGGATGAAACGTGGGCATGATCTTGATGCCCTGGTAGTCCTGGAATATACCACGCAGTTTCGTGATCCCTTCTTTCACGTCCAGCAGGTTCTTCATGGCCGTGTTTCCAAGTACGACTATGATTTCCGGCCTGACAGCGGCAATCTCTCGAAGCAGAAATGGTTTGCACATTGCTACCTCATCAGGAATGGGCGCCCGATTGCCCGGCGGCCGGCAGCGATTGATGTTGCCGATCAAGACCTCTTCACGCTTGAAGCCAATCGATTCAATGATCTTCGTCAACAACTGACCAGCTCTCCCTACAAACGGGCGGGCCTGCATGTCTTCGTCAGCACCTGGAGCCTCACCTACAAACATCAAACGTGCTTTGCGATTGCCCTCCGTGTGAACGATGTTTGTGCGCCCTTGATGGAGCGGGCAACGAGTGCAATCTCCGATGTCGGACCAAATCTGTTCCATACTTTCGTCGGACCTGGAAAACTCTTCCGCAGGCGGCATCACATCTCCAAAAAGATTGTCTTGCGGCAAAGGGCTAAAGGGAGATTCTCCGGGTATTATTGCCGGCGGTACACCTCTAGACGCTGATGATGCAACAAGGGATCGTTTCTCAGAGGTAGGTGGCGCCTCCAACGTCTGACTGATTACGCGCTCTGATTGCGAGCGAGGTTGTTTGGGTGGATCCGTCGTTAGAAAAGTCTCCATTGCTATTCCAGACACACCCAGTTCCTGGAAGTAGGCCACCTGTTCTTCTGTTTGTTTTATCAACGAGCGCAGTTCGTCTGCGGCGGGTTTCATAGTCTTCAAGGGTTGGATACCTACATTATTGGGATTGCCGATTGCCAATTGCCAATTTATCCTCAATCCAGCTACCAAGGGTCAACTGTCTTGCAAATCGGCAATTGGCAATCG
>JAMQPH010000210.1 GCA_023717605.1 Pyrinomonadaceae bacterium
CAGCGCGCCGGCAGAAAGCGCTACACCCACTAGCGAAGTCGTGACTGCGTCACCTACACCGAGTCCAACTCCGCCGCGTCCGTCCGGACCAATCGAATACACAGACGTAAGCGCCACGGCCGGCATTCGTTTCAAACACAACAGCGGCGCCTTTGGGAAGAAGTATCTGCCGGAAACTATGGGCAACGGCGGCGCCTTTCTCGATTATGACAACGACGGTTGGCAGGATATTTTGCTCGTCAATTCAACCAGCTGGCCCGAACAAAAATCCGCCCGGTCTTTTTCGGCGCTCTATCACAACAACAAAGACGGTACGTTTACTGATGTGACTCGCCCGGCCGGACTGGCCGTCGAAACTTACGGCCTGGGATGCGCCGCCGCTGACTATGACGGCGACGGCAATGTCGACATTTACATCACCAGTGTCGGCGCCAATCATCTCTTCCGCAATTTGGGCAATGGCAAATTCGCTGATGTGACCAACAGAGCCGCGGTCGGCGATCCCGGATTCTCAACCAGCGCGGCGTGGTTCGACTATGACAAGGACGGCAATCTCGATCTTTTCGTCTGCAACTACATAGAGTGGACGATCGAAAAAGACCAGTACTGCTCGCTGGACGGCAAGAACAAGTCTTACTGCACCCCGCAGGCTTATAAAGGCCAAAGCTCGACGCTATACCGCAACAAGGGCAACGGTACCTTTGAGAATGCGACGCAGCGCGCAGGCCTCAGCGATCCTACGAGCAAATCACTCGGACTTGCTCTATTGGACTATGACAACGATGGCTGGTTGGATGTTTTCGTAGCCAACGATACCGAGCCAAACAAGCTATATCACAACAACGGCAACGGTACCTTCAGTGATACGGCAGTCACAGCCGGCGTAGCCTTCAGCGAAGCCGGTACCGCCCGCGCCGGGATGGGCACCGATGCCGCCGACTACGATCAAGTCGGCCGACAGAGTCTGGTAATAGGCAATTTCACCAACGAAAGTATGTCGCTATACCACAATGACGATGGTTCAGGGTTATTCACAGATGAAGCGGTGGCTGCCGGTATCGGCAAGATGTCGGCGCGGTCGTTAACGTTCGCATGCTTTTTCTTTGATTATGATCTTGACGGGTTGCTGGATATCTTCGCCTCTAACGGTCACGTTTCGGACGACATCAGTGTGGTACAACCCAACGTAAAGTATGCGCAACCTCCCCATTTGTTCCGGAACAAAGGTAAAAAGAAATTTGAAGAGGTGTCGCCAAAGTTGGGCCGCGCTTTGCAACGGGCGATCGTGGGCCGAGGCGCGGCATATGGAGATTTCGACAACGACGGCGATCTGGATTTGTTGATTACTGCCAACAACGGACCAGCGCGCCTGTTACGCAATGATAACGCCAACCAGAATGACATGCTGCGCGTGAAGTTAGTGGGAACCAGATCGAACCGCGATGGGATCGGAGCAAGAGTAATGCTGAAGCCTTCCAGAGGCGCTCGTCAGTTCGCGATGGTGAAAACCGGCTCGAGTTATTTATCGCAGAGCGAGCTGCCCTTAACTTTCGGTTTGGGAAAGCCCGAAGATGGCACGACTCTTAGCCTGGAAATTACCTGGCCCAGCGGACAAAAGCAGACGATTTCGGAGATCAAGCCTAACCAGTCCATTACCGTGCAGGAAGACAAGGGCATTACCTCGGCGCAGCCGATTGTATTTGTGCCGGTCGCACCGCAAGCGTCTCCCTCACCTTCACCAAGTGTGTCTACGGGCTAGTGACGCCCGCGAGCGCCCTGAAGTCCGCCAGATCGTTTTGATTGCCGCCTGTGACCGGAACCTCATGGCATCAGATTAATCAGAACCTCATTGCTGGTTAGTCCCCGCGACTTAACGCTTACCTGGGCCTCGCTGAGATTCCTCAGACCATCGGGTAGTCTGACTACTACCTGCGTTATCCACTCAAAACTCGGAACCTTATCCACGCTCTCGACGATTAGTGGATAGGTATTCCCTTGCGCATCTCGCGCTTCGGCGGTGACCACTGAGGTGCCATCGCCGGGCAGCAGATCCACATTCGCCACCAGCAGCATCACGCGGGTGCGCTGGTCCAGGCTGAAGTTGTGCGTGGAACTAACGGCGAAGGGCCCTTGCAACCAGAGCACGGAATCCAACGCGAGGGCGCGATTCGAACCTTCCTCCGTCAGGATCACGGGTACGCCTGACGGACTCACCCGCTGATAGACGCGCACGTAGTCCATGAGCAAGGACTGCGGGAAAACTGTAGTCGCATCGGGACTGCCTGGCCAATTTCCGCCGACCGCTAGATTCATCAAGATGAAGAACGGATGGTCGTAGACCCACGTCCTTCCGGCGGGAAGATCGGCAGGCGTAAGGGTTTTGTAGAGAATCCCGTCGCAATAAAAGCGCACGATGCTGGGCTCCCATTCTACGGCGAAGGCGTGAAAGGAGTCAGCAAAGCGCTGGTTATTCGGCAGTGTGAAAGACGATCCGAGTCCGTCTGCGCCTGAGTATCCAGGACCATGAATCGTGCCGTGGACGATCGAAGGCTCCCTGCCGATGTTCTCCATGATGTCGATCTCGCCGCACTGAGGCCAACCTGCGGTATCAATGTCGTTACCCAGCATCCAGAAGGCCGGCCAGATTCCCTGGCCATAGGGCACCTTGATACGCGCTTCAAACCGGCCATACTGCGGCGAGAATTTGTTCTTCGTGATCAGACGCGCTGAGGTGTATTCGCGCGTCCCGTCGGGCCCGGTGAAACGCTCCTTGATCGCCTTGATGACCAATGAGCCATCTGATTGATGAGCGTTGGCTGTGCGATTGGTGTAGTACTCGAGCTCATTGTTTCCCCATCCCCAACCACCGACTTCCGCGGTCCATTTGGTCGAGTCGACTGCGGCCCCACTTGGTCCATTAAACTCATCGCTCCAGACTAAACTCCAGACGGTTGGAGGGGCGGCATTGACTGCGATTGACGGCGACAACCCGCCGCCGACGGTGAGCGGCAGACAGAACACCGGCAACAAAACGAACACAATCGCCGCCCGGGTTCGGGAATTGTCAGAATAGGGACCTCGAACACTCATGGCTACCTCGCGCATCAACTATATCGCTTGATTGTTGCCCTTGTCGCTCCTGTGAGGTGCGTGAAAACGGGCTTACGTTTTCGGTGAAGAGCCCGAGTCTTAAGCTCTCACCCATCCGTAGCGTTAAGTCTCCTTGTTGCTCGCCTGCGGGTTACCGCACGCAACCACAGGAAAGCCACAGCAACGAAAGGCAATAGGTATATCAACAAGTCCCAGCGCCCATACCCGGGAGGCGTAGCTTCTACAGTGGTAGATGCCTCACCGCTGCCTAGCGCACTGGCCAAGACCACCCGCACGCGCCACATCTCCTGTGCGTCCAGAAACACTACCGCTTTGTATTGCACTTGATTGCGGAGATCTTCCCGTTGGCCGGGATACACAACTTCGGCCAGCCTGCCGCTCGTTGGTTGCACGCCCAGCTCGACCTTCAGGTCAGTGGGGACGGTACTTCCCGGTTGCGGATTGATGATGACAAAGAAAGTGCTCTCGCCAACGTCGGGATCGGTCCAGACAGAAACGATACAAGGACCAACACTCTTATCGACGATAATCGGAAACGGCGGCCCCTCATGAGCGCTGGTGTTAAAGGACAACGACAGTAAGAAACAGACCGCCAGAACGCTACGCAACCATTTACGCTGCGCCGCGCTGCGGAAGATGATCATTGGTTTTAGAGGTCTCAATGTAAATACCTTTTGCAACTAGCGAGCTGTAACGGAGGCTTCGCCAGCAACTTCTCGTTCACACCCTGCTTTGGAAGTTTCTGTCGCTTGAGTGATATCTGTGATCGATTTCTCTATCCTCCTAAAATGCTCCCTCTCATTTCCATCGGCTGGTTCATTACCCAGACTGCCGCCAGCCAAAGGACCACGGACAACCCTGCCCAAACCCCAAAGATGCGTATCGGATGCCTCGCTGAATCCTCAGTCGCCAGGCGATAGCTTACCAACAACGATCCCACCAACCCTAAACCCAGAAAACCAAACTCCATCGCTTGCACCGCACCCTGAGGTAGGCCAGTCAACCGCCAGTACGGTTCACCTAAAGCGGCCCAACCCAGACTCGCAACTGCACTCTGAGTCACCGGTATGAAAGTGTAGAGACCAGTTAAGAAATGAAATGAGTAATGCGCCAGCCACACGCCGAAGCCGAGCGGCACCAGCGTATATGAGTAACGCACCACCAGCGGGAGCACGGCACGTTGGGCGCCGCCCCACACCTGCGTCAACCAGGCGGCCATGCCCAACAGCAAAATCGGTTCGATGATTAGCAACAACACGAAGATCATGCCGAGCACAGGAGCTTCGTGGCTTAGGTTCAATACCCGCCCCAGCCAACCTTCCAGCACAAAAACCGGACTGACCATTCCAAAGGCATTCAATAGCGCTCCAAAAGTAAACACGAAAACCAGCGCTGCCAGGTCTTTGCGACGCGAAAAATAACCTACACCTGAGCGCATCGGATCGATCATAAGTTCAGTAGCCGGAACGCGCGTGAGTATGCCGACATTGTCGTGCGGGCAAGCGTACACACAATCCAAACAAAAGGTGCAATCCATGTTGCCAACCTTGCGCGGCTGAAAGAGCGCAAGTTCGCAACCGCGTTGGATTACCACCAGCCCCGACGCCGGCTCCCGTCGGCCGCGGATGCAATCCTTCGTCCGACAGCTAACGCAGACGTCCTGATCGCGCACCTTCACTTCGAGCGGTGAAAGCGTGGACGCCACAAAGTTGAACTGACCAATGGGACAAACGAATTTGCAGAACGATGCGTGCTTGAAAACGCCGTCCACCAAGAGCGCGCCGGCGAAGTAGGAGATGATTAGCCAGGCCGTCCACCAGGGTGAAGACCAAAGATCGAAAAGCTCATAAACAAAAAGGACGGTTACGAAGAGGCCTGCCGAAAGCCACTTGTTGCGCAGCATTCTGGGCCAATTGCGTCTTGGCTTAAAGAAGCGTCGCGCCGCCTCGCGCACCAGGATGAAAGGACAGCTGAGGCAGAAGAAGTTGCCGGCGCAAAGGAGGATTAAGACCAGCGCTCCGCGAAAGTGAACCCAGCTGAGTGTCGTGGCCAGGTTCTTCGGCGCCAGGGTCGGTCCAAAAAACCCGTGCAGGATCATCACAACACTGATGATTAGCAAGGGAACTTGTAGGAAGGTGCGAGCGTGGTGCCAGCGAAGTAAACGGCCCAGAAGTGGCACTCGCAACAGATCAAAGGGATGCGAATCCGAACCACCACGAAACAGGTTGGACGATTGATTGGACAAAATTCTTCAATTGGCGCGGACGCCTTTTACGTCCAACTGACGTTCCAGCTTCTGCCCGCCGGCCAGGGTGATATGAGTGAGGATATTCCAATCGCCCGCCATGCTGAGGTCGACAATCGCCTGATAGCGTCCAGGTTCCGTTTCTTTGGCTTGGGCGAACACAGGACTCATTCCGGCGTGAGACATGTTTCCCTCGAGCATGATGCTTGCTCCGGTTACAGGTTGACGCCTGGCGTCGGCAAGTCTCAGCGTCAGCGTCGCTGGGCCGACTCGGACTGGGTGCGGTGTAATTTCATGTTCAATAGTAACACCGGAAGATTCCTCGGTCGGCTTGTTACACGCGGTTACGACAAAAGCCAGAAACAGAGGGGCCGCAACTGCGAGTATCGAGGAGGGGATCATTTTCCATATGTCATTTGACATTTCTCATTTGTCATTGCAGGAACTCGCCTAAGCAAAGCTACTTCGTCCAATTGGCAGTACTCGAAGGACAAATGGATTATGAAGATGACAATGGGTTCACAACTGAAAGTCCGGCCTCGTCAACACCACTTACCGCCATTCGATCATTTCTGCAATGACAAATGAGAAATGGGAAATGAGATATGGAAAATAATCTCAATCGACAAGTGCTGGTAGAAAACCTGAATCAAAGATTCGAAGCTGAACTACAATTCACGCACTGGCGTGCGCCTGCTTCCACGCACAGCTACACGAGGCATGCTCTCCCTGCGGCGGGAACATGTGGTAGTACATGCCAATCACCATGGGGATGAAGACGATCGCGTTATAGAAGAGATGTATCTCGACCCTCGACGTCGGGAATGCCATCTGCAAAAAACTGAGGGGTATCGGCGAGCCAAGCAAGTTGTGTTGAAGAAGGGCCTGTGCTTGCAGTAGGCCATGTTCGATGTGGTGCCAAAACTGGATCACGAGGGCCACTGTCCACCACTTACGAGACAATCCCGTAAACCCTTTGCGCAAGACCCATATTCCGGTGAGCATGACCAACGCGTACCCGTAGTGAAGCACCTCCGAGTTGACCATCCACGGAAACCATAACCCCAAAACCCCGCCGGCTTGCGGACGCGGCCAGCCGAGAACATAAACCTGCACCGCCTGCGCGAGGTGCTCAGCCCAGTGGGCGAGCACGACTATCATCAGCACCTGAAGCACACGTTTGTGCCATTGAGTGTTGAGCTTGTCGTAAAAACCTGGACCAGCAGTCGACGTCAACGAAACGCCCGGCATACTTGAACTTGAAGCAGCCATAAGAAACTCCCTTACTCTTCCAGGAATGTATAAGCAGACAAGAGGAACCGGAAGTTGACCTCTAGCGCGTCAGGTTGTTCTGACTGGTCGGCCTCTTGCCTAAATCTGCGGGACGTATGTTATGACACGCCGCTAGGAAATCAAAGCCGTTACCTAATTGGTCCGCAGTGGATCGGCGGTTCGGTTAGGGGTGGCTCTCAGTCCCGGGCTTAAAACTCTTGGTGAATCGAAGGGCGTCAAGTTTCTGTGCAACAAACTGAAGGATGGAATTCAAAAAACCTCCAATCACCGTCCCGGGACTGAGAAACTTGCAGAACCATAACCTAACATCAGGAAAGCTTGTCCGTCATGGGCCCTGGGGTGGGTTTCTAACTCAAACTTTAGTTGGAAGACTCGCATTGATATTAACGAAGGTGGACGAGGCCGCGCTGTAGGGCAGTAGTGGCTGCTTGGGTACGGTCGGATACCCCCAGCTTGCCGAGGATATTATTAATATGACTTTTGACGGTTGCCTCGCTGATTTGAAGAGCGCTGGCTATCTCTCTATTACTTTTGCCTCGAACAATCTCTTCAAGCACCTGCATCTCCCTGGCGGTCAAGTCGGAGCCGACCATTCTCTCTGCGAGCCTTTCAGCTACTAAAGTTGGAATCCGGCGCGCGCCGGCATTTACCTTTCTGATGGCATCTTCCAACTCCTCGAAGAACATATCCTTGAGCAGATAACCCTGCGCCCCGGCTTGTAGCGAACGATAGATATCTTCGTCGCCGTCGAAGGTCGTTAAAACAATCAGACGAGCATCAGGGAATTCGGCGCGAATGGCAGCAATTGCTTCAACGCCGCCCATTACTGGCATGCGGAGATCGATAAGAGTTACATCGGGTTTATGAAGGCGATACAACTCCATAGCCTGTTGTCCGTTTGTTCCTTCTGCGACCACCTCCATATCCGCCACAGTATTTATCAGCGCGACGAACCCCTGCCGCACAACTGCCTGGTCGTCAATGACCATGATCCTGATGCTCTTGTTATTCATCTGTAATTTTGACGATCGCCAGTTCCTAAGAATTTCCGATTGCCAATTGCCGATTGCCGATTGGTTCTTCGCTGAGGCAATTGATTCCTTGGAAGCCTTCCCTTAAATCATGCCACTGAGCCAATCGCGAAGGCCTTCGCGAAAATCCCAATTGGCAATTGGCAATTGGAAATCGGCAATGTCTAGATCGGCACTTCCACAGTAACCTCTGTGCCGGACCCGTTGCTCTGGATCGACAAGGTACCACCAATCTGCTCTGCGCGCTCACGCATGCTGGTAAGACCAAAGTGGCCCTCGGCTGGCCCACCCTTCGTTTGCTGATCAAACCCGCGTCCGTTGTCCTGCACGCTCATTTGCACTCTGCCGGAATCGAACTTCAAATTGATCAAGATACGCGCCGCATGCGCGTGTTTGACTGCATTGTTGATAGCTTCCTGGCCAATCCGCAACAGGTTGCCTTCCACCAGCTCGCTGAGAGGCCGAAAAGATCCATTCACCTCGACCTGCGCCTGGACGTCTGTGTCAGCGGTTAAGCGGCGCGCTGTATCACTCAAGGCTGTCGGCAGATCGTTTTGGTCCAGTGCCTGGGAGCGCAAGTCCCAGACATAGCGCCGTGCTTCGGCAATGCCATGACGGATCAGCATGCGAACCCGATTCAGATGAGAAGTGGCAAGCTCCGCCCCCGAGGGCATCGTTCGCGCCACTACTTCGAGCTGCACGGAAATGCCGAGCAACTCCTGCGCCAGGTTGTCATGAATCTCACGAGCAATCCGGTTCCGCTCAGCCAGCACTGCAGCAAACTGCGATTCCACCTGCCGCAAGCGGAAGCGGTAAGCTAGCCAAACTAGCAACACCAAACTCAGAGCAACGACAGCATAAAACCAATAGGTCTGATAAAAGTAGGGGCGCAGATGAAGATCGAAGACTGCGCCAGTGTCGTTCCAGACGCCGTCGTTGTTGCGGGCTATCACGCGGAAGGTGTAGTTACCAGGAGGCAGATTAGTATAGTAGGCGACTCGACGTGTACCGGGATCAACCCAGTCGGAGTCAAACCCTTCGAGCCTGTACTTGAAGCTGACTTTTTCCGGAGCGATGAAACTCAATGCTGTGTAGTAGAAATCGAACCGCGACTTGCCCGGTGGCAATTCAATTCGCCGCCCCGGCATAATCGACTCATCGTCAATGCGCACCTGATTGATAACCACCGGCGGTGGCTGTTCGTTTATCTTGATCTTTTCCGGATCAATCATCGCGACGCCCTTGATGGTCGAGAACCATAGCTTACCGTCAATCCCCTTCCAAGCCGACGGATGTCCACCACCGCTGCATTCCCTGGTGATCATTCCGTCGGCGGTACCATAAGAGGTGAAGGCTATGGAATTACCTTTCCCACCGGCAAAGTCATCAAGGTCTTTCTTACTAAGTCGGAAGATTCCTTTACTGCAACCGAGCCACAAGTTGCCTTGCTGGTCCTCGAGTACACGGTAGACGACGTCGTCGGGCATTCCTTCGCGAGTCGTGAAGGCCGTAAACTTCCCATTCTTAAAGCGATTCAAACCACCACCGTTGGTGCTGATCCACAGCGTTTTCTCAGCGTCCTCATATAGCGAAGTAACCACATCACTCGAGAGCCCATCCCTGGTTGTATAAGTGGAAAATCGTTCGTCCTTGAATTTGCTCAAGCCTCCCAGCGTGCCGATCCACAAGTTTCCGTTTGCGTCTTCGTGTATTGCACCGATGAAGTCGTTCGGCAGACCGTCTATGGTCGTATAGACTTTGAAGACTCCATCTCGCAACCGAGTCAGTCCTCCTCGAGTTCCCACCCAGAGGTTGCCCTGGCGGTCAGCAAAGATTGATCTCACGAAATCGTTCGCCAGGCCTTCGGCGGAAGTGTAGGTGGTAAACCTCCCACCATTAAAGCGAGTGAGCCCGTCGGGTGTACCAGCCCACAGGTTGCCATGATTGTCGGCGCACAGCGCAAGCACGACATTGCTGGAAAGCCCATCCTTCGTTGTGTAAGTAATAAACTTGCCGTCCTTGAAGTGACTCAGGCCTCCGCCATTCGTACCGATCCAGATGCCGCCCTGATGGTCCTCGTAGATTGATTTAACGAGATCACTGGCGAGCCCGTCTCTCGTTGTGTAGGTGGTAAACTTTTTGTCCTTGAGCAGATTTAGACCACCCGACTCCGTGCCAAGCCAGAGGCTGCCCTCGCGATCTTCGAAAATCGACAGAATGATGTGGCTGGAAAGACCTTCGCCCTGTTTAAAACCAGTGAACTGGTTGCTCGCAAAGCGGACTAGACCGCCAGCGGTGCCCACCCAAAGACTGCCCGAACGATCGGGAACCAGGGAAATGATTCGATTGCTGGGTAATCCATCCTGCGTTGTATAAGTGCGAAAGGTCCCCTGATCAAGACAAGCGAGACCATTGAGTGTGCCGAACCAGAGCCGGCCCTGCGCATCCTGGTTGATTGTTACAACGCTATTGTTGGCAGCCCCAGCTGGTACGGCATAGTTAAGGAGCTTTCCATTTTTGAACTGACTCAAACCATATGCTGTGCCAATCCAGAGGGTGCCTTCCTTGTCCTCGAAGATAGATTGAACGCTGGAGGTTGGTAGTGCGGGTTGAGTGATGAAACTGGTGAAGACTCCATCCTTGAATCGGGTTAACCCGGACGACGTAGCGATCCAGAGATTGTCGTCATGTCCTTTGTATAGCGATTGGATGGTATTGCCTGGCAACCCTTCCTGCGTTGTAAATGCCGTGAACTTTCCCCCGAACAGCCTCACTAAGCCGTCTACCGTGCCAATCCAAAGAGCGCCCTGGCGATCTTCCGCTAGCGCCCTGATATCGTTGGTCTTAAGCTGCTCAGTGTTTCGCTTGTCAAAGACCGTAAAGCTGATGCCGTCGAAACGAGCCAGTCCTTCCTCAGTTGCAATCCAGACATAGCCATCGCTGGTTTGAATGATCGCGTGGACAGTGTTTTGCGGCAGTCCGTTTTCGGTGGACCAGACTTCATGCGCAAACTGGGAGAGCTCTCGGCGCGGATCGAGAGCAAAGGCCTGCCCGCTCCCTGAGAATAGCGATATGAACAGGAGCTCAAGAAGACAAACAGTGATCTTGAAGATAACACTCGGCGAAGGCATTGTTTCTAGCAGTGACGAAGTCGTTCTGGTTGCATTTGCCTATTGATACTGTAACATCACGCGAGTCCAGGGCAATTGATTATACTCAAAGATGCGATGGCAGTTTCCGTGAGATACTTCCGTTTGATGCTGAAAGTATCTGATGCAGTGTGGAAAGGCAAAAGCGACGTCCGGTAATTTGCAGGTTGGGAATTGGCGGAGATCATAATGCAAAAGCGATTAGTGCTATCAGTCCTTCTTGCTTCAGCTCTTGTGTTGTTGGCGGTGTCTGCACCTGCAACGGCCAGCCGTACTCGCTGGCGCGCAGCCAACGAATCAGAACTTCGAAGAATAATTCCGGCGCGGGCTTCAGTGTTGGCGGAGAATATCGAAACGGAATTTCGCACGGCCTCCGGAGTGACTGACGGCAAAGACCGATTCATAGCTGGGGTTGTGATGATTACCGCGGGCTACTCCGCCGAAGGCAAGTATTCTCACTTCTTCATCACCCAGGCGCCGCTCAGTATCGGCAACACACTCTTACATTCAGGCGAATATGTTTTGGGCTCGCAACGCACCAGTACTGACGTCATTCGCGTCAGTTTTTATCGCGCTTCCAATGGAGAAATGTTGGGAGACGTGGATGCCCGCATCAACCGCAAGAGCAGCGCTGTTCGCTCATTGCTGATCATGCCTCCGGTAGGCGGAAAGGCGCTTATTCAAATCGGGCGTTTTACTTTTGAATACCGGTTGGCGGAATAAGATCAGTCAGAGAGATCCTAACGTGGCGGCCTGTCTGGCTGATTATGTCCTTGAATATCTTCTGGCAATCAATGAGAATAGGCGGCGTTCCTTCAATACCTTCCTAAGGACAACAGTATACTTATGAGAAAAGCGACGCTTGCTTCGGCGACGATTGTTGTTATGTGTCTCGGTCTGCCCCCTCAGAAAGCGAGCACTCAGGTGTCGCTTAGTTCTTCGCAATCAGCTTCTAAGACCGCGATCGAAGATAGCGGACAAGTGAATCTGCACGGCGCGAGACTCGTCATGCGCGATGGAATAACACAAGCTGGCGCCACGGCGGACCGGGGACCAGTGACTACGGACGTCAACGACAGCGATGAATTCTTTCAGCGCTCACTGCGTTCAGCAAAGCCATCAGCTGACCACACGCAAAAGATCGAAGCCTTGCTGAAGCGCATGACGCTTGAAGAGAAGGTCGGGCAGATGACCCAACTCACCATTAGCATGGTTTGCTCCGGAGCAGACCAAAACATCCGGGTCGATCCGGCTAAGCTCGAGAAGGCCATGGTGCAGTACGGGGTGGGATCAATTCTGAACGTCGCGGATCAAGCTCTTTCCATTGACAGGTGGCAGGACATGATTCGGCAGATTCAAGACGCCGCTACAAAAAAGTCGCGCCTCGGCATTCCCTTCATCTACGGCATCGATTCGATTCATGGCGCAAACTATGTTCAAGGCGCCACCCTCTTTCCTCAAGAGATTGGGATGGCCGCAACCTGGAATCCGGAGTTAATGAAACGTTCGGCCGAGATCTCAGCGATGGAAACACGAGCGGCCGGTATTCCCTGGAGCTTTTCGCCCGTGCTCGACCTTGGCCGGCAACCTCTCTGGCCACGATTCTGGGAAACCTTCGGCGAAGATCCCTACCTCGCCAGTGTTATGGGTGTTGCATTTGTTCGTGGCATGGAGGGTTCCGACGTTGCTTCCCAGGATCATGTGGCAACCAGTTTGAAGCACTACGTCGGTTACAGTTTTCCACTTACCGGAAGAGACCGGACGCCCGCATGGATTCCGGAAAATTACCTGCGCGAATATTTTCTGCCGCCTTTCGCTGCGGCTATTAACGCAGGCGCCCGCACCGTAATGGTCAACTCCGCTGAGATAAACGGCGTACCCGGCCACATCAATCACCAAATTCTAACGGACATTTTGCGCGGCGAGCTCGGCTTCAAGGGTTTTGTGGTTTCTGACTGGGAAGATATCAAGAAGCTGGTAACCATCTGGCGCATCGCCCCCACGGAGAAGGAAGCAACCAAAATGGCTGTGCTCGCCGGCATCGACATGAGCATGGTGCCCAGTGACTATAGCTTCAGCGACAACCTGATTGCTCTGGTTAAAGAAGGTTCAGTTCCGCAGTCGCGAATCGATGAGGCCGTACGGCGGATCTTACGAGTGAAGTTCGAGTTGGGCCTGTTTGAAAAGCCAATGCCGGATGTGGCTCTTAAGTCGAAGTTTGGCCTTCCGGAGTCGAGACGGTCCAGCTTGCAGGCAGCGCGTGAATCGATGACGCTGTTGAAGAACACAAACAACCTGTTGCCCTTGTCTAAAAATCAAAAAGTACTCGTCACCGGCCCGACTGCCGACTCACTGGTCTCCCTCAACAATGGTTGGACTTACGTTTGGCAAGGTTCAGAAACGGCACTCTATCCGAAAGACCGCCTGACTATCCGAGGCGCAATCGAGGCCAAGGCCGGCAAATCGAATGTGAGCTATGAGCCGGGCACAAGTATCAAGATGGCCGCGGGACCATCAAATTCCACGCCGACTGATGTCGAGGCAGAGGTCGATATTCCCGCCGCGGTTCGCGCGGCCCAGGCAGCAGATGTAGTAGTACTTTGCCTGGGAGAGGGTTCGTACACCGAGACGCCGGGAAATATCACCGACCTGACAATCGGCGAGCCGCAATTGAAACTTGCAGAAGCCATCCAGGCGACCGGCAAACCCATAGTGCTCGTGCTCGTCGAAGGCCGCCCTCGGATCATTAACCGTCTTGTCGATAAGTCGAGTGCGATTCTAATGGCCTACAATCCAGGCAACGAAGGCGGGCAGGCAGTCGCCGATGTGCTGTTCGGAGACTTTAACCCGTCTGGCAAACTTCCTTTCACGTACCCGCGCACACCCAACGGCCTGATAAACTACGATCACAAAGCATTCGAAACCGAAGACACCGCGTTTGGCAACAAGGCGTTCAAGCCGCAGTTTGAGTTTGGTGAAGGCCTGAGCTACACAACCTTCACCTATCGCGATCTGCGCTTAAGTCAAAAAACGATCTCTGGAAACGAAGAACTCTCGGTAGTCGTGACAGTCAGCAATACGGGCAAACTCGCAGGACAGGAGGTCGTTCAGTTATACGTGTCGGATCTCGTGGCCTCTCTGGCACCTCCGATGAAGCGACTCAAGCGTTTTGCGAAGGTCTATCTGGAACCGGGCCAGAGTCGCACCTTAACGTTCAAGTTGCGGCGTGACGACCTCACTTTTATTAACACTAACAACAAACCAATCGCCGAGCCGGGCGACTTTGACGTCCTGGTCGGTGGGCTGAAAGATCGCTTCACATTAAGGTGAGGGCGATTCAGTGCGACCGTTCTTCTGTCCCGTAGGGACCGAATGTTTATAGCCAACATGTTCACAAGTGATTGAGAAGCTCCGCTAGGAGCGCAATCATTGGCCTGAAGAAAACGAACATTTGGCTCGCTACGGAGCCAGGACGACTCGAAGAGCTATTGAAATATGACACCACCTATTCGGAGCCTGGCTTGACCACACCTGTAACCACCCCTTCTCTTGATCCTACGCACAATGCTGTCGCTCATCGGAGAGATGGTTTCGACTTGTTCCTGATCAGCGTCCTGATTCTCTTTCTGGAACTGGCAAGCATTCGCTGGTTTCCGGCGCACGTGCTCTACCTCACGTTCTTTACTAACGTGGTACTTCTGGCCTGCTTCCTGGGAATGTCGGTGGGTTGTCTGGCCGCCAATCACCACCGCCGCTATCTGACCTGGACCCCTCTATTGTTAATAATCGCGTTAGTGGCGGCGCATGCGGTGGAAATCAGCAGCGGTTCCTTTGTGAAGTTTGTGGATGTAGGCAACCAGGCATCGCCGGAGAATATTTATTTTGGCACCGAGTATTACAGTCAGGATCTTTCTCGTTACGCAATTCCGGTTGAGGTCCTGTGCGGATTCTTCTTTCTGATCATTGCTCTGGCGCTCATTGGACCAGGACAAGAGCTGGGCCGCGCGTTGAACCGTTGGCCCAATAGGGTGCAGGCCTACACCTTGAACATAATGGGCAGCATCGCCGGTATTCTGCTATTTGCTGCTTCGTCGTGGTTGCACTTGTCACCCCTGTGGTGGTTTCTGTTGGTAGCCCTGGGCCTGGGTTACTTCTTCTTCATCTCAGCGCATCGGCATTACCGGAAACTCCTCGGCCTGGGCACGATAACAGCGGTTCTCCTGATAGGCATTGTTGGCTTGGCCGCATACACGCCGGTTCACAAAGACTATCCGGGCCAAAGCGAAGCGCAGCGGATCTGGTCACCTTATTACCGAATTGATTTCAAGCAGCAAGATCTATCGCTCTCAGTGAACCTGATCTATCACCAGCAGATGGTTTCTCGAAATGAAGTCTTTCCGGCCTACGCGCTGCCGCATCTACTAAACCGGGATAGCGGTCGACCGGCCTTCAAAGATGTACTAATCATCGGCGCCGGTTCGGGAAACGATGTAAGCAGGGCATTGCAGTGGGGCGCCAATCACGTCGATGCAGTGGAGATCGATCCCGCGATCTATCGGCTGGGTCGCGAGTTTCATCCCGATCATCCTTATCAGGATAGCCGCGTCGAAATACATCTCGATGACGGTCGCAATTTTTTAAGGGCCAGCAAGCGGAAGTATGACCTGGTTATCTACGCTTTGGTAGATTCGCTCGTCCTGCATAGCGGCTACAGCAACATCCGACTCGAAAGTTATCTGTTCACTCGACAAACGTTTGATGACGTCCGCAATCACCTTAAGCCCGACGGCACGTTTGTCATCTACAACTATTTTCGGCAGGGTTGGCTGGTTTCGAGATTACAACAAGGTCTGGAGGAGAGCTTTGGAGCCGGTAATCCGCTGGTGCTAACGCTTCCCTATCGGAAAGTTATCGAGCCCGAGAGCGCGACGTTCGGCGATTTCACAGTTTTCTTCGCCGGCAACACGGCTGCCTTGCGTGACGCTTTTAGCAAGCAACCTGAATACTTCCTCCGCGACGACAAACCTCCAGGCCCCGAGTCACAAACGGGATTTGGAGTCCCTGGCCCGGAAGAGCAAGAGCGACCGCAACAGACCGCCGAGATCGCGGCTACAGATAAGCCGTTGACTTCTCACTGGCAACGATTCGGCCTGGCCGGCGTGGTGCCGCTCAAAGACGGCATACGCACGGCTACCGACGACTGGCCTTTCCTTTACTTGCGCGAACCCATGATTCCTACGCTGAGTCTGCGCGGAATGATCATAATGGGAGGTCTGGCACTGCTTCTTATCTTTCTCTTCCTCCCCCGGAGAACAAAGAGGTTGGTGACGAACAATCCGGATGAAGTCACTCAAGGGGAGATTCGTCAGTTGAACCTACAGCTCTTCTTTCTGGGGGCTGGGTTCATGCTCATAGAGACGAAAGCAGTCGTGACTATGGCGTTGCTTTTCGGCAGCACCTGGGTCGTCAACTCGGTCGTATTCTTCGCCGTGCTGTTGATGATTCTGCTCGCTAACTTCTGGACCTTGCGGTTCAAACCGAAGCGGCTCTGGCCCTATTACGCGGGATTGCTGACCACACTCGCCCTGAACACGCTGATCCCGCTCGACTTCTTTCTGGGAATGAGCCGGAGCTTGCAAGTGACGGGCGCGTGCTTGCTGGTATTTGCTCCCGTGCTGTTTGCCGGAGTGATTTTCGCGTCGTCATTCAAGCGTACAGACGAGCCGGATCGCGCTTTCGGCTTCAATATTGCCGGGGCGATGTTGGGTGGTTTAGCGGAGTATAGTTCGATGCTACTGGGCTTTCAGTATCTGGTGCTGGTGGCTATTCTTTTTTACGTGCTTTCGGTCTTTGGGCTAAGAAGATCGAGGAACGCCAACGCGGTGAGAGTGCCTGAAAACGTCATAGTCGAATCTTAGCTGACACTGAGCTTAGATCTCAGATCTGAAATTTGAGATATTTGACATTTGAGATAAGAGTTGAGACCTGCGCTCAAGCAAAGGAGACAGAGGCAAATTTGCCGGCCAGCACAAGACTGATAGCGCCCATGATGGTCGGCTCGTCTCCCAAGGTCGACGGGATAATGGGCTTCAAAGGAATCCCGCGACAGAGGCTGGTCTCAACCGCAGCCTTGAGATCTTCGTGGAATATTGACCAGGCGCCCGCGATTGGTCCACCAACGATAACTGCCTCTGGCGCCAGGCCCTGGATCAGATTTGCAATCCCGACCCCGAGATAGTGTGCGGTTTCTTTCAAAGCACCGCAGGCGGCTGAGTCGCCTTTCATAGCGAGACTGACCAGGTCCAAAAAATCCTTAGCGGGTAGGCCATTTGAGTCACGTACTGACGTCGCGTAGCGTGCTAGCGCGGCGCGTTCCGAAGAGAACGCTTCCCAGCACTCCCGGCTTCCGGAAGCACAAGCCACTGGCGCTCCTTTGCCAATTACCATGTGACCGAACTCTCCGGCGGCTCCTGCTTCACCGCAATAGACCTGGCCATCAAAAACAATGCCGGTGCCAACACCTTCCTCGACCAGCACCATGATAAAATTCCGCACCTCGCGAATCTCGGGACGTCCGAACCAAAGCTCAGCAAGGGCAGCAGCATTGGCGTCGTTATCGATTTTTACAGGTAGTCCGGTCGCCGCTCTTAGCTCGTCTGCAATGGGAATGTCACGCCAGGCAAAGTGGGGGATATAGAGCTCGTCCGTTTCCGGGTTAACGAATCCAGGTAAACTGACGCCGATTCCTTCAATAGTGCGGCTGTACTTCCTGAGCAGTTTCTGAACACTCGCGATGATTTCTTGAATGGTTTTGTCTGCATCCGGATTCGTGGGAAACATTTCCTGCTCTTGTAAACGACCCGCAAGATCGCTCGCTGCCACAATGGTACGGGCGGTACCGAGGTCCACTCCAATGGCAACCGCGTCCGTGGTACGCAGAGAAAGCAGAATTGGTGGACGGCCACCGGTCGACTCGCCGCTTCCTTCATCGATCAATCCACTGGCTTTGAGTTCGTCTACAATGAGGGAGACGGTTGAGCGCTGCAATTCAGTTTCGTGGGCAATCTCCGAACGTGAGATTGGACCTCTTTCGCGAACATAGTTGAGTACGATCTGACGGTTGATGTCCCGAATCGTGTTCGAGCGGGCAACGTTGGCACTCTTCAGATCTATTCGTCGCACTGGGTGATTGACCCTCGAAAAAGGTCCTACTTCCCGGCAGGAGCTACAGGCGTAAAGTTTCGACTGATGGTGTATTAAATAGTACGAATCGGCGTCAGTCAAGTCATTGCCAATTGCCGATTGCCAATTGCCAATCGGCAACCTAATTCCCAAGCCGTCCCCTACGGAGCGCTACTAGTCGCCGCTTTAAATAGCAATATTGACTAGACTGACTAACAAGGATGGGAGTCGAAATTGGCAATTGGCAATTGGCAATCGGAAATGACTTAAACTAGTCTAGTCTTAACCTGAAAAATGAAAACCAAACAACGACTGTGGGTACTATTTGTGCTCCTCCTGATGATGGCCCCGGCCGCCGGTAATCCAACTCTTTCTTCCGCTAGCAAGCCTGCCAAGCACCAATCGTTCTTGCACACTGGATGGAAGTTTCGTCAAGTGGGTAAGCCTGAATGGTACCCCGCAGAGGTTCCCGGTTGCGTGCATACGGATTTGCTCAAGAACAAACTCATCGATGAGCCGTTCTTTCGCGACAATGAACAGAAGCTGCAATGGATTGGCAAAACAGATTGGGAGTATCAGACGAGCTTTAACGTAGGACCCGAAATTCTCAAACTCCAGCACGTCGAACTTGTTTTCGCTGGTCTGGACACCTACGCCCAGGTCTTCCTCAATGAATCGCTGCTACTCGATGTGAATAATATGTTTCGCGAGTGGCGAGTGGATGGCAAGCGTCTGTTGAGGCCTGGCCAGAATCAACTGCGCATTCACTTTCGTTCACCGATCAATGAAGTGCTTCCTTTGATGGCAAAGCTTGAATACCAGCTCCCGTCCCCAAACGATCAAGGCGAGAAGACCAGCCCGTATACGCGCAAGGCTCCATATCAATTCGGTTGGGATTGGGGACCGCGTTTTGTGACTAGCGGGGTTTGGAAATCGGTTGCCCTCGAAGCGTGGGACGCAGCCCGGATTGATAACTTTCAAATCGTCCAGAAAGAGATCAAGAATGGCGTGGCCCGTCTAACCGCTGAAGTCGAAGTCCTTGCAAGTAGCGAAATGGGGGCAACTGTACTCGTTGATAATCAAACAAGTCGAGGCCCGGTGGTTACGCAACACGTCACACTCAAGCCGGGAGTGAATCGAGTGCAGTTGGGTTTGGTCGTTAACAATCCGACGCTCTGGTGGCCCAATGGAATGGGCCAACAGCCGCTCTATAAGTTTCAGCTGCGGCTTTTGCGCGATCGCGAATTGCTCGACCAGTCGGCAACCAGAATTGGGCTGCGTACTCTGGAACTGCAGCAAAAGCCCGATTCGTGGGGTAAAAGCTTCGAATTCGTGATCAACGACGTTCCTGTTTTTGCCAAGGGGGGTAATTGGATTCCAGCAGACATTTTCCCTGCTCGGATCACCAGGGACCGCTATCGCGAGCTAATCAAATCCGTTCGCGACACCAACATGAATATGCTGCGGGTATGGGGCGGCGGCATTTATGAGAGTGATGATTTCTACGATCTTTGCGATGAGATGGGAATCCTGGTTTGGCAGGATTTCATGTTCGCTTGCAGCATGTACCCTGGTGACCGGGAGTTTCTGGAGAACGTCCGCCAGGAAGCCATTGATAACGTGAAGCGGTTGCGACATCACCCCAGCATTGTTATATGGTGCGGAAACAATGAAGTGGAGACAGCGTGGATGCACTGGGGTTGGAAACAGAATCTGCCGGCTAAATTATGGGATGACTACAAAGCAATCTTTCACGATGTACTGCCAAGCGTATGCGCCGCGTTCGATCCTTCGCGACCGTACTGGCCCAGCTCTCCCAGTTCCAACCTGGAAGACGATCCTGACTCGCAGAAGATGGGGGATGTTCACTACTGGGGAGTTTGGCATGCCGCTCTTCCCTTCACCGATTATGAGAAACAATTACCCCGTTTCATGAGCGAGTACGGGTTCCAATCGTTTCCGCAAATCGAGACCGTTAACGCCTATACGTTGCCGGAGGATCGAGACATTCAATCGCCGGTAATGCTGGCCCACCAAAAGCATCCGCGAGGCAACCAGTTGATACGTGAGTACATGCTGCGTGAATACCCGCAACCTAAGGATTTCGAGTCCTTTCTTTATGTTAGCCAGGTCTTACAAGCTGAAGGTATCAAGGTCGGGGCAGAACACTTGCGAAGAATCATGCCCCGCAACATGGGTTCACTCTACTGGCAGATCAATGATTGCTGGCCGGTCGCGTCATGGTCCAGTATTGATTACTTTGGCCGATGGAAGGCATTGCAGTATTACTCCCGCCGTTTCTACGACAATCTGCTGATCAGCCCGCATGAACAAGACGGAAAGATCAACATCTATCTTGTGTCGGACCACCAGAAATCGGTCTCCGCACAATTACGGCTAACGCTAATGGATTTTGCCGGCCACAAGCTGTCGGAGACGAACAAAGACGTTGCGGTCGAGGGTCTGCGGAGCCACGTCTATCAGTCACTAGTCAAAGCCGATCTTCTGGGTAGTCAAGATCCCAGGAAAGTATTTCTCCAATGCGATCTGCTGGTCGCCGGCAAGCCCGTCTCCAGCAGCCGCCACTTCTTTGCACCTGCGAAAGACCTGGCACTTGCTAAACCCGACATAACGACCTTAATCACTCCAAAGCAAAACGGATTTCTTATAACGTTAACCACAAACGAGTTTGCCAGAGGTGTGTATCTTTCCCTTAGCCAGGGCGATGGATTCTTTTCAGACAACTATTTTGATCTGGTTCCCGGCCGGAAGGTTGAGCTGGAATTCACATCGCGCCAACCGATTAAGTTGGATCAACTGCGACGGAATCTGAAAGTGCGCTCATTGGTAGATGCTTTCTAGTCTTTGACTGAGGCAAAGCAGCGGGGGTAAACCGCCGCTTTGCAACTACCTACTCTCGAAGCTAAAAACGTACTTTGAGTATTGCTCACTATCAGGAACAAGACTCCCACTGGTTGGTTTCCGCCGAGCGAAATAGCGCTTCGATAACCGCCATATTATTGATGGCATCCTCGAGTGGAACCGCTACCTCGCTGCCGTCTCTGATGGCCCGTGAAAAGAGATCGCTCTGAATCGTGTACTGGTTACAGACCGGAAACTCTCTGGTCTCGATGCCGCCGGCGTTTGGTCCGTGGTCAATATAGATTCGGCAAGGGCGGTCACTGGGGGCGTTGAAGGGAATCTCAACCTCGATGCGACCCTGAGTACCATGGAACTGCATTCGCTGGTAAGGAACCAATTGCGTACTACAGGTAAAGGTCGCTTGCGCAGAAGGAAAATCAAGCAGCGCGGAAGTTAAGCGATCTATCTTCATTTCTGGATCGCGTTCAATCAGGGACACGACCCTCCGTGGTTCCTCTCCCAGGACGAAGCGTGAGGTGGTAATCGGATAACAACCAATATCCATCAGTGCACCTCCGCCATAGTCGGGGATGTTGCGGATATTTTGCGGGTCGCGGTTGGTATAGCTAAAGAACCCTACGATCGAGCGCAACTCCCCGATCCTTCCTTCGCGAATAAGGTCGCGTGTTGCGAGCCATTGAGGGTGCGTTCGCACCATGAAGGCTTCCGCGATCTTCACCCCAGAGCGATCGCGAGCGGCCAGGAGCTCCCTGGCTTCAGCAACCGCGAGACTAATGGGTTTCTCGCACAGCACATGCTTCCCTGCCTCTGCAGCTTTGATTGTCCATGACACATGCAGGTGGTTCGGCAACGGGTTATAAATGGCCTCTACATCAGGGTCGGCAAGCAACTCCTCATAAGAACCATAGGCCTTCGGAATTCCCAGCACACTAACCGCCGCCTGGGCCCGTTCGAGTTTCCTGGAAGCGATCGCCACTACTTCGGACCACTCTCCTTGCTGCATCGCGGGAACTACCTGTTTGACTGCGATCTTCGCCGCGCCCAACACACCCCAACGAACCTTCCTGGTCATCTTTTATCCAGTCCTCGTTTCGCTTCGTCAATCAGACGATTATTCCGCTCGTAAGAAGTACCTGTTCCCTCAGAGTCAACCAGCCTGGGCGGATACTGATGACGTTGGTAGACCGGGTACGCTTCCGTGCGCAGATGCGCGAGCAGGTGGTGCCCGCGCCGCGCGGCGCGTTCGTGTCGCAACGCGGAAATATCAAGGGGCGCGACAACGATTCTTTCACCTGGACCAGGCGATGCCTCGGCCAACAAACGACCGTCATAGTCAACGACCTGACTGCCGCCCGGCCATGAGTACGGCGGGTAGTGTTTCAGACTTGCACCCTGATTAGCCGCCGCCACGTAAGCAATATTCTCCAGAGCCCGGCAACGATTAACAATGGTCCACCAGGCCATCGGCTCCGTAGCGCCCCAAGGATCCATGTAAGCCGACACACGAACCAACACCTCCGCGCCGTTTGCCGCCAGCTGTCGCGTGGCTTCGGGGAATAACCAGTCGTAACAGATCGCACAACCGATGCGGCCGATCGGCGTGTCGGCAACCGGAAAGAGCGGATCGTCATACCCCTCAAGATCGTGTGGGCTGGTGTGAACCTCATAGGGGATCCATGTGTTCACTTTCCTGTACTTGTAGAGAATACCTTCCGGACCAATCAAACAGCTGGTGTTGAAAACGTGGCCCGGCCATTTCGGATCCGCTTCCAACATCGAGCCGCTTTGAATGTAGATCTGGTACTCGCGCGCCTTTTGTTCGAGTCGTTCGGTGTGCTCGTTCGGAATTGGAATTGCGAGTTTCTCAAGCAGCTCGGCGGCGGTCGGAAATACAGGTGCACAGTGCGCAAACTCGGGAAAGACGGCTAAACGCACCGGCAGGAAAGGGGCTGCACCGGCCACTGCTGAGTCGATCATCGACAGAATCCGAGCTGTGTTCGCGCGCATCCCCTTTCGGTCAATGGGATTGGCCATGTCAGTCTGGCACGCGGCAACCGAATATCTGATGTGTTCCATACGACTACTCCCGCTTGTCCCGCATGGCCCAGGGCCCCGGTCTCGCAGACGTCTGCGACGGCGTGGTTTTTATAGCCACGCCATGACTAAGCTAAGCGACAAAATTTTCCAAAATGCCGATGCCTTCGATGGTGATCCTGACCACATCGCCCGGCCGCAAAGTGAAATCGTCCGGGGGCACCAGACCGGTGCCAGTCAAAAGAAAAACGCCGGCGCTAAAGGTCAATTCGCGAAAGAGGTAGTTCGCGAGCTCCTCAGTGGTCCGCCGCATCTGCCCTGTCGAGGTTTCACCGCTAAAGACGAGTGCGCCGTTGCGCATAATGGTCATTTGAATGGCCCGCGCCTTTTGATGGTTCTCACTCACTGCTATGACGGGACCTAGTGCACAACTGCCGTCGTACACTTTTGCCTGCGGCAGATAAAGCGGGTTTTCTCCTTCGATCGAACGCGACGACACATCATTTCCAATCGTATAGCCGACAATTGCACCCTCAGAGGATAGAACAAGAGCCAGTTCCGGCTCCGGCACATTCCAGGCTGAGTCGCGGCGAATGCGAATGGCTTTTCCCGGTCCTACGACGCGGAGCGCCGTTGCTTTGAAAAAGATCTCCGGCCGCTCGGCCTCGTAAACCTGATCGTAAAAGTCGCCGCCGGCGATACTCTCCTCCACGCGGGCCTCTTTCGATCGCAAATAAGTGACACCCGATGCCCACACTTCCTGCACATCCAGCGGCGCCAGGAGAATTGCTTCACTGCCAAGGGGGAAGGCCAGTACCTGCGGCAACGCATTGTGCACGGCCACAACTGGGTCGGAGAGCGAAAGCCAGTCGGAGATGTCAGCAAACTCCGGCGCGACGGCGCTGAGATCATAGCGCTCGCCTTCGATGTCCAGGCCCAGTCGAGGTCCCTGCAAACTAAGAAAGCGGAAAATGTGCATGATGAAAATTATCTTTGCAGGCCATTCGGATTAACCATATTATCATGCGCCGTTACAAAGAATACGAGAAGCGAGGGAGCACACACTAAGAATGGATCGGAGCAAACTTACAATGGACCGCCGAGTCTTCATTGCGGGAAGTGTTGCCGTCACCTTGACGACCACAGCGTTGGGCCAGGATCGCGACTATGGACAAAATGCTACGCCTCAGCGATATCCGGATGTGGACATTAAAGTGCTCGATAAGAGATTCGCCAGGTACAAGATAGGCAACACGCCGATACAACGACTATTTACGGGAATGTTGTGGGCTGAGGGTCCAGCTTGGAATTCAGCCGGACGCTATCTGGTTTGGAGCGACATTCCCAACGACATTCAACACCGGTGGATTGCGGAAGATGGTCACGTGAGCGTCTTTCGGAATCCGGCTAACAACACTAACGGCAACACCTTTGACTGGGAAGGTCGCCAGCTGTCGTGTGAACATGCTTCGCGACGCGTGGTTCGTTTCGAGCACGATGGCAACCTAACCGTCCTGGCAGACAAGTGGCAGGGAAAGCCCTTCAACGCGCCCAATGACATCGTGGTCCATCCTGACGGTGGCATATGGTTTACGGATCCAGGTTACGGGAGTATGGGCGACTACGAAGGCAACAAAGGCGAACTCTATTGGAAAGAAGCCGTATACCGAATCGATCCCAAGACAACAAGGATTGAAATGGTAACCGACGCGGCGGTCAAGCCCAACGGTCTTTGCTTTTCGCCCGATTACAAGAAACTCTACCTGGCTGATACCGGCGCGCCGGGGAACATTACTCAGTGGGATGTCATCGACGGACGGAAACTGAATAACCGGCGCGAATTTGCGTCGATGAAGCAACCGCAGAAGGATGGCAGTTTTGCCGGAGGGGCTGACGGCATCCGCGCTGACATCGATGGCAACATCTGGGCGGGAGCAGGCTGGGTTGGTGAAGGGTATGATGGCGTCCACATATTCGCGCCAGACGGGCAGCGCATCGGTCAGATTTTGCTTCCGGAAATCTGCAGCAACGTCTGTTTCGGTGGCCCGAAACGGAATCGCCTGTTCATGACGGCGAGCCGGTCACTGTATGCGGTCTATGTCAACACTCGAGGGGCCCACATAGCGTGAGGGATTTTCGGATTTAAGGAGAGGCAAATGGCTGATCTTGAACAATACGGAACTGAAGTGGAATTGTGGAATGGCGCCGGCATCGGCAACCGTCCGACCACCTTCTCGATTCATGAGAAGAACGGCGCCTACACAGCAATAGGCGTCATCGCAGGCAATCACATCTCACAATCGTTTGATCAC
>JAMQPH010000214.1 GCA_023717605.1 Pyrinomonadaceae bacterium
TGGCTTAGAGGCGGGCACCGGAAACCGCGTTTCCATGAATTCAATTCATGCAAACGGCAATCCCACATCTATTCTCGGGATTGATCTCGTCTCAGGCACGGACGAAGGACCCTTGTTCAATGACAACTGCGATTTGGACGATGGTGTAAACAATCTGCAAAACTATCCTGTGATAGATACGGCTCTTTCCTCCGGCGGCAACATTACTATCGAGGGAATGCTCAACAGCAATGACAGCAATGTCAGAACTTATACGATTGAATTTTTCCACAGCACAACCCGCGACCCTAGCGGCTTCGGCGAGGGGCGAACCTTTCTGGGCGCAAAGAGTGTGACATTAAGCCGTCCGACAACCGGCTGCATCGGATCCTTCAGCGCTACTTTCACCGAGCCGGTGACGCCCGGTCATTTCATCACCGCAACCGCCACCGACCAGGACGGCAACACATCCGAGTTCTCTCAATCAGTAGCAGTCGCTGCCAGTTCATTACAATTCGACGCGGCGCTTTACAGCGCGGCAGAAAACGGCGGCAATGCCACCATAACCGTAACGCGCACGGGCAGCACGGTGAGCGCCGCCTCAGTTACCTACGCCACAGTTCCGGGTGGCACAGCCCAAGGGGGGACAGACTACGCCTCGACCTCCGGCACATTCATTTTCGACATCGGCGAAACGAGCAAGACTTTTACCGTTCCGATTTTCAACGACAACTTATTTGAAGGAAACGAGACGGTCAATCTAACTTTGACTGGTCTGACGGGCGCAGGCGCGGCCTTAGGCTTGCAGAGCACCGCCGTTCTGAGAATCGTTGAAGACGAAGCGCAGTCGACCCTCAATATCAACGACGTGAGTTTGACCGAAGGCAACAGCGGAACCAAAAACTTTAGCTTTACCGTCACCCTTTCCACGCCCAGTTCGCAAACCGTTTCGGTAACTTACGCGACCGCGGATGGCACGGCAACGGGAGGGAGCGACTATCAAGCGACGGGCGCGACGCTGACCTACACGACAGGACAAACCAGCAAGACCGTCAACGTCGTTGTCAGCGGCGACACTGCGGGCGAAGCCGACGAGACCTTCTTTGTTAATTTGACTAACCCGACTAACGCTCCAATCGCGGACGGTCCAGGACTCGGAACAATCGTCAATGATGATAACTGCATTAACTCAATCAACCCGACCAACGTGAATGCTACAGCTGTTGGTGGCACAGGAAGCGTGAGTGTCACGAGCGGCTGTTCATGGACGGCTGTGAGTAATGCTGTTTGGATAGCCGTCACATCGGGATCAACAGGAAGCGGCAACGGCAACGTCGGCTACAGCGTCGCCGCCAATACGGGCGCGGATCGGACCGGGACAATCACAATCGCCGGCCAAACCTTCACTCTCAATCAGGATGGGACTGCGCCAACGCCAACTCCTTCGCCGACCCCCGCCAATGTGACGACGCCACCGGGCACTGAGGTCAACGTCCAGGGCAACGGCGTGTCGGTGACTTTCTCGCAGGTCACGACTGGAGGCACGACGACCATCGCCCCGATTGATCCGAACTCTGTGGGGAGCGTGCCCTCGGGCTACGCGATCTTTGGCTCGAGTGTCGCCTTCGAGATCACAACCACCGCCGGCATAACACCGCCGATAGATCTCTGCTTCAACCTCCCGGCGGTGAACGACCCCGTCGCCTTCGGCAACCTTCGCATATTGCACAACGAGAACGGCTTTCTTGTCGACAGGACACTCAGCCACGACTTCACCACGCGCACGATCTGCGCTCGCACGACCACGCTCAGCCCCTTCCTCGTCGCGCAGGCGACGGAGAACCCCATCGACGGCACCGACCTCTTCGTGACGCAGCACTACCGCGACTTCCTCAGCCGGGAGCCGGACGCCGGTGGCCTACAATTCTGGACGAACGAAATTGAAGTGTGCGGCACAGACTTGCCGTGCCGCGAGGTCAAGCGCATCAACACTTCAGCGGCATACTTCCTCTCAATTGAGTTCCAGGAGACCGGCTTCCTCGTCTACCGCTTCTTCAAGACCGCCTACGGTGACTCGACCTCGCCGGGTGTGTCCGGGACCGTGCCAGTCATCCGCCGGCAGGAGTTCTTGCCTGACAGCGGGCGTATCTCTCAAGGAGTTCAGGTCGGCATTGGCGAATGGCAGCAACAGCTGGAAGCGAATAAACAGGCATACGCCCTGGAGTTCGTCCAGCGGCAGCGTTTCCTCGATGCCTTCCCGCTTTCGCTGACACCTGCGCAGTTCGTGGACCAGCTTAACCAGCGCGCCGGGAGTGTGCTCGACGTCGTAGAGCGGGCGCAGCTTATTGATGAGTTGACGGGCAACAATACCGTGGCTGGACGCGCCTTGGTGGTGCGGCGTGTTGCAGAGGACTCGGACCTTCGTCAGGCGGAGTTCAACCGGGCGTTCGTCCTTATGCAGTACTACGGC
>JAMQPH010000231.1 GCA_023717605.1 Pyrinomonadaceae bacterium
TCCACGTCGCGAGGAAAAGAGGAGTCCGGATAAAGATAAGAGAAGGGACGGCGGATACGGGCCACCAGAATGTGTTGGCCATCGGGTGCCACGTCCTCCGATAGAAAGATCGCCGGCTGACCTACTTCTGTGACCTTTGCGCTATTACTATCTACCAGGGCAAGTTGAGAGGTGGCGTAATACTCAAACAAGTCTTCATCGTAAGGAGTTTTCAGCAAATCCTGGAATGTGCGTACGGGACCCACTCTGCCTGAACTCTCCTGCCAGTTTGGTTCGCGTGGCACACTCGATGGCGCGGGCGCCGGCCGCCGCTTGGCCGGCACGAGTTGCACGAGCAGGGTTCGATTGTCGGGCATCCACTGGAAGGAATCACCCTCAACAGCGTTGACGGTAATGGCTTTTAGCTTTCGCACTTTTCCGCTGGCACTATCGCCAACCCAAAGTTCGATTCCCGAATTTGTAGTATTCGTGAAGGCAAACTGTTTTCCGTCTGCACTCCACTGCGGCGCACCAATCTTCGCGCCGAGCGGCAGATCGATTTTGATTTCGGAGCCGTCATTAATTCGTTTGAGAGTCAGCTCCACGGCGTACTGATACCGGTGCGGTCCATTCGTGTTTGGGTTAATTCTGAGGCCCGCAAGTCTCAACATCGGCTGCGCCAGATCAGAGATGGGTGGGTATCGAAGGCTAGTAGCGAGCAGCATGGTGTCGCGTGCAGGACTTACCGATGCAGTCGGGGTGACGGCCGCAGTCAGAATGTCCAAAACATCCTGCGGTGGCTTTTTGTAGCCCTGCTGGGCCGGCGTCGCCCTGGCGAAAGCTGCTAAAAGAATCAGCACAACGGTTCGTCTGGTGACAGAACTCGAAATAGCACTTGAGACGTTTGGCATTGTCGTAAGCTCCTTGAGCAAAGGACTGGAACTCGTGCGGGCTGGTAGCGAAGCGACACATTATGAAACCTGTAGTCCGAAGTCAATTTCCCTCAAGGGACGTAGGTTTGATCTTGGCTCCAAGTTCTGAGTTCAATCTCTTGGCACAAACACTTTCGTGTTCGTTCGTGTAATTTCGTGGATCGTTTTTACCCGACGATTCTGCAAAGCATGACACTGACCAACTAAAGTTTTCCTTGTAGCTTGGTCGGGAGCGGATTATGCTGGCCCGCGACTTTGAACATCTGCTCTGCCTCTAGACGGCTATTAACAGATCCGAAACAGGAGACCCAAACATGACTTGCACCAGCTGCGGCAATGCCGTGGAGTCGTTCAACAAATTCTGCCCGAAGTGTGGAGCACCTGTTCAGCCTCAATCTCCGCCACAGTACGGAAGTCCTCCTCCCTACAGTGCGCCCCAGTCACCGATGTCGCCGATGGTGGGCGGACCGGCTTCCCCACCCGCAAAGAAATCAAGTTGCGGCAAGATCATAATAATCGTCGTCATCATTCTGCTGGTCTTGGGAAGTGGACTCGCTGCCGCCATCTACTTCGGTTACCAGAAGCTGGAGCAGACATTGAAATCCTCTGAGGCCTACACCGTGGCCTTGACCGCTCTTAAAGCAAACGAGGAGGTCAAAGACCATTTAGGTGAAATAAAGGATACTGGATTTCCACTTGGAGCCTTCAGTACAAACGCCAATGGTTCCGGCAACGCCTCCTTTGTAATGTCAGTTCAGGGCTCGAAGGCCAGTGGACAATATGAAGTGGAACTAGTGAGAAGTAACAGCGTCTGGCGCCTGGTGAAAGGCGTCGTTCGGACGAACAACGGCGAGACAATCAACATCACCGATACGAGCAGCGATACCGGCGATGCCAACCTCAATAGTAATACCGACACCGACGAGAGTGGATCTTCCGGGAAGGC
>JAMQPH010000234.1 GCA_023717605.1 Pyrinomonadaceae bacterium
CGCTTCCGAGAGATCTGCGACATCATGGCCGCCTACGATGTCTCGTTTAGCTTAGGCGATGGGCTGCGCCCAGGCTCAATCGCGGATGCCAATGATGAAGCCCAGTTCGCCGAGTTGGAAACACTGGGCGAGTTGACTCAGATTGCCTGGGAGCGTGATTGCCAGGTGATGATCGAAGGCCCCGGACATGTGCCGATGCACTTGATCAAAGAGCACATGGACAAGCAACTGGAGAGTTGTGGTGAAGCACCGTTCTACACCCTGGGGCCACTGACTACGGACATCGCGCCCGGGTATGATCACATCACTTCAGCCATCGGAGCCGCGATGATCGGCTGGTACGGCACCGCAATGCTTTGTTACGTCACACCGAAAGAACATCTCGGCCTGCCCAACAAGAAAGACGTGAAAGACGGCGTCATCGCGTACAAAATTGCCGCACACGCCGCCGATCTTGCCAAAGGCCATCCGGGCGCCCAGTACAGGGATAACGCGCTTTCGAAAGCCCGCTTCGAGTTTCGCTGGGAAGACCAATTCAACCTTTCACTTGATCCGGAAGTCGCGCGTGAATATCACGACGAGACCTTGCCGCAGGAGGGCGCGAAGCTGGCCCACTTCTGTTCCATGTGTGGCCCACACTTCTGCTCCATGAAGATCACCCAGGACGTCCGCGAATACGCGGCAAAGAAACAAATCGACGAACAAGCTGCGCTGAATATTGGCATGAAAGAAAAGGCTGAGGAATTTCTAACTGCTGGGGCTGAGATCTATCAGAGCTCAAAAACTTAGACAGGATGCACAAGATTTACAGGTTGATATTGAGCGGGTCTGCGAAAGAGCTTTCTGTCTCGCGTCTTGGCTCTGAAGCCTGAGCGGTCTTCACCTTCACAAACATGACCTAAATCTTGTAAATTCTGTAAATCCTGTCAAATGACTTCCTTTTTCTCACGGAGGATGCGATGAAAGATGATGACCTCACTCAAAAGATCATCGGTTGTGCTTACAAGGTTCACAATACGCTCGGCCCCGGCTTTCTTGAGGAGGTGTACGAGAACTCTCTTCGCATTGAGCTTGAAAAGCTTGGCTTCAACATCAAGCAGCAAGAGCCAATCAACGTCACCTATGAGGGCCAAGTAGTTGGCGAGTACTATGCTGATTTGTGGGTTGACGGACGCGTAGTCATCGAATTGAAGGCTATTCAAAGCTTGACGCAGAGACATGAAGTTCAACTAGTTAACTATCTTACTGCGACAGGCATCGACACTGGATTGTTGTTGAACTTCGGCCCTTCAGTCCAAGTCAAACGTAAATTTCGTGAGTACAGGCCGAAGGGTAAGCTCTTGAATTCCATCCTGTGAGTGCTGACCAAGCCGCGCGGCCGCAGGTGCTGAGATCTATCAAAGCTCAAAAACTTAGACAGGATGCACAAGATTCACACGATGACTGTTCGGCGGTCTTCGAAGTAGCTTTCCTGTCTCGCGTCTTGGGTCTGAAGCCAGAGCGGTCTTCACCTTCACAAACATGACCTAAATCTTGTAAATTGTGTAGATCCTGTCAAATGAGTTGCTTTTTCTCGCCAGCACGCGTTCACAAATGAGCCCGGAAACAAGTATCCACACCAATCTGACTATTCGCCGCGGCGAGGCTGAGGATGCTGGGTTGTTGGCTGAACTCGGCGCGCGCACGTTCTCGGATACATTCGCTGCCGATAACACGCCCGAGAACATGTCTGCCTATCTCGCCTCGGCATTTAGTCGCGAGCAACAAGCCGCCGAATTGATTGACCCTAACTCCTTGTTCCAAATCGCCGAGACTAATGGAGTCGCTGTGGGCTACGCCATGCTCCGTTCCGGAAATGTGCTGTCTGATGTCACCGGCAATAAGCCAATCGAGCTAGTACGCCTGTATGTCTCGAGAGACAGTCTCGGCAGTGGTGTTGGCGCGGCTTTGGTGGAAGCCTGTATTGCTGAAGCAAGGCAGAGGGGTCATGAGACGCTATGGCTTGGTGTCTGGGAACACAACACCCGCGCCCTGGCGTTCTACCGCAAATGGAATTTCCACAAGGTAGGAACGCATGTCTTTCAATTGGGCGATGATCCGCAGACCGACATATTGATGCAACGCTCAATAACTGAAAATAGGAGACGGCGAACATGAGCCTCAGATTACGAATAGTTCTCCTTCTTCTGTTCGTACTTTGTGCGCTGAAAGCGTAATTCTTCATGAAACGTACAACGAAGACCCGAAAGTCTGACGACGGCGAAAAGCAGCTGGAACGAGTGAGACGAATTTGTCTTTCGCTGCCTGAGACGTGGGAAAAGATCTCGCACGGCGAACCGACTTTCTTCGTCCGCAAGAAGGTGTTCGCAATGTGCTCTAACAATCATCACAACGACGGACACATTGCCGTAGTGATACCGGCGGCGATTGGCATCCAGGCAATGCTGATCGAACGCTCGCCGGAGCAGTTCTACAGGCCACCTTACGTGGGTGTGTCGGGTTGGGTTGGGATCGAGCTTAATCGCGTCAGCGATAAAGAGTTGGCCTTGCATCTGCACGAAGCGTGGCGATTGATTGCCCCGGAGAAACTCCAAGCCCTACTCAAAAAGCCTTAGTTGATGGTGGTCAGTTGTCAGTGGTTCGTTGGTACTTGGTGCTTTGTACTTCTCGACAGCAAGTTCCCTAGACGCAGGGAGCAATCTCAGTTACACATCAAAGTACAAAGCACCAAGTACAAAGCACAAACAACTGACCACTGACCAGACTCAAAATGCTGAAGCCCTTACTGAAACTCATTCTGGCTCTCGTCGTGATCGCGGCGATTGCGTTCACCGTCTTTTGGTTTGCCCGTCCCGCAGACGTCTCTTTCGAAGAAGCTCGCGCCAGTGTTCCGCACTCAGAATCCAGCCGCTTCGCCGAGATCGACGGCGTGCGTGTTCACTATCAGGAGAAAGGAATGGGAACGCCGCTGGTCTTGATTCACGGGTTTACCTCATCAACCTATTCGTGGAAAGACGTGTTCGAGCCTTTGTCCCGAAGTTTTCGAGTCATAGCCGTTGACCTTAAGGGCTTCGGATTCTCCGGTAAACCTGACGGCGACTATACGAGACGCGCTCAGGCGGAGTTGGTCGCCCATTTGCTCAATCATCTAAAGATCGAAAAGGCCTGGCTAGTGGGCAATTCGATGGGCGGTGAGGTCGCGCTCAACGTTGCTCTCACAAATCCGCAACGCGTAGCCGGTTTGATTCTTATTGATAGCGCCGGTGTTGCCGTGCAGGGCGGCAGCTCACTCGCGCCCGCCTATGTTCGCATTCCTTTCGTCGGCCGCGCTTTGACGGCTTTGGCGCTGACTTCCGACAAACTCGTGCGGGAAGGCCTGGAGAAAAGCTTTTACGACGACGCGAAAGTAACCGCCGAGCGGGTGGCTTACTATCATCGTCCACTTAAGACACGCGGCGGACAATTGGCTGCTTTGCGGGTGCGAACGCAGTGGGCACAGTTTCCCGTTGAACCAGAACTGGGCAAGATCAGCACGCTTACGTTGATTATTTGGGGCGCGGAAGATGCTCTTATTCCGTTGGCGGCAGGACGCACAATGAACTCGATGATCAAAGACTCAAAGCTAGTCATCATTGAAAATTGCGGTCACGTCCCTCAGGAGGAGATGCCCGAGCGAGTTTTGGACGAGATGACGAAATTCATTGAGAAGTAGCGGAGCGCATAACCAGCAGGGAAATTGGTGAACTCCGCGGCATTAAGTATCGTAGAGCCCAGGGAGGAGGAAAGGAATGTATTGTTCATCTTGTGGTGCGACTGTGGCGCAGGGTCTTCGCTACTGTAATCATTGCGGAGCCGAGTTGAGTGGAGCAAGAGGTAAGAGCGCCAGCAAACCGACCGAGTTGTTTCCTGACTCACTTATCTGGGCTATCGTGACAGTCTTCATTGTCGGCCTGGGATGCACCATTGGTCTGATGGCGGTGATGAAGGATTCCAACTTCGATAAGGGGCTGATTATCGCATTCACGTCGATGGTCCTCTTGCTGACGCTAGCGGTCGAAGGCGTGTTCATCTGGATGTTGAGGGGTCGCAGGAGCAACACTGAAGAAGTGGGTGAGACTGCGCGATTAAAACAGCAAGCGACGAAAGAGCTTGACGCACCACAGGTGGGAGAACTTCCAGAACCCTTACCGAGCGTCACCGAGCACACGACCCGCGCGTTTGAACCGATCTATAGCGAGCGAAAATCAAAATAAAAGAAATTGTTTTCTAAAACGCCCCCCAACCTTTGTAAGTGACTCCATCTAACCACTGGCTAGCCATCTCCGCAGCGTCTGGGTTATTCAACGCTAGATCCGGCTGCCAGCCTATCTCGTCTTCAGATATTCAACGATGGCCCATCGTTCCGGCTCAGTTAGCAACGGACCGATCACACCTTTTACTCGTGGGCCGTCACGAAACTCATGACCGGCGTTGGAATTGCCCGTGATGTTGGTGCGGAACTTGAATCCTCCGTCGAAAACTCCGGTCTGGAAGCCAACGGCCTTAGGGTCATATTCCGCATTTCCCACGTAAAACACTGTGTCTCTATCGGCTGCCGGCAGCAGGAGTTGATACAAATTGGGAACAGAGTTGTTATGCAGGTAAGGCGCTGACGCCCAAATGCCGTCCATGTTTCGCGCCCGGTAAGCAAGTGGAGCCCGGATTTTGTTCTCGCGCCAGCCGTTCATTTCGTTTTGCATTTCAGGCGTAATGCCCAGTTCGGCGTACTTCCGTTTCGTCACCTGGCGGGTGACTTCCTCAAGCGCGGTCGACGCCGTGATAACAGGCGGCAGACTGATCGGTGGTTGACTAAGTTGTCGGGTATGGACCAGGCGCTGATTGAAGTTCACGGCGGCCGTTGGGTCGGTCCCGATTATATCGAGCCGGCTCATATTGATGCGGAGGAATACTTTGCCAAATTCGTTTGGCGGGAGCGGTTTGCTTTCGTGGCAAGCAGCACAGTGCTGCGTATAGAGCGCTTGGCCCTGGCTCGCTTTCTCCTGGTCGATTGATCCCAGGACATTCTCCGGCCAACGCGGCGCTTCAAGCTTCTCCAGCTTCTGTTCCAGCAAGAACAAATTCTGAATATTCACCGTGCTCTGGAAAAAGTCTGACGGATTGCCTTGCAGCGTGATCAGGGCGTTTACGCCCAGTGCTTCTCCGATGTTTCTAGCCATTGGCTGTTGAATCGAGCCGTTCCACTGCACCCAGTCGAAGGACGTGGTGCCCCACAAATGCGGATAACTGACGGGTCCATTTGCAACCCCCAGATTGCGAGTGTCCCCGATTCTGGTTCCCAGCACTAAATTGCCGCCTCTGCCAAGCGCATCGAGCCGGCCCGGGCCCTCTTCAGTGGGATAGAGGTGTCTGAGCGTGCCTTGCACCAACGTGTACACAGGATTTTTGAGTTCGCTGGCGACTCTCAGTCCCAGCCGCGTTTTCTCGTTAAGGCTATAGTTATCTCCCAGGACTTTTTTCGCGAAGCGCCGGAATTTGATGGGATGGGCCAAGGTGTCCGCGAGGGCGGCATACGCCTTTATGAAAAAGCCGCTGAGGTTATGCGTGGCCGGGCCACCATCAATGCGCATCACCGTGCCATTGAAACTGATTTGCCCGGTATGGCAGGCGGCGCAGGTGACGCTGATGAACTCACCGTCCGGCGCGACGTCTTTGGCCAGGCCGATCGGCAAACGGTCAGCGTTATTCATGGTATTGGGATCCGGGATCAGGCCGTAGCGTCTTGCCTTCTCATCCGTCAAAAAAGGTCTTTCTGTGAACAGGCCCGGGTCTTCGAGCGCGAGGAGCCATCGGTAAGGCAGCACGCGGGTTCCCTGCGTCGTGTGGTAGAAGGCCTGTCGGTCTTCCATAGTCCAGCCCTGAGTCTTCTCTTGCACCGGGGAGGAGGCTATGCTGTTGTTCTTGTTCTTAGAAACAATCCCGAGTGAGCAGATAAAGAGCGCCAGTAAGACAAATGCGGATTTCTTGAGCTTGGCCATATTCGGTCTCCTTTGAGGATTGTGAGTATATCTCACACTGGAGAAGCTATGAAAAACGCGTCTTTCCTGAAGAGGCAAGTTCCATTTCCATTTGTCCTTGAAGAGCTCGTCTCGCTTCGCCCCACCATCAGAAGTCTGTTTGGATCCACCAATGTCTACCTTGATGACAAACTTCTGTTTTCACTGCGCGACAGCGTCAAGCATCCGAGCACTAACGGCATATGGGTTTACACTACTGCCGAACACCTCAATAGTCTGGCCAGGGAGTTTCCAGAGTTGCCGCGGCGACAGTTGTGGCGTTCCGGTAAGAACGGCTGGGTAGTCCTGGCCTGCCGGCTGGAAAGTTTTGAGGAATACGCTTTCAAAGCGTGCGAGCTAGTCCTCAAAGGGGATCAGCGAATAGGTCGTTTGACTCGTCGTCGAAACATTGTAGGGGCGTCACTCCGTGGGCGCCCCACGTCTCGCTAGCTGCACCTCATGAGGTCGGACGTACTTGTAAGCGTTCCAGAAGTCTTTTCCCAATCGAGGGGCGGCCACGGAGTGACGCCCCTACAAGATAGATGGAAAATGAACGCTCCCTCACCTGCAAATGACCGTGGCCACCCTTTTGAACTTTTGATTTGAGCAACAGCCCTTCAACAAAGAAAGAGGCGGGTTGACCCCGCCTCAAAAACTTCCTTCCCTGTAAACCCAAGTGAATCCGTTTAGGGAATTGTCTTGTCGACAACCGTGTCGTCACGCTTCTTGATGTAAACCTCGCCGCGCGCGGTCAACTCCGCTTTTTCAGCAAGTGTCTTCAGCACCGAAGCGAGGATCTCCTTGTTCTCGAGCTTGAAGCTGGTCATGCCACTGGCTCTGCTGTCGGGATCAGTATATTGCAGGGTCAAATAACGAACCGTGGTCTTTATGAAACCAAACGGGATTCCGATATAAAACGGAATGTGGCTCGCCGCAGTGGCTGCCGCGGGGCGTCGCTTTTGCGTGTCGGCAAAGGCTGAGGTCACTGCATCATAGGGAATGAACAGGACTTCCTTCTGCTGTTTGTTGCGAAACAACAAACGCCGGTTGTCATCGTCAAAGCTTAAGGTGCCGTTCATCGTGTTGTTATGACCAAACACACCGCCCTCGTACTTTGCCTTAACGGTTTGCGGGGCTGGTGCGACGGCTGTGGTCGACGAAGCGGTAGTCGCACTCGCGTCGATGGTCCGCGGTCGCTGTGCGAAGGCGGCTATCGACATCAGCAGTGACAGGAGCAGAACTGCAATAACTCTCATTTTGTTCTCCCGGTTAGTTAACGCTTCAATCTGAATTCGAAGTCCAGAATGTGACGGAAAGAGAATGTCATCGCGGCCGACCAGTCATCGCGGTCGGGATCGTGAATGCTAACTAGACCCGCTGGCTCTACTTAGCAAACGGCATAACGCGCTCGATCGATTCCTTAAAATCAGTATCAGCCGGCGCCAGATTCGAACCCTTCTGGTAAGCAGCCAGGGCTTTTGCATACTGCTTCGAAACTTCATATGCATAGCCCAGCTCGCGGTAGACGTTCACGTCGCTGGGTGTCTTGGCTGCTGCTGATTCGAGTGCGGCAATCGCTTTGGGAAAATTCTTTGCGCGCGAATGCGCCACGCCGAGTAGATAGAACGTTACACCCTTGGCGTCATTTCCCAGGACAGCGCGTTCCAGGGCCGCCGCAGCGCGAGCATATTGTGCCGAACCGATCAGCGCCTGGCCAAAAAGCGTCAAGGCTTCGACATCAGTCCGCAGCTTTATTAGTCCTTCTCCGGCGCGCACCGCGTTGAGATAGTCGGCATCTGATTTGGCCGTGTCGGTACTCGTCGCGGCCCGGCGGAGATAAACCGAAGTCAGCAGCGTCCAGGCCGAGGCCATCCGTGGATCATTAAGCGTGGCGCGGTTAAGCGCGGCAACCGCTCCATCGAGATCGTTTCTGGCCAGGGCCAGCTGGCCCAAATAGAAAAGCGATAGAGAGTCTTTGGGATTGATTTTTATTACGGAATTGAAGGAGCGCTCCGCATCAGCGGCTTTGCCCATCTTGTACTCCGACAAAGCACGGAAATAAAGCATGCCCGCGTCGGGCTTCGTGCCGCTCCGCGTAGTTGCAGTCACCAGCAGTGGCAACGCCTGTTCAAACTTTTCTGAGAGAACGTAAGCCTGGGCTAACGCATCGACTGTGTTGGGATCTTCCTGCTTCGCAGCCCGCTGCAAAGAGATCGCTTTTTCCAGATCCGCCGCGGCTTCGGTGTACTGCTTGAGGTTTAGCTCGGCAAAGCCGGCGATTTTCCAGGCTTCGGAGTCGTTGGGGTAGTTTGCCGCCACCTCCTTCGCCTCTTTAGCTGCCGCCGCAAACTGTTTCTGCTGCAACAGCTGATAGGCATGCGAGGTACCTCCGCTCGCATTGGTAGCTGTAGCTCCGGTCGCGGTGCTAGCGGTATCTCCGGTCGGGTTGGTATTAGCTAGGGGATTATCTATCGGCTTGACCGGCTGCACACTTATCAACGGAGCGTTCGGATTGTTCCTTGCGGTTGGGCTCGGCTTCGGTTCCGGACGGAGGAGCGGCTCTTCCGCAGGTTTGGCGGACGGCTTGACCCGGCGCGGCCGGCTGGATTGCCCGCTCGCAAAATTCGCAAGCAGGAAAATCAGCACGCCAAGCGAAAAGGCTAGCTGGAAACGTCGATTGATCATAAGGGCTTCTTTCCCGGGAGAGGGTTTTTCCTGAGGCTAACTCAACTGGCGCCAGAAAGACATGTTTTCGGATGCCTGAGGCGCTTCAATAGTTTGCCCGGACTCCACTGACTTCAATGTATCCCAACTCGCGCGGCTTCGACAAACCTCAACTTAGCCCTTCTAAGCGGATGAACAGGTTGGATCTGAAACAATCCACCTACTCCCGAAGCGGTGAAGAAATAGAAAAGAGGTACTTGAATAGTTCTCCTGAGCGAGGGCGAATTTGCTGGCAAGGAAGGGGGCCGCAGCGCGCCCGCTTACTTTAGCGAGGAATATGAGCACTCAACTCACGGAACCGCTTGCCGTAGCCAGCGGATGCTAGCACTCAACCTTAGCATTAACCGTGAGAGCGGCGGGTGATAGCGTAAACAAGCAAGGCCGTCGGTTCGGCGCGGAAGCAAGTTACATCTATGACTGAAGAGCGGTTGATCTGATGCCCTACGACCAAGGCTTACCATAGTCGGGGTTTGAGCAGTTTCGATAATGTTGAGAGCTAGCATCCGCTGGCTACGGCAAGCGGTTCTGTGAGTTGAGTGCTCGTATCCGCGCCTCTACGACTAACCATCTCACTCCCATGGGGGGATTTTGGACAGCCCCATCACGATTTCATAACCTAGAACGAGACGCACACGGGAGCGGGGTCATCCACACGCAGTACTGATTGCTGTTGGAAGCCCCGCTTGTAGGCCGTGCGAATCTTCTCGATGTTCTTGCCGCTCTCTTTTCGAGCCCGGCGCGGGTAAAGCAGGATTAAGAGCTTGCCCTTTTCTTCAATGGCGATTCCTCCGCGGCCCCGGAACTGCCCCGTGCCGGTCAAGACGGTCAACCCTTCGGGGAACTCCGGAGTAATCACCTTGTTGAGGAAGACATCCCACTCTGCTTCGCTGACCTCGCTGCCGTCCGGCTTCCCGGTGCCGAAGAACAGTTCGGTGCGAACGAACGGCGCAGCCACGAATCCCCGCTGTTTGCAAGTATCGTTTTGGGCAACCGCGCCCGCCGCCGTCGCCTCGGGCGCGGGCGCCAGCACCGAGGCTGCAAACAAGGTTAGGATGAGAAGTTTGTTTGTGAGTCTGATCACCATGTCGCTCGTCTCCAATTACCTTCATCATTTTCAATTTGAGGCACTGAGAAAGCCTTGTGAATTGATAATAGCGAAAGCGTAGCAGAAGCTGCGAAGACGGATAAATCTTGTAAATTCTGTAAATCCTGTCAAATGACTTCCTTTCCCACGAGTGATGCGCTTGAAGATGAAGACCTCCCCCAAAGGATCACCGGTTGCGTTACAAAGGGTTCACCAACGTGCTCGGCGGCGGGTGCGGCGATCTATCAAAGCTAAAAACTTGATAGCCTACTATCGAGCCGATGGGGCTTGCATTGCAGCAAGGCGCTACTGGAAAAGGGCTATCAGCGTAGAGCTGACAGCCCTTAGTCATTGAACCCGATTCATTCAAACGCGGCGCTCGAACTCCAAACGAATTTGGGCGACCGGTTGAGGACTCTCAACTAGAAGCTTAGCTTGAACCCAAACTGAAACTGACGCGGATCATAGGCTGCGGTCGGTCTGCTGTAAAAGCTACCCGTGTCATTTCGCTGCCCGAAGGTATTTACGTCCACGAAGAAGGGGGACGCTGCGGCTTCGTTGAAGCGATTGAAAAGGTTGAAGCCCTCAGCGATCAGGTCCAACCTCAAACGCTCGCCAAAGCGAATTGCGCGCATGACCCGCAAATCGATCGAGGCGTAACCATGCGTAATAGCGCGATTGCGTCCGAGGCTGCCAGCTGTAAAAGGCGTCGTCGGTATGAACAGAATGCCGCTGTCAGTGACGCTCGGGCGATCATTCGAGCTTTGAAGATCACCGCTGGAATCAGTACCCGTCAGGATGTTAAACGGACGCCCTGAGGAGAGTTCAATGATCGGAGCAATCGTAAAATCTGCAAAGAAACGATGCGTCGCGCTCGACGAACTGCGCCACTCAGGTGGTGAACTCAATGCCCCGCTGAAGACAAAACGATGACGCTGATCAAAGAGCGAATCCGCGCGCTCGGCGAAGAAGTTACGATTGTCCTGGGGCTTGAGAAGAGTTTGCAGGTCGGACGAATCGTCGATTGAATGCGACCAGGTGTACGAGGCCAGGAACTGGAAGTTGTTTGAGAAGCGTCTCTTCAGTTCCAGGTTAAATGCATTGTAGTTAGAGTTGCCATCCGAAAGTTGTGCGCTCACGTCACCGAACGGAGTGATCGGACCCGGGGTACGTAGTGAGTTCGCCGCCGCTAACGCTGCGTCGAAGGCTGCCTTGTTCACCGCGCCATTGGTAATTGCGTTGACAAAGAAATAATTAGGCGCGTTCGGCCGAAAGTAGTTAGCGGCAATCGGACTAACGACACCCTGGCCCAAAATGTTACGTCCAACGAGGCCGGGAATAATCAACGTAAAGCCCGGAGGACAGCCGGGGCCCGGGCAAGCGAGCGGCAAACTAAAGAACTGTGCCTGAGCGTTGCTCGCGGGATTCGTCCCGGCGAAGCGACGAAAGTTTTCTATCAACAGGTTTGACTGAGGTGAGTTAATGTCCTGGGGGTGGGGTAGGTGATGAGCGCCAACAAAAATATAGCCGGCCGAAACTGACATGTCCTTCGTCAACTGGCGCTCAATTGTCAGGTTCGCCTGGTTGGCGTAGGCATATTCAAAATTTTGGCTCACGGGGAGCGTGAACGGGAACAGCGGTCCAAAGCCAACAAAAGTTTGATCGTTGAAGCGCACTCTTCCGGGCAGATACTGCGCCGATCGCGCGACACCCGGCGTAGTAAAACCTGCGGGCAAGGTCGCGCAAAGTGCATTCGTAGTCGCCGCTGAGCAGACCGTCCCCTGAAATATCTGCAGGAGATTCAGGAGTTGGGTTGGCGCGGGGCTGCCTGGAAGAACATTAAAGTACTGCTGTTGTTGGGAGGCGTCGGCGATGTCTGAGTTGAAAGCCACCGCCAGGAGCGGGTGGTCGTAAAACAAACCATACGCCGCGCGCAGAACGGTCTTGCCATCGTTGTTAATGTCCCAGGCGACGCCGATTCGCGGAGCGAAGTTGTTCTTATCGCGCGGAAATCCCTGCTGTACGCCCACTGCATCTTGCGCGGTTAAAAGGTCAGAGGCGGAAAGCGCAATGCCCGTCAGGGGATCGGTGAAAGCGACCGGCGCAATCGTGTCGGTCAGTTCAATGTCGTAACGCACTCCGTAGTTAAGTGTCAGGTTAGGTCGTACCTTCCATGAGTCCTGAGCGAAGAACGCCAGCGGGCGGTTCTTGATTGTACTGTTCGGGTTACCAAATCCCTGGATGAAAGCGCTCGGAAAGCCCAATCCGTAGGACTGGACTGGTGTTATGTCAGGTGCAGTCGCTGGTAGACCGGTAATGAAACTAGCAAGTGTGCTGCGAGCGACTCCACCAAAGTTGAAGAGTCCGGGAAAGTTCAACTCAAAGAGCGCGCTGATATCGACAAAGTTGATATCGCCACCGAATTTGAACGTGTGATTACCATGAATGTAGTTCAGGTTATCCGCAAATTGATATCGCTTCTCTGTGCGATCAACCGGAGAGAACGGGTTCGAACCCATAAAGGCCGAGCCGATCACCTGGATGGCCGTGCCGGGAATCTGCGAGTCGAAGGTTGCATGGCGGCGTCCGAAGTTAAACTTTGCTTCGTTCACCACGCTGTTCGAGATCGTCGAGGCCAGAGAAGCCGAGAATGAGATGTCGCGCAAAGTTTGAATACCCGTGCGCGAAAAATCATTTTGTCCAAACGTTTGGTTCTGCGATTCGTCCTGGATGCCAGTCAGGTCACTGGGGTTGTAGCTGAAGCGCAACGTCATATGGTGTTTACTGTTGAATTGGTGATCGCCGCGCAGCGAGAAGAAAGTGGTTCCCTCAGAGATAGGGAAAATACGCGCCAGACTGTTTAGCGGACGGAATGCTACTGCCTGCCCGTCCTCATTCACCGTCGAGAAGCCCGGCACGACGCCGTTGTTGGCGAGCGATGGAATAGGAGCGCCGGAAATGAAGAAACGGCCGCCAATGATCTGTCCGGCGGGGATTGCGCCACCCGGACTACGCAGCGGACTAACCCCGTTCAGTCCGATCTGTCCGCCGGATGAAGCGAACGTGGCGTAGGTAATAGCAGTGGTTACAACCTGGGCGCGCACGACTGGGTCGGCGATTGTTCCGGCTCTCGCAAGTTCACTCTGGATGAATGTGGCTTGCGCAGGCGTAAGATTCGAGTACACGTTGGTGAACGGAAGGAAGGGCGCACCAATTGTGATGCTGCCGTTTAAGCCCGCCGCCACATCGCTGGTAAAGAATGACGATTCTTGACGACGACGCTGCTCAAAGCTGGTAAAAAAGAAGGTGCGATCTTTTACGATTGGGCCGCCGAAGGTAGCCCCATACTGCACACGAGTAAACGGTGGTTTCTTGTTCGGGTCGTTGTCGATTATCGGCGCAAATGCGTTGCGCGCTTGAATTGACTTGTGCCGGATGAAGCCGAAAACGTTGCCATGAAAGTCATTGGTGCCGCTCTTCGTCACCACGTTGACGATACCACCCGTGGCGCGCCCAAACTCGGCGGCGTAGGAATTAGTTGCCACTTGATACTCTTGCACCGCTTCCTGACTCACGGTTGAGCGTGCAGCATTTATCGAATTGTCCGTGTAGTCAGCGCCGTCAACCTGCACCAGCGTCGAGCGTCCGCGCTGCCCACCTATATTCAGACCTGATGTCGGCGCTGGTCCGATAGGACGGCCGTTGTCGCGGCCCACCGTGGAAAGCGTCAGTGCAAATCCGGTAGCGCTGCGTTCGTTGATGGGCAGTTCACTAATGCGTTTCTGATCGATCGTGCTGGAGACTGTAGTGTTGGTTGGCTCGACAAGTGACACTTCGGCGGCTGAGATATCGACGGTAGCGTCAACAGAACCGACTGCCAGCGGGATATCGAGATCCGCGCGCTGGCCTACCGTCAATGTTACGCTCGGAATTCTTCCCCTGGAAAACCCATCCGCCTCCACCGTTACCTCATAATCTCCGGGTGGTAGATTAGTGATCTGGTAGTAGCCTTCGTCGTTGGTGATTGCAGCCCGGGTGAAATTAGTCGCGATGTTGCGCGCCCTGACTGCGGCGTTGACGACCGCAGCTCCGGTCGGATCACGCACCACTCCGTTCAAGTCAGCGGCATTCGATTGTGTCTGACCAAGAGCCACACTCGTGCAAAGAATTGTCGCTACAAACAGGAAACCAATCCGAATAGAGGCGGCGAACCACTTGGGGGACGCAAACATCATCGTGTTCTCCTTAGCTATTTTGAAAGCCGGTGACCCGCGCAGGTATCCGGTTTGTGCAATACTCTGGTTACTGGTAAGTACTGGTAACTGGTAAGTAGACGAGCGATGGCCTACTCCCAGTTTTGTGGAACAAGACCGTTACAACTTCTAGTTGGCTTTCACGGCGTGTTTGGGGAGTGATAGGCCGCCGTACATCAGTTGCGCTCCAATGAGAATGCCGACAGGAGCACTCCAAACTCAAAACGCTTAATATTTTTACTCCAAAAGTGAACCTGTGGCAAGACATTATTCAGCACGCTAACTCATAGGAACGTGAAGAATTAGGCCTCTTAGCGGAGCATGATCAGCGGACGCTAGACGGAGGGGTTTCGAGGTTCTGCGAAGGCCGGGTGATCCGAGCAACTCTGCGTCGAAGCCGAGTGCTGGTACCGAAGAACAGGATCGCAGCCTCCGCCAGGGATGGTACAAATGCCGCGCGGCGTAACAAACTGCAGATTCGCAAACGCGAGTCGAATTTTTTCTGATACTCCAACCGATACTCGCGAGCCAGTGGCGTGAATGAGGCGTTTCGCCTCAATCGTTCAAGTTGGTTGGTGATTGTCTGGGCCGCGAGCTCGCCGCTTTCGAGTGCTATTAACATCCCACTTCCGGAAAAGGGATCGATGAAAGCGGCAGCATCACCAATTGTAAGAAGCCCTTCTGCTGGCACGAGCTTACGACGTCCAAAACCTTCCAGCGAAACGCTGAGCCATTCTGTGCGAGCATGAGCATGCGCCAACGTGTAGGCGGCGCGAGAATTTAAGAAGACGCTCGCGCGGATTACGGCTTCAGGATCTGATCCGCAGCGGCGAACATCTTTAGCGGAAGCGATGAAGCAGAAATTGCTGACACCTCCTTCAACGCTGCTCAAGCCGCCATAGCCGCCAGGGTAAAAATAGATTTCACACGCTCCCTCCGACGCTTGTGCGTTCTCCAGATGGGCTTTGAAGGCAACCAGGCGGTAACGGCCGGTGTGTTCCTGTTTCCGTCTACGGTTGAGTCTTCGTGCAAGGGCGCGCGTTCGGCCGGTGGCGTCGACAGTAACTAATGCATGGTGGTCCTTTGACTCGGGTCCACATTTCAGCCGAAGCCCAAGCACGCGTCCGCGATCGAGGATCAAATCGGAGGCATGTGTGTCTTCGAGCACCAGGACGCCCGCGTCTTTGGCCCGTTCGAGAAGCTTCTGATCCATCTCAGAGCGACTGAGACCAAGGGCCCGTCCATTAGCACCAAACCATTCGCTGGGAACGTTAACGCTGCGACCTTTTCGAGAATAGAAGACTGTTTGAGTAAGGGTCGTGGCGCCGGCTGAGATCATCTGGTCAGCGACTCCGAGGCGGTCGAAATGCCGCAGGCACTCCGGCGAAATGAATTCACCGCATAGCTTTGCTCGTGGGAATCGTTTTTGCTCAACGAGCAAAACACGCGCACCTTGCGTGGCCAGATGAATCGCGGCACTGGTCCCGGCGGGGCCGGCCCCGGCTATAGCAACATCGTAAGTGTCCTCAGAGTTAATCATCGGGCCGGGCCGACACTCACGGCATGGTCCATGTGATCGGCATGGACAGTTAGCGGCGATTGTTGGTTGTTTCTTCCCCACCGGGCGTCCAGTGGGTCAATCCAGTTGGCTCGAGCGCTGAGGACGAGTCGATAGGGAAATCGACGCTCTAAACGAATGTCGTCGAGGCCTGCCTGAGATGCCAGATCAATCAACTCTTGCGGTTTAAAGCTACGCAGGATCGAAAGCGCGCCGTCTTCCCTGAGCAGGCGATTGTGCAGGACCAACCGACCCACAGTTCGGTAGAGGCAATAGGCGATCGGATGACGATGAAGGTCGATTATGAAGATCCGCCGACGCGCGACGCGGTTCAGCTCCTCCAGCACCCGCACAATCTCAACATCGTCGAGGTGATGAGTGAACAGCGAACTGATTGAATAATCAAACGAGCCGTCGGCGAAAGGAAGCCGGAGGGCGTCGCCGCGGATGGAGTTGATCCCTTCCCTGGCGCTCGACTTCTCGAGCACCGCTTTGGCTGACCGTGCGTTTAGTTCCAAGGCTGTGAAACGACCCTGGCGCTTGTTCCTTCTGGCCCAGGCAGCCGCCACTCGTAAGAGTTCACCCGACCCAGCCGCTACGTCGAGCACAGAGAACTTGCGCAGATCGGCTTGCTCGATGTCCGCCAACAACGAGCGCCGTAAGGCCCTCGCATCACCTAACCATTGATTAACGCGTTGAAGCTCAACGATGCAGCCTTCGTACTCTTCGGGAGTGTAATCACCAATATCGATATGCTCGAGATCGTTGCTTCGCTGGCGGAACCTGTCGAACATGATTAGTTGCAATGCCGTGCCCGGAGTCACTGCTCGTCCCCCTTGGGATCCGCGATTACGATTTTCTATTCTCAATCACCAGCACGCTGTTCTTCGATCCAAAGCCGATGCAGTTGCAGAGTGCTACCTGCACTTGCGCTGCCCGCGCCTGATTTGGAACGTAATCGAGATCGCAATCGGGATCAGGCTCGTCCAGGTTTATGGTGGGGGGAATCATCTGTTCGTGCATGGCACACAACGCTGCGCCTAATCCGGCTGCGCCGCTGGCACCTTGTGGATGCCCGACTTGCGACTTCGTCGCTGACATCGGAATTCGAGAGGCATGACCGTCGAAGGCTAACTTCAACGCGCTGGTCTCTATTCGATCATTTAGTAAAGTCGAGGTGCCATGGAGATTTACATAGTCAACGTCTTGAGGTGTGAGTCCCGCGTCTTCCAAAGCCAGCCGCATCGCGCGCGCCGGCTCGTCGCCGCCTTCTTCCAGGCGGACTCGATGGTAGGCGTCGCAGGTCGCTCCGTAGCCGGTAATCTCAGCATAGATTTTTGCGTTGCGCTTTTTCGCTCGGTCCAACTCCTCCAGGACATAGATCCACGCGCCCTCGCCCAACACGATCCCGGATCGGTTTCTGGAAAACGGACGAGAGGCACGATGCGGCTCGTCATTCCAATCGCTGGTCAAAACCGTCATGAGGTTGAAGGCTGCGAGAATGCCGGGGGCGATGGGCGAATCGACGCCACCGGAGATCATTACATCTTGCCTGCCGAGCGCGATGTGTTCTGCCGCGTAGGCGATAGCATCAGTCGAGCTCGTGCAACCAGTCGAAACGATGTGCGAAAGGCCGCGCAAGCCAAAGGCCATCGACAGCTCGCTTGAAAGACCTCCGTGTGTTGATGAGGGAATCGTGTAAACACTCGCCTTGTAGGTTGGCCCGACGTACCAATACGAATACTGTTGCTCCGTAAATGCGAGTCCGCCGCCACCCGTACCCAACACGACTCCGATCGTCCGACGTTGGTCCAGCGTCATCTCAGAGGGACAGAGATTCGCGTCTTCGAGAGCTTCCCGGGCTGCCGCAAGGGCGAGAGGTACTGTTCGCGGAACATGTTTTCGATCCTTGGGGTTGAGTTGGGCTTCCCAATCGAAGTCTTGAACTTCGGCAGCAATCTTCACTGGTGAATTGGAAACATCGAACGATTCGATTCGGCGGCTTCCGCTCTCGCCTTTGATCAGCGCAGTCCAAAACGCCTTACGCCCGATCCCAATCGGAGTCACACACCCCATACCAGTGATCACGACTCGCCGTGGTTGCTTAAAGCGACTCAACATTTCGGGTTCATTGCCTCATCAAGCCAAGGAGTTTTCAGTGCTATCGGATGACCACAGCATATCATTGCCTGCGAACAAACCGCGAAACCATCGACGCCCTGGGTACTGTATGCAAAAAGCCGCACGTCCTTAGACGTACGGCCTTCCAGTGAATCCCGGTTGTGGTCTGAAGCCTTGTGATTATCAATTAGCCTGCTTCTACTTTGGTGCCACACTCGTTGCAGAACTTCGTTCCGGGGTTTAGTTCTGCCTGACACTTAGTGCACTTCAGTTTTTCTTGCTTGGCTCCGCATTCCGCGCAAAATTTCGCGCCCGGCTGGAGTTTCGCATTACATTTCATACATGTAGCAGTTTGTGCCCCAACTTCGATTTTCGAGCCACACTCATTGCAGAACTTAACCGACGCCGGATTCGACGTCCCACATTTCGTACAAGTAACTTTCGGAGCTTCCTGGCTATCACCCCTTTTCGGGTTCATCGCATCCGTCATGGCTCCGGCCATAGCGTTCCCAATGGCGAAGCCTGCTCCCAGTCCAGCTCCGGTGGCTGCTCCGCCGCCAGAAGTATTCTGGGCCGCATCACGCATCGCGTCAGCCGCCTGAAACTGAGCATACTTGCTAACATCTCCGATAACACCCATTGACGTCCGCTTATCCATCGCCGCTTCAACTTCTGCTGGAAGCGAAATGTTCTCTACCACAAACTTCGTCAACCCCAGCCCAAAAGTCTTGAACTCCTCGCTCAACTTCGAGCGGGTGAACTTTGACAGCTCGTCATAGTTGGATGCCAAATCGAGGGCGGCAATCTTTGACTCACCCAGCGCGTCGCTGAAGCCGCTCACTAATGTGCGTTTCAATTGCCCCTCGATGTCCTCAGTAACAAAGTGGGCATTGGTTCCGGCGATCTCCTTAATAAAGGCGCTCGGATCCTCAACCCGGATTGAGTAGATGCCAAAGGCTCGCAAACGGACCATGCCGAAGTCCGTGTCCCGCATCATCACAGGATTAGGAGTTCCCCATTTCAAATCGGTGAACTGTTTGGTGTTTACAAAATAGACTTCTGCCTTGAAAGGCGAGTTGAAACCGTGCATCCAGGCACCGAGCTTGGTGAGAATAGGCGTGTTGCCCCCGTCAATGGTGTAAAGGCCGGGAGAAAAAACGTCTGCGATCTGCCCCTGAAAAACGAAAACTGCCGTTTGCGATTCGCGCACAGTGAGTCGCGCACCGTTTTTAATCTCCTGACCCTGGACTGGAAACCGGTAAAGTAACGTGTTGCCAGAATCGTCTAGCCACTCAATTACCTCAATGAACTGCGAGCGGATGGCATCAAGAATTCCCATGGTGTTGTCACTCCTTTGAGCGGCGGTTAGTTTTCGCCGCGCGGTAATATACGGGTTATGGCCTCGCGATGTTCAGGGCCGCCACGCCGAGGAGCAAATATTGCACAAAGCAGGCGCGGAGAAAAGAGCGTTGAGTGATTTCATGATTGTTCATCTACGCTTACGGCCACTTTGCGCTGGTCTGAGATTGACAGCGGCACGCGAGCGGAAGTAGCCAAAGACAGTTAGCCCAATTAATCCGCCGGCGATATCGATGCCACTGTCATAAAGAGAGCCGGTGCGCGAGGGTACAAAGCTTTGATGGTATTCATCCAGTAACGCGTGCAGCGCGATTAGCAGTAGGCCGGCAAGGAACCACCTGCGCCGCAGAAACTCGCGCGAAGAGCCTGTAAAGGCTCGTGCCGCCAGCCAGCCCAGGATGGCATATTCGGTGATGTGCGCTGCTTTTCGCACCAGGAAATGCGCCACCCCGATGCCTTCCTCACTGATGCTGGGAAATAACCAGAGCAGTAAAGGTCTGACGATTCTCGAGGTGTTTACGGCGGAAAACTCATTCGACGACGCGAAAGAGATGAGGGCCATCCAGACAATCAGCGGAGCGTAGCGCCAAATCCGTTCTCGCGTTGATCGAGTTTCCATTTCGTGACGAAGTGCAATCGAGGTGCTCAGAAAATAATGGGAAGCCGCACAAAGCTGCTTCCCATCTCGACTCGCACTCCCGATGAGCACGTTTTAGAGCGCTGCGGCGCCCGAAACGACTTCTATGATCTCGTTGGTGATGGCTGCTTGTCGCACGCGATTCATGTTTAAGGTGAGCGAATCAATCAGTTCGCTGGCGTTCTTTGAGGCGGAATCCATGGCGGTCATTCTTGCACCTTGCTCAGAAGCTACGGATTCCAGCAGTGCACGAAAGACCTGCGTCTCTACCAGGCGTGGAAGCAACTTGCTAAATATCTCAGACGGCGGTTGTTCGTAAACGTAGTCGACTAGGTTGAGAGGCTGGCCGGGAGCGGCGGACTCTTCAGCGTTTGAGCTCCCACGCGACACGGGCAAGAGCTGCTCAACAACGACGCGCTGCTGAATCACTGATCTGAACTCATTGTAGATGACGAAGACCTTGTCAATCTCCTGGTCTTTCGTAAAACGTTCTATTACGTCGCGGGCCACTTCTATTGCTTCAGAGAAGTCCACTCGGCCTTTTCCAGTAAGCCCGACGTATTCCCCGGCCAGCGTCAAATTTCGACGACGGAAAAAGTCTCTGCCCTTGCGGCCCACAGCCAGGATCTCAACCTGCTTACCGGAATGCTCGCGAATGAAAGCTTGGGCGGCTTTGATTAGGTTTGTATTGAACGCGCCGCATAATCCTTTGTCCGCGGTTATCAACACCAGCAGATACCGGTCATCCCCTCGCGCGTCGAGTAGCGGATGATGGAAACTTTCGTCGGTTCTGGCGGCGAGCTCGCTAAGCACCTCCATCATCTTGTTTGCGAATGGACGCGCAGTCACAACGCGATCCTGCGCACGCTTGAGCTTTGCCGCCGAAACCATCTTCATGGCCTTGGTGATCTGCTGCGTATTCTTAACCGACTTAATGCGACGTCGAATGTCCAGGAGATTGGGCATAGCTATCCGTTGGGAGGTAGTGAACTACACCTCGGCCGGTACCAGATCCGGTGCCGCGGCCGGTGCCGTAACCTCGGGGGGGGTCCCTGATCCAACACCGCTGGATCTTTCATTCCAAATGTCCTTAAAGTATTTCAAAGCCTGTTGGAGATCTGTTTTGATCTCGTCCGTCAAATTTTTCTTCTCGCGAATGCTCTGCAAGAGACCAGGATGTGAATTTTCAATAAACTTGAGTAGTTCAGCTTCAAAATTACGCACATCCTCAACTGGAACATCGTCAGTAAAGCCATTACTCGCCGCCCAGATCGCCAGAATCTGATTCTCAATCGGCATCGGCCGATACTGCGGCTGTTTCAATATCTCGACCAGGCGTTGGCCGCGCGCGAGTTGGGCCTGAGTGGCCTTATCAAGATCAGAACCAAACTGAGCAAAGGCTTGTAGCTCTCGGAACTGCGCGAGATCAATGCGCAGCGTTCCGGCCACCTGTTTCATAGCCTTGATTTGGGCTGATCCACCTACGCGCGAGACGCTGTTGCCGACGTTGATGGCGGGACGAATACCGCTATTGAACAAGTCAGCCTCGAGGAAGATCTGGCCGTCCGTAATTGAGATGACGTTGGTGGGAATGTAGGCCGAAATGTCTCCGGCTTGGGTCTCGATGATCGGCAAACTCGTTAATGAACCGCCTCCCTTTGCGTCGGACAACTTAGCGGCTCGCTCGAGCAGCCGCGAGTGGAGATAAAAAACATCTCCGGGGTAAGCCTCACGGCCAGGGGGGCGTCGAAGCAGCAGCGAAATTTCGCGATAGGCGGCTGCCTGCTTGGAAAGGTCATCATAGATTGTCAAAGCGTGTCTGCCGTTGTCACGGAAAAACTCACCCATGGCAGCTCCCGAATAAGGCGCAAGAAACTGCATCGCGGCTGGGTCTGAGGCAGTGGCCTTAACGACAATCGTATACTCCATGGCACCGAAGTCCTGCAGCGTTTTGACCACCTGGGCGACCGTCGAGGCTTTTTGTCCGATGGCCACATAAATGCAAATTACATCTTTGCCCTTCTGATTGATGATGGTGTCGACCGCCACTGCCGTCTTGCCCGTTTGACGGTCTCCAATTATCAGCTCGCGCTGTCCGCGGCCGATGGGTACCATCGCGTCAATGGCCTTCAGTCCTGTCTGTAAAGGTTCTTTTACCGGCTGGCGATCCACAACGCCTGGGGCAACCCGTTCAATGGGGTTGTAAGTGTCCGTCACCAATGGTCCACCGTCGTCGATCGGAATACCCAGCGCGTCTACCACGCGGCCAATCAGCGCATCGCCGACAGGAACCTGCATGATGCGCCCAGTCCGCTTCACCACGTCGCCTTCCTTTATCGTTTGGAAGTCACCAAATAACACCGCTCCCACCTTGTCTTCTTCAAGATTCAAGGCCAGCCCGCGCACATCATGGGGAAACTCCAGCAGCTCACCAGCCATCACTTTTTCAAGTCCGTGGATCTCGGCAATTCCGTCGCCGACCTTGATAACCGTGCCCACCTCCATCACGGTAATGCCGACTTCGAAATTCTCAATCTGCTTCCGAATTATTTTATTGATTTCGTCTGCTCTAATCGGTTCCATTTTGTTCCCTTCGAACTTCGCTAATTAGTCAGTTAGTCAGCGCACAACTTGATAAAAGCCTGCTTGGAAAGCCTTAGCCTATCTGCCGGCCAGTCTTAGCTCCAACTGTTTCAGCTGATTACGGATTGACCCATCATAGACGGTGGAGCCAACTCGCGTAACCATCCCTCCAATAAGAGCCTCTTCGATTTCGAAACTTAACCGCACATCTTTTCCTGTTATCGTTGCCAGGCGCGCATTGAGTGATTTTTTGATCTCCTCGGAAACCGGGCGCGCAGTAGTCACGTGAGCAGCTATCACACCGGATCGTTCGTCCAGGACTTGTGCAAGTCGCTTGTTGATTTCACCGAGTTCGGTGAGTCTCTGATTCTTTAGGAGTATTCTAAGAAAATTCGCGGTGGGCTGGCGAACCTTCGTCCGTTTGATCAATTCCTCGAGCAACGAACGTTTCTGCTCATAGGCAACAGTCGGGTTACTGAAAACCTCCTGGAGTAGTTCGCTCGATTGGATCATTGATTCCCAAGCAATCAATTCATCCTGAACCTCACGAGGCGACCCGCCCGCCAGTAGGACATCCGCCAGCGCGGCTGCGTAACGTCGCGCAACAGTCTGCGAACTCAACGGCCGCCCCTCCCCAGTTGCTCGACGTTCAGCCCAATGATTCGCTTATCGTCTTCTGTGCGAAGATCCCGCCTTATAGATTCCTCAGCCAGCGCTACGCTTTGCTGGGCCGCAAATTCGCGTAGATCCTGAACAGCTGCCTTGGCGGTGCTTTCGATCTCTCTTTGAGCCTGTTGTCTCAGTTTCGTCATTTCCGCTTCTGTAGCAACTTTGATCCGTTCGCGCTCCGCTTCCGCTTCCAACTTCGCTTGTTCGCGGATTGACGAGACTTCACTATCCATTCGCTGAATCCTCGCCTCCACTTCAGCCAGCTTCGCCAGCGCCAACTCCTTCTCCTCACGAGCTCTCTGAAGCTCGAGTTTGATTCCCTCGCCTCGCGCTCTTAATGCCTCGCTAATCGGTCGCCCAAATCGACGGTGCAGATAAATAGCTCCAATTATGAACAAGGCCAAATTGACGAACTTCCAAACCTCCAAGCCAGGGTGGTTCAGGTATTCCCACCAGACGCCGTTGGCTTCCAAACTCAATGTGCTAAACGCGTAAGGGTACATACAGCAATTCACAGTTTGACAACTATCTCAGTCATTCGCTTTCGCTGGTAACAGGCCTTCCCAGAATCTGAGAGCTAATTCTCAAAGCTATTCTTTTCGCTTCTTTGGAAAGCGTCGTACGAGCGATCTCGGCTTGTGACCTTATCTCTTGCTTTTCGGTAGATGTTTGCTTGCTCAGCAACTCCCTGGCAGAAGCAATCTGACGTTCCCGCTCCCGAATTGCCTCAGCTCGCTGTGCCTCCAGGAGCTGGTATCCCTCAGTCCGGGCCCCTCGTAGTGTCTGCTCGTATTGCCGGAGACTCTGTTCTATCGTCACCAGCGTCTGCTCAGCCTCGCTCCGAAGACCTCTAGTCCGTCGGTCACGTTCCTCCAGGATCCGGTTAATAGGCCTAAAAAGCGTCCGGTTCAGAACGATCACCATGATGATGATGATGGCCCCATGCAAAATGAGGGTCCCATCTGGCACCAATTGAATGGAGTTCCCAGCCAAGCCCAGGAGAATGAAGCCCATAAATTTAATGTAGTTAACGCCACCACTTAGCGGCAAACATCAGCATCTGAAAAGTTTGCGAGTCTAGCACCCTGCCCAAAACGCGGTCAAGTCAACAACTCTCAGCCCGATACAAGCGACACTGGGAGTGCGCGGGTCGATAGGCCGCTGTACACTGTACAGTCGCCACTGAGGGGGTTCGTGAGGTCTTGCCGGTGTACAATGTACAGTGGCGGCCCCTAGCCTGTGGCTGGCCGAGCAGCCGGAACTAGCAAACGGAACAGGCGTTCTAGGTCTGCGGCGTTGTAGAATTCGATCTCTATGCGACCGCTCTCAGCATTTTGGTTCTGAGTGATGTGCACTTGCGTCCCTAAATGACGACGCAGCCTGTTCTCAGCCGCTCGCACATTGGGGTCAATGTCTTTGGCCTTTGCGACACGCGACTTTGATCCCGGCTCATCCAGTTGTCTGACCATTCGTTCTGTTTCGCGAACTGACAAGCCACGCTCGATGATTCTTCTTGCTATCCGGCGCTGCGTGTCAGCGTCACTTGATCCCAGAAGTGTTCTGGCATGGCCGGTTGATAGCTTGCCCTCTTCAATCAGGCGCCGTATGTCATCGGGCAAACGCAGAAGGCGAAGGTAATTAGTTATGTATGAGCGGTCCCGTCCAACGCGCTCGGCGAGAGACTCTTGTGTCAGACCAATCGTATCGATAAGTTTTCGGTAGGCTTGAGCCTCTTCGATCGGGTTCAGATCCTCGCGTTGGATATTCTCGATGAGTGCCAGTTCCAAGACCTTATCGTCCGGTACATTTCGCACGACTACTGGAACGTGGTTTAAGCCCGCCAAATGAGCTGCCCGCCAACGTCTCTCTCCAGCAATCAATTCGTAGTTAATACCCTTCCTTCTCACCAGCAGCGGCTGGACCACGCCATTGGCTCGGATCGATTTCGCAAGCTCCTCCAATTTGGCTTCGTCGAATCGAGTCCGCGGTTGCACACTGCTAGGCTCAACCAAGTCGATCGCAATTTCATACGGCTCTTCAGTCGAACTTCTTTGTTCAGCCGACAGCAGTGCGCCCAACCCCCGGCCCAACGGCTTTCGCGTCATGAGCAAGTATCTCCCTGGCTAAATCGATGTAGGCCTCCGAGCCTTTCGAATGTTTGTCATACAGGATTATTGGTTTGCCGTAACTCGGGGCCTCTGCAAGCCGCACATTCCTGGGGATAACCGTTTGAAAGACCTGTTGACCGTAGAAGTCCCTCAAGTCGGACGCCACCGCTGAAGATAAATTTGTGCGCTCGTCATACATCGTGAGTAAAAGGCCTTCTATCGTAAGGGTTGGGTTATGCAGCCGGCGAATTCGAGCGAGTGTGTCGAAGAGCTCAGTCACACCCTCAAGAGCGTAATACTCAGCCTGAATGGGTACCAACAGAGACTTCGCAGCTGTAAGTGCATTTAGTGTTAAGAGACCGAGTGACGGCGGGCAGTCGATGATGATGTATTCATAGTCGCCGTCCACCGACTCCAGTGCTTCTCGAAGCCTGAACTCGCGTCTCTCCATGTCGACTAATTCAACCTCAGCTCCGGTTAGTTCCTTGTTCGCGGGCGCAATGTGAAGGGCAGAGATTTCGGTGGTGAGAATTACACCTTTCACAGGCTCAGCCAGCACGATGCTATGGTAGAGATTCTTTCGGAAGCTACCACGAGGGATCCCCACTCCAGAGGTCGCATTTCCTTGGGGATCTGCGTCGACCAGCAGGACCCGAATGCCTTCGCTGGCGATCACTGACGACAAATTGACCGCGGTCGTAGTCTTTCCCACGCCGCCTTTCTGGTTCGCAACTGCGATTGTCTTGGCCATTGTCAGCTGCTGGACATCTCCTGCTCTTGCGGCGCTAAACTACCATAAAGGCCAGGGAGACGCCATAAAGCATTTGCCAGGAAAAGCGTTTTCGGTCAAAGTTCCATGTGGAACGGTAGGGTGCGACTATGGGACACGTGAAACAATCTAAGCCGCTTGTCGTTGAACGGTCAGGTGTACAAGCAACATTGATAGTGCGGCGGGTGTGAGGCCGGGTATCCGGCGAGCTTCTCCAAACGTTAGCGGTCGAGCCCGCTCAAAACGCTCAACCATTTCATGTGATAGACCACTCAGTCCTCGGAAGCTGAAGTCTGGCTGAATCTGAAGGCCATCATGTTGATGCAGCCGCTTTAAGTTAAGCCGTTGGGCGTCAATATAGCCGGAATAGAGCGAGTCAGCCAATCCAGACTCGATCTCAGAATCCCTTATGCCGGGCACCATTTCTGCAGGTAATACCGATCGGATGATGTCCACGCCAACCCCGGTTCGCTTTCCAAGTTGAGCCAAGGTTACAGAATCCCCCAGGTCCGCCCCCAGCTTAGAGCTGATCGCCGCATATGCGGCGTCGGACCGTTTAAGACGCGTTTCTTCCAATATTCTACCCAGCCGCACAATTCGATCTCTTCGCTGATTGAATCGCTCCCAGTCCGAGTCGCCCACCAAGCCAAGCTCTCGGCCGTAAGGCTCGAGGCGCTCATCCGCGTTGTCGTAACGAAGAGCTAGTCGATTCTCAGCCCGCGAAGTAAAGACTCGATAAGGCTCATCCACACCTTGGCTGATGAGATCGTCAATTAGAACGCCTATGTAAGACTCTTTACGCCGCATCCGAAATACCTGTCGACCCTGGACCGTAAGGGCCGCATTGATCCCGGCAATCAGCCCCTGACAAGCAGCCTCCTCATAGCCAGTCGTTCCGTTGATCTGGCCCGCGTGGAAGAGGCCCGAAACTCGCGCCGTCTGCAGATCCGGGCCGAGTTCTCGAGGATCGACAAAATCATATTCGATGGCATACCCCGGCCTGACTATTCTTGCCTCCTCCAGGCCCGGAATTAGCCTTACCAACTCCTGCTGAAGTTCTGCGGGCAAGGATGTCGAAAATCCGTTCAGATAAACTTCATTCGTATCGTGACCCTCGGGTTCCAGGAACAACTGGTGACGATTCTTGTCCGCGAACTTTACAACCTTGTCCTCAATCGAAGGACAGTATCTCGGTCCGATCCCCTGAATCTTTCCGGAATACAACGGTGACAGATGCAGGTTTTGTCTAATAGCCTCGTGGACGCTCGGCGAGGTGTACCCAACATAGCAAGCCAGCTGACGCTGCCTTATCTCATCGGTTGAGAATGAGAAAGGCACCGGCACCTGGTCCGGTGGCTGAGGTTCGAACGCGGACCACTCGATCGTTCGACCATCGAGTCGCGGCGGAGTCCCTGTTTTGAGCCTCCCCACGGGAAAACCCAAACGCTTCAAAGCTTCCGCAAGTTCAACGGATGAAGGTTCGCCGGCCCTTCCTGCTTTGTAAGTCTGACGACCAGTATGGACTACACCGTTCAGAAATGTCCCGGTTGCTATTACCACCGCAGGGGCGCCAAATCTGCGTCCGTCCTGCAACTCAATTCCAGCCATTTTTCCCCGGACGACTACAAGATCAAGAACGGTTCCCTGCCGCAGATGTAAATTCGCCGTCCCTTCCAGAGTCTTCCTCATGTCCCTGCGATACAGCGAGCGGTCGGCTTGAGCGCGTGGCGACTGGACTGCTCGGCCTCTCGAACGGTTCAACAATCTAAACTGAATACCTGCCCGATCCGCGACCCGTCCCATAATTCCACCTAGCGCGTCTATCTCCCGAACGAGATGTCCCTTCGCGATCCCGCCAATAGCTGGGTTGCAGGACATTTGTCCAATGAGGTCGAGGTTCATCGTCACGAGTGCCGTCTGCGAACCTAGTCTGGCCGCAGCAGAAGCAGCCTCGCAGCCAGCGTGACCACCACCGATAACGATTACATCAAAGACTTCATCAAAACTCATCGCTATTTGCCTATGCAGAACGTTGCAAAGATTTCCGACAAGATCTCATCGGCCGTGGTCTCGCCAGTGATCTGTCCCAGAAATCGTAGTCCGTTGTGAAGTCCAACTAACACCAACTCCTCGCTGGCCCCATCTTTCAGCAAATCGACTGATGACTGAACCTCAGCGCACGCGCGAAGCAGCAGATCATAGTGGCGTGCATCAGTAATCAACAGACCCGCGTTTGACGAGTCAACAGATCCGAATGGCTCCAGTATAGCAGCACGCAGTCTTTCAAAACCGAATCCCGTGACGGCAGAAATGTTAATCGTCTCTGCCTCGAAGCTTGGTCGGGATTTCTGCAAGAGGCTGAAAGACGGTACATCGCTCTTGTTGATAGCAACAATATGCCGTGAACGCCTGGCTTGCGAGAGTACGCTAAAGTCCTCCGGGCGCAGATCCTCCGAACCATCAATGACAACCACGAGCAGGTCCGCATCAGCCATTGCCTGACGCGTGCGATCCACTCCCATGCTCTCAATTCTATCCGTCGAATCACGCACACCCGCGGTGTCTGTCAACATGGTGGGAACGCCGTCGAGACTGATGCGCTCAGTTAAAGTATCCCGAGTAGTCCCTGGAAATTCAGTCACTATGGCACGGTCGGATGCTAGTAACCTATTGAATATACTGGACTTACCGACATTCGGTCGGCCGGCGAAGGTTACCTTTAGCCCGTCCCGCAGCAAGTGGCCCACAGCGAATGTCGAACTAAGCCTATCAAGGTCGGTGGCAACATCTGCTAATTCTCCCGCGATCTGCTCCTTCTTTAGCTGCGGCAGGTCATCCTCAACGAACTCCAAGGCCGACTCGAGTTGAACTATTGTCTGGATCAACTTTT
>JAMQPH010000258.1 GCA_023717605.1 Pyrinomonadaceae bacterium
ACCGTGTTGTATACTGAAGAAGCGTTGCGTCTCCTGATCAAGACCGTCGGCGTTGACCGCTGCCTATTCGGCACCGAGTGTCCGGGGGTAGGATCTTCCGTTGATCCGGCAACTGGCCGTTCCATGGACAACGTAAAACCGCTGATCGAGAACATCGAGTGGCTAAGCGCGCCGGATCGCAAAAAGATCTTCGAAGACAATGCCAGGGCGGTGTTTAAACTGGCAGTTCAATAACAATAGGATCAAAAAAGGAACAGGCTACTTTTCTTGTCGCTCCCGGCTTGATTCTGCTAAAAAGCAGGCTTCACAGTCAGCGTGTTTTGAGAGATGACCTCGCCTCGTCCAATAAAGACCAATTGGCGAGTTTGTCTAGTGGAAACCCAGTTGGTACTTCGGCCAAGCTTGCCGCAGTTCTCAAGCCTTTTTCGGAAGGAACTCCGCTGTCCGACCAGACATCTCTCATCCTCTGGTAGGCTTTTTTAGTCATTTCCAAGCTTTCCAAGCCGAGGAATTCCTTTAAGATCGGAAGCAGTTCTTCACCGCGCGTTTTACTATATTGGATACCTCTGAGGGCACCGAGCAAAATTTTCTTCACCTCATTAGGCCGGTCACGCAGTTGGTCGTTGTGTGCGACAATGCCGGCTAGGGGAAACTCCAAAACATCCTTAAGATAGACGAGGCCGGTAAATCCATCCTTCTCGAGATACAAATCATGAGGAATTAACAACATCGCCGCGTCAACAGTGCCACTTTTAAGGGCCGTAATGCCATGCGGTGTGCTTCCTAGGCTGACAGTTCTTACAGCATTTGGATCGATCTTGTACTTCTCCAGGATCGCCAGCAATTCGCGATGGACGGTGCCGCCGGGCTGGCTGATAGCCACAACGCGGCCACGTAACTGAGCCGGCGCGGTAATCTCCGGCTTTGTCACCAGAACGTGGTGCGACCTGTCACAAAGCACCATGATAAGGCTAGCGGGCAAACCGCGTGTGATTGCCGTCATCGGCGAGCCGATTTGAGTTATGAATCCGATCTGCTTGGACGCCAGGGCGGCCAAAGCCGTACGCGCTTGCATGGTTACAGGCACCAGATCAAGGCCCTGGTCGCGGAACATGCCCTTTTTCCACGCGACATAAAGTGGAAACCAAGTCGCGCTATTCGTTGGCACACCTATATGTATAGTAGTCGGGTTCTCTGCATGGGCGGGATGCAGAAATCCGAATAAGAGAGAAATAACTACAGATAGGCTGACAATTTTTCTGATAGGATTCACTTGCTGTCTTTTCAGCCTGGCAGATCTACGCTCGGCGTTCCCATACGCCTAAGCCATAGAGTTCTATCTAGGAAGACACTGAGGGCCGCGCGACTAGCTCGGAAAGGTCCAAGACTATGCCATCAGGGTCGGAAAACGAATACTGTCCAACTCGACATCCATCCATATCTTCTTTCGTGATATGTCCAAAAATCCCGCCAGCAATGTCTTTCGGAGCGGCGTCTGGGAAAGAAGTCGCAAAATCCGCAAGGTCTTTCTTGGCATTTTCCAAGCTCTCGACCGCGAACCCGAAGTGATCGAGCCCCTGCCTCATGCTCATATAGGAATGATTCGTTGTCCGCCTTATGAGAAGATCTACCTTTCCGTCGGTTATGCAAAGTGTATCTTCATCTCGGAAATTCTTGCCCTCTTTGAGACCGAAAACCTCATGATAGAATTCGGCGACCTGTTCTGGTTCTGAAGCCCTTATGGCAATATGATTGATCTGCCTTGATTGCTCCCAACCGTCGTCCTTGTAACCTTCTTGAACCTTGGGGTGCTCTTTCCACGAGATATCGAACTGGGCTCCCGCCGGATCATGACTTCTGAAGACGGCGAATGCCACTTGCTCCAAACCTTTGGTGACCAGAGTCTTCGGATACTTCTGTTTCATTGTGTCTAGGATGCTGCCGACATCGTCCACTTCAAAGCCGAAGTGATCCAGTGCGGCCGCAAAGCTCGGACGCCGGTTCAAAACAGCGAGACCTATGACACCATCGCTGATGTGCCCTTTGTTAGGATCGACGAAACTCCGAGTGATTCTTTTCATCCCGAATACCTTTTGGTAAAAAGCCGCCATCTGATTTCGATTCTCAGTGTAGAGAGCAAGATGTCTTATCTTAGCCGACATAAGTCCTCCCTTTCCCGCGAGATCTTTCCTTGTGACCGCTTGAGTGGCTCATAACAAACCGGTAAGGTCGCGTCAACGCTTGCCGGACCCGGATTTGATCTCCGGATCAGACTCTACGACTCACCGATTCATGGCGCGCGTCCCGGATTTCGCTGAGGCTCCGTCCGCGCTACGCCTGCTATTATCGGCTTGCCAACGACGACATCCCTTTGAACGTGAGCTTCTGCATCCCATTGCCGGTCGCAGCCACATAGAGGTTGCCTTTCGCATCGGTCGCGATCTGGTGGCCGCCTCCCAGCATGCCCGGGCCCTGGACGCTCCCCACAACCTCGAGTGTCTTGCGATCGACGACCACAATATCCTTACCGTTGCCAACGTACAGGAACTGCTCTTCCGGGTCCGGGGATAACGCCAGATTCCGTGCAAACGGCGTACTGGTCTTGACCAACTGCTTCACGAACTTGCCGTCATTCGTGAACATCTGCACGCGCCGGTTTTCCCGATCGGCCACGTATACCATCCCATCCTTGGCTACGCGGATGGCGTGCACGGTGCTGAAATTTTGCGGACCCGGACCATCTGGGAAGCTCTTTGGGGTAATGGTCTCGCAATGGTCGTCATCCACCGGCTTGTTGGCGAAAGCACCCCACATCCGCTTGAACGCGCCGGTATCCGCATCGAAGATGATCACCCGGTGATTGCCGTAACCGTCAGCCACGAACACTTCGTTGGTCTGCGGATGGACCCATACGTCCGCCGCACGGTGCACATTCTTCGTGTCGCTATTGCCCTTGCTTTGGTTGCTGCTACCAATCTGCATCACAAGCTTGCCGTCTTGCGTGAACTTGAGCAGTTGGTCATCGGCAACCGGCTTGAGCCCGGGCCGGTTCAGCCCGGCGCAGTAGTTTCCGCCCAGCCACACGAAGCCCTTGTAGTCGATATGGATACCGTGCTCCTGTTCGACCCATTCATAACCGCTGCCCGCCCCGCCCCAGGCCTTGATGAAATTGCCCGCCGCATCGAACACGATGATCGGCGGCGCTGCCATCGCGGCCTGATCCGGCTTGAGCGTCCGCGGACGGTGCAGGACCCAGGCATTGCCCTGTGGATCGATGGCGATGCTGGACACATCTCCGAGCTTCCACTTTGCCGGCACCTTCGGCCACGAGAGGTCCACCTCGAACATCGGCACGTTGCGGGCTTCCGCCTGGGAAGTTTGAGCTGCCGCCTCTGTTCCGAAAAGCCACATCCCTCCCACGCCGGCAACAATGACCAATGCAATAAGAACTGCACGACTCAGATTCCTTCGCTTCATGGCTTCCCTCCTGTGTTCACTCGTTATTGGAACATCCCATGCAAACCGGCATCTGTTATTTGCATGTTTGGTAGCGCTAGTTCTCCCACGCCGGTTTGACG
>JAMQPH010000278.1 GCA_023717605.1 Pyrinomonadaceae bacterium
ATGACCTTCAATTCTCCTGATTACCCCTATGAATCACTGAAGTACGAGGGCAATAATTTCATCGCGGGCCAATTCAAGCCCGGCCTTCGCACCTCTCTGGCCCAGTTCTTTCTTACCAATGACGTCTTATTCAGAGAAGGATTAATCGGCGGGGTGCTTTCAGCTTCGTGGCCGCTGTTGAATCTTCAGGAAAAGAATCCCAAGCTGGAATATGCAGGTCTCAAGAAGGTCGGCGGGAAGCAAATGCATGCTCTCAAGTACCAGCCCCGCAAGGGGTCAGACCTGAAGATCATGCTGTTCTTCGACGTGGAGACGTTTCAGCACGTTCGGAGCGAGTATGAAAGGACGATTTACACGACTGATCAACAAAGAATCGCGGGTGGAGGGGGAACATTGCCGACCGCGACCGGCCCGAGATCTTCAAACGCGCGAATAAATGCATTCGAAGAGTTCACTGATTTCCGGTTGGAAGGCGGGTTGAACCTGCCGCACACGTATAAGTTTGAGCTTTCGATTCAATCCGAAGTTAGACCCGCGCTGGTTGACTGGGCCTTCAACCTCACTGATTTCAATTTCGGCGAAGTCCTGGAATTCAAGTAGACTGGCCTATGCTCGCCTTGCCGAAAATTTCGGATCAAGTCACATCGCGCCCTGAGCACGAGTTGGTAGTTTGCTGTTCGCGTACTCAGGCAGGCGAGCAGACGAGCGCGCGGATCAAAACGCTGCTGGAGCAACGGATCGACTGGGATTATCTCTACCGCTTCGCTCGCAGACACTCTGTGCTCTCATTGCTCTACCTCCAACTAAACACAGTCGCGCCGGCGAGCGTTCCTTCCGAAGAGTTGAGCCGGCTCAGGGATTACTATCAAAAAAACGCAGGCCGCAATCTTTTTCTCACTAATGAACTAGGACGCATAATAAAGGATTTTGAATCTGCGGGCATCGAGGCAATTCCCTACAAAGGGCCAGCCCTGGCCGTCTCCGCGTACGGCAATCTGGACTTAAGGCGTTTCGTTGACTTGGACATCATGGTGCGGAAGGCAGACGTGTTGCGAGCCAAAGAACTTCTGATCGCACAAGGCTATCGGTGCGGTACCGCGTGGACCAGTGCCCAACAATCTCTTTTGCTCCGCTCACAGCACAACTTAACGCTTAGTCGTGAGTTGGGTCGCATGATCGTCGAATTGCATTGGGAGGTAGCGCCCGACCTGTTCGCCTCATCATTTCAGGCTGAACAACTCTGGGATCGTCTTGAACGTATCCAACTGAACAACCTCGCCGTCAGGAGTTTATCCGCTGAGGATCTTTTGTTGTCACTTTGTGTACACGGCTCAAAACATCTTTGGACGCGGCTAGCCTGGATTTGCGACGTGGCTGAAATACTGAATCGAAGGGACCTGGATTGGGCAGCTCTTTGCGCGCAGGCCCGGGTCACGGGGACGGAGAGGCTGATGTTTCTGGGTTTATGTCTGGCCAATTGCCTTTTCGATGCGCCTTTGCCCGATGAACTGAAGTCACGGGTTCTTTCCGACAAGACAACCTACCTGCTTGCCCAGCAGGTGGCGGTCGCACTATTTGATGGTACCGAGCCGGTGCTACCGACGCTAAGCCAAAGCTTTCGATTCAACCTACGGTTGCGGGAGAGCTGGCGGTTGCGTATGCGGTATTGCCGGTTCTTGTTTAAGCCGACAGACGGTGACCTGGGGGCCGTAAATTTGCCCGCGTCGCTGACTTTTGCTTACTACATCATGCGTCCGTTCAGGCTGCTGCGAGGGGATTGAAGCGCCGGCTGGCCGGTTACAACCCGGAACCAATGATGAAAGTAGGGGTTGATTGATTCGATTTTTGGGGCGTATATTTGACGCAAGCGGCGGTGCATGGTAGGTTCTGGGGCCAAGAAATTTTAGTTTCCCCCACTACACAGTTGAGCTTAAGATATGGACCATACTTTTGAGGAGGCTGCTACTCTTGACCAACAAAGCTGAGTTTACAAGCGCAAATGGGATCGCTGAGTCGAATGAAACCAAGGTCGTTACAACTGAACTGACCCAATCGGGTAAGAAGCAGTTTGTCGAGCCGGAAATCACTGTTCCCGTGGACATTCTCGAAGCGACTACGTTTTTCCAAACCGCGTCCAGCGGCGCAACCAATTAAGTCTTCGAGGTGCAAACCTCGACCGACAAAGTTCACTTTAATCTTTGCGCCGGCTGAGAGTGTGAACCACACTAACCAGTCGAAACCGAGCATTCCAGGAAGAAAGAAGTCTCTCGAGGGCAACAATACCGTCTGCGTTGATATCCCGACGTTACCCACTTTTTTCAGGGATTGACCAACGGCGCAGCTTGACCGCAGTTAGGGTCGTCCGAAAAATCAATCTTCATTTCCAGTGGAGTTCTCTACTTGATCGCACCGGCGCTCAAGCTGCTTTACTTAGTCGCCGGTCGCGTTCTTCTAATTGACGCCGAGGACGACTGGTCTTCCCTCGCTGTTTCATCTCTCCTTGCACGCTGGTTTGTGACTCCTCTTTCCGTGCCTGGAACCGTGCCTCCCCATGCCACGATCAGAATCAGGTGCTGCTCAAAGGCCCCACCAGTGCCGGAAGGTCTGGCAAGATTTGAAATAACCCAGGGCGGCATTTGCTACACCGATGGCCAGACGCACTATCTGGACTTCAACGGCTCAGTAGTTACCATTGGTCCAGGCTCGTCCCCTGAAGCGGATGTTTGGCTGGTAGAGCGGTCCGATTTCGCGTCAGAAGTTCTCGCCCAGGTGATTTCACAGGCGTTCTCGTCTGTCCTACGGAGGAATGGCCTTTTTGAACTCCACAGCGGCGGCGTCGTTCCCCCTAAGCACGGAAAAGCAGTCTTGATTGCGGGTTCATCAGGGAGTGGCAAGTCCACGCTGACTTTGCAGCTCACCGCTTGTGGCTGGGGTTATCTCTCTGATGATACTCTGCTGATTGAGGAGGGACAGCAAGGTATTGAAGCGTGGGGTTTACGCCGGTTCTTTGCTTTGACTGCGGATACGATGGCGGCGGTCCATTTGCCACAGTTGCCTGTCGCCGCAGGGGCGGAGCTGCTTAAAAAGCGCTTTACCCCGCAGGACTTCTTCCCGTCGGGTCAGATTCAGAGGGCGCACCCAGGTGCAATCGTTTTCCCCGTTATTACTTTTGAAACCGAAAGCCGTGTGCGGAGCCTGACTCCATCGGAAGCGATGGCGCGCCTCTTAAGGCTATGTCCATGGGCTACCTACGACAAACCCACAGCCGGCGAACATCTGCGCACACTCGGCCGCCTGGTCAGAGAAACTGTTGCCCTGGATATTCTTGCAGGGACGGACTTGCTTGACGATCCCAGCCGTGCGTCAGATCTGCTTGTCGCATATGCGAGGGGTTAGTTAGATGAGCGAAGAGAATGTCAGCTTAGCCAACGATTATGGCCCGCGCCGGCTGAGCATCGAACTCACTAATATCTGCAACCTTCATTGCAGCTATTGCCTGCGAGACGAAGACGATCTTTATCACACGCCCGCGAATTTCCTCGCGCCTGAGTTTTTCGCGCACCTGGTTAGCGAAGCTCGCGAGGTTATGGGTATCACCAACCTTGTGTTTACCGGCGGCGAACCAACGCTTCATCCCCAATTTGCCCGCCTGATCGAGATCTCCGAAGACAATGGGCTGCGATTCAGCTTCGTGACGAACGGCTGGCACTTCGAGCGTGTCTGGCCCACGCTCCTGGCACACCGCGATTCAATCACCCATGTGGGGTTCAGTCTGGATGGCGTTACTCGGGCAGCCCATGACCATTGGCGCGGTGAGGGTTCTTTCGTAAGAGTAGTGCGCGCCATTTCGCGCTGTCATAGCAGCGGAATACCGTTCTCCATTAAGATCGGAATCCGGCATGACACGATTCCGCACCTTGAGCAGATTGCAATATTTGCCGCGCGCCTGGGCGCAACTGTGCTTAACTTTGGACACTTGATGCCAACTTCGAGCTCGGTGGAGGATTCTTCTGCGCTTTCTCTTGAGGAGCGCCGGCACGCCGAACAGGAAATCGCTAGTCTCTCGCGGATCTTCAAGATGAAAATTGGCATCGACGTCGGATACTACAACGTTGATGTGTCTCCCCCCTGCTCGGCCCTCGCGGGCGTTAGTGCCAACATCGATTTTCGCGGCCGTCTCTCGCTGTGTTGCAACTTATCGGGCTTTCGCGGAGGCGTTGGAGAGGGTGATGTCGCTGCGGATTTACACACTGAGGGTTTTGGCCCTGCCTTCGCGCGCCTCTCCAGTGTTGCTGCTGGCCAGTTGGAGGCGCGCCGAAAGCGGCTGACGATGCTGGCCGAAGAGGGTCGTGAAGCTGATCTCTATACCGGCTCTCCTTGTTTGTTTTGCCTCAATACCCTGGGCAAGCTTCCCTGGCGACAGGCGCCGGCAAGTGTCGGAACGGAAAGCCGTTCACTCCCTGTGTTGGCTTAGACTTGCCTGGCTCACGCAGCCAGACCCGCCAGAGAAACCTGTCGAACGAACATCGGGCCACCGCAGTACTTTCGATCTCGTTTGTTACTGTTTTAATGAGTCAGTGGGAATCCGAATGAGCAAAGTTGGTCTTGTGGATCACGTTGCGGAGCTGGCGACACCGCTCCCAAAAATCGAGCAACTTAGGTCGGGGCTTCCGGTCGATGCAATAGTGTGGCAGGGGCGTCCCGCCCTCGAATGGCTGGATATGTCAGGAGTTGTCCTTGCCGAGCCATTTTTCCACCAAACTGTAGCCCGGGTAAGGAAGGAGAGAGCTGGAACTCTGCCACTGATTACGGATCTTGACGAACTGATACGTCTGGAAAAAGTATCGGACAGCCTTCAACCCTCGGGCTTCATTTTTCACACCTCCCGGTGTGGTTCTACGGTGGTGGCCAACGCGAGCCGGGCATTGAGAGACTCACTGGTAATCGCCGAAGCCCCAGTTCTGGATAAATTGATAAGCCGCTTCTTCACCGACACTGACGAGACCGGGACTAAGGGATTGCTCTATTCAGTATTTCTTCGCGGCGCAGTCAGTGCCCTGGGACAACGCCGATTCGGCACTGAACGCCATTACTTCATTAAGTTTGCACCGACTAGCATCTTACAATTCGCGCGCATAAGAAAAATCTGGCCAGGGGTGCCGGTGCTTTTTCTCTATCGCGATCCGATCGAAGTAATGGTCTCAAATCTGAAAAATGCTCCGGATTGGATGACGATCGACTTCAACCCAAAAGCCTCTGCCGCGGTACTGGGCGTTAGCCAGGCGGATCTAGCCTGCCTTAGTCCAGAGGAGTTGTGCGCCCGGGCGCTGGGACGCTTTTACTCAGCGGCCGCTGCGGGAATGGATAAAAACACCTTACTTTGCAATTACAACGAGCTATCGCCGGAAACGCTGCTAAGGCTGTTCAGATTCTTTCGCGTAGCAGTTTCTGCTGAGGAGGCTGAGGCCATCAGTCAACTGGCGAGTCTCTACTCTAAAGATCGGTTCGGACAGACCGTCTTCAGTGATGATGCTAACTCGAAAAGAGCAAGCGCCTCCAACTACATAAAAGAGATGGGGGAAAAGTGGGCCTTGCCCGCTTATCAGCAGCTCGTTGAATTACATCAGCTAAGGACTTCTCCGCACTGATTCAGTTGCATTCAACTTCAATAAAAGGACAACCAAGATGGATTCATTAACGCCTGTGCCCTTAGCGGATGTCGTCTTCACAGATTTCGAAGGCGGCGAGGGGATACTCGTCAACTTGAACACTAAACAGTATTACCGGCTGAACGAGACGGGAGCTCTAATATGGCGAGGCCTGGAAAATCGTAGCACTATTGACGACATCGTCTCCGAAATGCAGACACTTTACGAAGTCACTCGCGAACATGCTTTGACGAGCGTGGACAAACTCTTGACCACTCTTGAATCAAACAAGCTCGTAAAGCGCGACTAGGCTCAATCAATGCATGATCTGGCAACGCGCGACCTTGCAGTACGGCAAGAGACCTTTGCACGGCGTTTTCGCGTTCGCTACACACTGCTAACCATCTGCATTTTCCTGCCGCTCATCTGGGCCTTTATTGGTGTGCGCAATGTGTATCCGCTAACCGCGTGGACAGTAATGATGGGCGGCGGCGACTTACAACGCGGTCACAGATACTTTCGGCTTCGCGGCGAGACTCTTTCCGGAGAAGTGGTTGATATTCCCGCAATCAAGCTGACCGATGCGCTTTCCGGCCGGACCTGGGGGCTGGTAATAGCAACGGTAGACAACCGAGCCTTTCAATTACGTTCGCTTCATCCCGACAACGCGACACTCCTGGCAACTGCGGGAGACATTGGGAGACTGCCGCGGGCCGCGCGCCTTCCAGAATTGCTGCGGGCCTGGGCTGAGATCTACAACACACGTTTGCCACCTTCATCGCCTCAGCGCTTAAAAGCCGTACGCCTGGATGCTTACCGGTGGATCGGTCAGCGCTACTCCGATTACGACACCTTCATTGAATCGTGGCGTCAGGAACTCTAAGCCGGCTGGTTCCCTCAACTGCCGCGGCGCTGGGAATGGTGCGGGCCGCGGTTAGTAGTGTCTTTCTCATCGCAATTCTAAATACCTCTTTTTCCAACCTGGGACATCTGCCTTCAACCCTTCTCCGTCCCACAGGAATCATGCAACTCCTGTCGTGGAGATTCTACGATCAGCTTCTTGCGCCGCAGGGCATGACAATCCTGAAATGGACCATGGTGCTTTCCCTGTCGCTCAGCACCATCGGCTACTTAACTCCGCTGACGACAAAAACTTCGGCCTTGCTGGTTTTGTTCTATCAGGGGTTATTAAGGAGCTTTGGCCACTTCAACCACGACGAGATGCTCGGTGTTTACTACCTGACCGTTCTGGCTTTCTCTCCCTGTGGCGATGGCTTCTCAGTCGACTGCTTGCCGGGTCGGCGGGCGAAAAAACCGGAGTTTGCCTATGGGTTTCCCATCCTGTTGATGTGGCTTCTGATGGCCTGGGTCTACTTTAGTTCGGCGCTCATCAAGCTGCGCGTGGCTGGATTGAGCTACTTCAGCGCCGATAATCTACCTGCGCTGGCTATCATGCATCCGCTCGACAACCTCCACGATACTCAGTTTCACTTCGCCTTCTGGTTGCCGGCAATTCGCCAGTATCTTCCAGTTGCAGTCGGTTTTGTTCTCCTTTGGGAACTGCTTTTCCCGCTGGCCGTGTTCTGGAAACGGGTTCGTTGGTATTTCCTGGGAATAGGACTGGTGTTTCACCTCAGCACGCTATTTTTAATGAACATCTTCTTCCCATATCAGATGGCCATGTACCTGGTCTTTGTTGATTGGCCCAGGATCACAGCCTGGATTGCGAATACCCGCATACTACGCCGTGCAAGTTCGTGTTGGCGCGACTTCCGCTCTGTGCCGGAGGAATTTCCCGATATTAGAATCGTCGAATTGGCGAAGGAAGGGGTGCTTCTTTGGGATGGCGATTGTGGTTTTTGCGCTGCGACGGTGCAAATGCTGAAGCGTCTGGTACGCCAGCCTTTCTCAGAAACCCCTTATCAGTCAGTCCGAGATCAATTGCCGGCTGAAGTTCTACAGTGGTCGGACCGTCAGGCGTACTGGGTGGACTCCGAAGGGCGGGTTACCGGCGGCAGTGCTGCATTCGTCGATTTGCTCGCGCACTCGGGAAGGCCATTTGTGGCGGCCCTGTTAGATAGCATCGCGTGCAGACCTTTTCTATGGCTGGGATATCGACTTGTCGCAACCAATCGGGGACTACTAGCGAAAGTCGTTACGCGGAAAGCAGCTTGAGGAACTTAATGTTCTCAAATGGCGGGCTGGGACGGTCGAACACTGTCGCTCTGGGACACGCGCACTGCCGCTCCCTTCTTTCATTCCCAATCTTCGCGGAGGCTCTTCAGTCTGGTTTGCGAACTGCGACTACCTCGAACAGCGCGTTCTTGAAGAAGATGCGCTTGACTCTGTCGCCGGGATGACGGGTTTGGGGCCGCCGGGTCTTTTCCTTGGCTTCGCTGATATACGCACGCTCCCGCAGAATATTCAGCGGCAATTCGTTGAATAAACCTCTTGCCTTGTCGAGTGTAAGATGCACGGTGTGATCGGCAAATGGACCGATCTCATAGGATATGCCTAGCATGTTCCAACAGTTGTGCAGTGTGGAGGCAACCGCGTAGAAGGGATGATGAACATTTACTGTGAAGTAAACTAGCCCTGCTGGAGCAAGCACGCGGGCGATCTCCGCCAAAATGGTCCCGGGCCGCTCAGCGTGATCTACGACGTTGTCCGACAGCACGATATCAAAGGTGCCGTCGGCAAAGGGTAGCGACTCTCCGACTGCTGCCACCGTCGCCGCGCTGCGTTGCCACCTCGGGAAAAGCGAAGCGTAATGCACAGCTAAGGGGTCAAGACCGACGCCTCTGTGCGCACCAAAGGAGAAAATTAAGCCGTGCGCCCCGCTACCGACTTCCAACACGCGCGCGTCGGGCTTCACGGAACCCACCTCTTCAAGTATTGAACGAACCCGTTGTGATGCCCGCGACATCCCCGCGATTACGTCGGCTTCGCGTCCGCGCACTTTCCCCGCCTTAACATTTTGATATTCGAGCTGGCGAGAGAGAGCACGATTAGCCCTTCGTCGAAGTGTCCGTGACTGCCATTCTTTCCAAGCGTCTTGGAGCATAATCTTCGTGGTTAGGCCCGAAGAATAAATCCTTCATCGATAAGATAGGTGAGTATAAGATCCAGTGCTGAAGAAAAGTTCCTTATCAGCTGGTAAATCGAAGAAAATCACGAGGCGCTTTTCGCGGCCTGGCCGTCGCTAAACTTGTTCGCGAGAATTATCGAGCCGCGCGCGCCGATGATAATGATCAGCATCCAAAAGACATAGCGCAGGCGGAAGAGCGTGCCTATATTTGTGACGACCAGTCCAAGCGCAACTATGTTTGTGAGAGCGACTAGAAGCAAAAACCATGTGGAGAAGTTGCGTCGTTCTACATACGCGCAGACACCAGCCGCCAACGCGACCAGGTAGAAGAGAAGGGTTTCCGCACCGCTTAGTAAGCGTGCGGCCCGACCCGTGGTGGCGGCGGAGGCGAGCCACATCCGGGGGAACGGGGCGAATAGTCCAATTAGCGTCGCGCGCGGCAAGTAGCACACGATATCGCCTGTATTGTTGAAAAACAACGCCGCGTCAATAGTTGACTCTTGTGGTCCCCAGGTAATATTGAAAACTTTCCGACGCTCCGCGATACGCACCCCTAGTGACCTCCACACAAAAGAGGACTGTCCGGCTTGTTCGGTGATTTCGATTGCACTCTGATCTCGTCTATGGACTTCTGTTTCTTTCACCGGCATGACAAGCATAAACGTCACAATCAACGCGGCGCTCAACATGGTTTGAGCAAAGATCTGCCGAGCGCGCCCCTGCCGAGCCAGGAGCAGAATAAGGCCAATTACAATGAGAACCAGGACTGACGCCCACATATTGCTCTTCATTCGACCAAGTACGGCGATAGACCCCGCGCCCAAGGCTCCTGTCAAAAGCCCGTTCTTCCATGAGCATATCTTCGTTAACCAGGTGACGCACACGAACACCAGGACAAGCATACAAACAATAAACAACGGGTCCTTAAGGAACTGCGTTGTGTGCAGCAGAAACGAAGGCCAGAGGGCAATGACTATCGCGGCTATGAGACCTGTCTCTTTCCCAAACGCTTCTTTCCCGATTCGGTAGATGAGTACCACTGACGCAAGATAGTAAAAAAGATTAAGTGGTTCGACGGCAAGGACCGAATATCCAAACAGCAGGCTGAAGATGGCGAACGAGAGCGAGTATAGATGAACATGTAACGGGAACGGGGCGCGAAGCCAGGCTGCGACGCCGTCGTTGCTCAAGACCTCTACCAGCGTCTTCGCTTCCTGCTGATACCTGATACTATCGAAAGCGAACTGTCCCATGCCGCTAGACGTGAACGGGTACGGCAAGATCGAGAGACGTCCTGCCGCGTAGATTGCAAGCGCAATCAAAAAATGCAGACACGCGGCAGCGAGCAATAGATGCAACGGTCGAGCGCGCTTAAGACGCTCACGAGCGAAGGCGAACGGCCTAAATATGATGTGATTCAACGGCAAAAGACCAGCGAGTGTGAATGTAAGTTTTCAGATATGCTAAACGTCTTCACATATTTTACTAGAACTCATCTCATTGCAACCTGAGAGTGGTTCCGGACCAACAGCCAAACCTGGGAGCGGAATCGAGGTTCCCCGCGGTGAGTCGGCAAATCCCAGATGGGCGGCTCACGACAAGCTAATTGGAAGGGTAGCTTGCTCTTCGGCTTTGCCGCCCCCAGTGCGGTATGGCTACGCCCTACCGATCAGCTTCCATTTTGAATTCGAGGCTATCCCTCTATCCGTACGAGCGAGGCATAGCCTCAGAAATGTCGATCGGTTGACGGTAAGGCTGAGCCTTACCGCACTTGGGCGGCGAAGCCGAAGAATTTAGCCGATATCTCCAAAACCGGCCTGCCGGAACGTGTGTGATAGAATCCGGCCTGTCGCTGCAGCCTGGTTCGACGTCTTTTCTCTTCACGACAATTGGTAACTACCAATAATCATCTTTCTATTGCCCCGCTTGGCGCCGGCGATCTCATCGATCGCGCGGTTAGGCTCTATCGTCGCCATTTATTCACCCTGATACGTATCGCCGCACCGCCAGTAATCGTTTCCACCATCGGGTGGATCATGTTCGGCATCGCCCAGCGCGCGGTCTTCGTTACGCCCAGTGGGACAATGCTGCTCTTCTATTTCTTTTTAGGCGCTCTGGGTGTGATTGTGATTGCTGCCGGTTACATCTTTAGTCTGATTGTTATGGGAGGTGCTACCCGCAACCTGGTGAAACATCTCTTATGGAATGAGCCGGTCTCCATGCGCGCAACTTACGACGCGGTTCGCTCGCGTTTCTGGGGACTTCTGTTAGCGACACTGATTATGGTCGGGTGGGTGGGAATCTCAGTCATGGTTGCGGGTTTCGGCTGGTACACAGTGGTGATAATCGTAACTGTGGGCGCCATGGTATTAGCTCAAATAGCTCCAGTCTGGATGTCAGTAGTCGTCGGGGTAATTGGTACGGTGGCAGCAACAGTAGTCGCCATCTGGTTATTCTTCTTCTTCGTTGGACGCGTTGCTTATGTTCCGCAGGTTTTGCTGGTGGAGGGGAAAGGCATTCTCGAATCAGTTAGCCGCAGCTTTTCTCTGGCCCGTGGTAACGTGCGCCGGCTGATGGCCATGACGCTGTTCGTCGCTTTTGCAGTCTATTCGGCATTAATGATCCTGCTAATACCGCTGGGATGGTATGCGTACGTGAACGGGGTTGATCCGTCACCGTGGAACGCGGCTGAATGGCCGGCCTGGTACGCGATAGGGAATGGCGTATTGGAGCCTCTGAGTAGAATTCTGCTGGCTCCGGTTTGGATACTTGGACTCTCACTGCTTTACGTTGACGAGCGGGTACGCCACGAGGGGTACGATATCGAACTCATGGCTTCCAGGCAGTTGGGGCCTATGCCGGATCTGAATGTGGTTTCGCCTTTCGCGCCGGCTATCTCCATAGATCGCCGAACGCTGCCACCTCCCCCGCTCAGTTCGTCCGGCAAAATGCTGGGGCTTAGTTAGTGAAAAGCAATCTGGTTCTAGTATTTTTGCCGGCAATCCCATAGGGATGTGATGTTTAGAGACTGTCGGTACAAAAGGATTCGGGAAAGCTCCGAAGGAGCGAAATGTATCGGTCGCGTCACACATCGGTAAGAACATTTCGCTCCTCTGGAGCTACGGCCATACTCGGACAAAGATCTAC
>JAMQPH010000323.1 GCA_023717605.1 Pyrinomonadaceae bacterium
AGTCCTCACACTGTCCCGGTTTCCAAGGCGGCTACGGCCAGGCTATGAAACTCCCGACGCACACTATTAATGTTGACGAAAGGGAGCGAACGCGCATGGGTGCGATTGGTTAGTAAAACAAAAACTCGCTCGCGATGCGGATCGATCCAGCAGCTCGTACCAGTGAATCCGCTATGGCCGTAACTGTCGGGCGGTAACGCCGGACCAGCGGCTGACTCCGGAGTTGCCGCCAGTTGCCAGGCAAGTGAGCGTGCCTCTTCCAGCCCTTCCGTCATATTCGTTCTGAAGAGTTCACAAGTTCGCGCACTCAGTATTTCGCTCTGTGTTGCGAGAAACTGCGCGGCGATGCGCGCCGTTTCAATAGCTGTCGAGAAAAGACCCGCATGCCCGGCAGCTCCACCTAGGAAGTGGGCGTTGCCGTCATGCACCTCTCCCCAAATCAGATTTTCGCGCCAATTGGCATATTCGGGCGTGCCCATCTCCTCTGATGTGGCGCGCTCGTAGGCATTCCCAGTCTCGCAAGCGGCAATGCCGGTTTGCATCGCGACCTCGGGGTTGAAAAAGGTGCTCTTAAGTCTGAGAGCTTGGAAAATCTCAAGGCGCGCCAAGTCCGCCATCTGCTTGCCGGTATATCGTTCAAGCAGAAAACCCAGCGTGATAAAGCCCAGATCACTGTAGACGACCCGCTTGCCAGGTTGGTAGTCGAGGTCCTCCGCAGCGATCACCCCGAGAACCCGATCGCGCTCGCCTTCGGCAAGGATGTAAAGCGGCCGCCAGGCAGGCAGGCCCGACGTGTGCGTCAGGAGTTGCCGTACGGTGATCATCTGCCTGTCCGTCCGTTCAAACTCCGGCAGGTAGTGTGCGACAGCGCTGTCCAGAGTTAACTCGCCCTCGTCGATGCGACGCGCGCATAGAAGGCCGGTTACCAGTGGTTTGGTCAGGCTAGCGAGATCGTAGATAGTTTCAAGCGAAGCTGTTATGCGATAAGGATCGACGACGGCATGTCCAAGAGCATCTCCGAACACTGGGCGAGCACGCTCAGCTACCAGATAAACGGCGGAAGGGAAGTCGCCGGCCGCGATACGGGAGTTGAGAAAGGCGGAGATTTGCTCCTGCGCCGGAATCGGAATTGTTGACATATCTGAAGAGTCTAACGTGATGAGACATCCAGCAGATAGACGGTCTGATCCGCCGTGAGCACAAACAAACGCTTTCCGTCATCGCTAAAGCGAACGAGCGAGATGCGGCTGGGAAAAGTGAACCGCCGGCGCTTCTCGAATGAGCCCAGATCGTGGAGAGTTAGCAGACCTTCCCCATTTTCCACGCAAAGCGAATTGCTCTCGGGGCTGATGGCAGATAGTCTGCCGAAGACCTTACCTTTTTGTTGGCCGCTGCTGAGAGAATAAACCAGCGTCCGATTTTGCGTGTCGGAGATCGCTACCCAGTCATCACTCGTCAGAACATCCGTAATTCGGAAAGAGCCTTTACCGGTTTCAATTAGAAGTTTGCCCAGCGCTTTGCCAGTCTTCAAATCCAACACCTTCAGAAGGTAATCGCCCTTTTTCTCCTTCAGAGCGCTCAACTGAGCCTTCAAATCCGGTTGGTCCCTGGCTTCAGCAGCAACGGCTTTCGAAGAGACGGGCCAAAGCAGCGTTAGTGTCCCGTCGCGTGGGGCCGCCCAGTAACGAGGTCGCTCGCTGGGAAAGGCAAGGGACCACAGCGGTGACAACGTGCGTCCATCGCGGACCTCCATCGTGACATTCTCCCAATAGCTTGGGCTTTTCTTCGTAGTATTCATCTGAATCACGAAACTGCCATGCTGGCGAGCCGAGCTGTTTTCGAGTGTGGCGCCAACAGCGATATCGCGAGTAGCGAGATTCAGATGCGCCACATTTCGTTCGACCTCGGCAAGCTTGGGAAATTCCGCGAAGAACATCTTGTCTTCGCTCAGATGGGCCCCACGAAATCCACGGACATGGAAAACCATTTGTTTTTGGGCAAGGTCCCAAACGGCGCCTTTAGAATAACCAGAGACGGCGAGCCATTTGAAATCGGGGCTGATGTCGGCAGCGTAGAGGCGCCCGAACGGAGTTTCCGGGAGAACTACCGTTTTGGCGTTGACGGCTTTCAGATCGTACAGCCCTAGCTCGCCATTTCTCTGTTGCGACGCCAACACCGAGCCGTAAGCGTCCAACACAAAACGCTGATTGATCCGAGAAACTTTTAGTGTCTCAAGGTCCAACAGTCCACCTGAGTAACTCCCGGCATTTCGTAACAACACATAATTACCGGACGTAACAGGCCACAGTGAACTGCTAAAAACATCGAAGTTGGCGATTGCCTTGCCGGCCGGAAAGGAGTACAAGCCCGACTTCTTTGGATTCCCAGAGTGTCTTCCCACGATCTTGTCGGGACCAACGAAAGCGAAGGCGGTGGAAACGACTTCCTTCAAGTCACCTTTGACGCCGGAGGCTGTCTTTGTTGTCAGGTCGTAAGCAAGCGATTGGACGTTTGTTCCTATCGTGCCAAGGGAACTAAAAAACACTGACCTGTCGCCGGCCACGAAGTAATGTCCGTCAGGCGAGAAAGCCATGTTAATGAATTCGTGCTCGCCGACGTCAGTGTCATCATCGGCGAGCACGGCTGCAAGCAGCATCATGAAGACATCCGAAAACCCGAACTGAGTAAATCCTTTCTTTTCGAAGACTGCTGTACCAGTGGCGACATCAAAGAGGTTCAAACCGAAATCGCTATCGAGACAAGCCAGGACCTTGCCTTCCGGTGACAGAGCGGTTTGTAAGCACTTCTTACGAACAACTAGTTCGTGAGCGTTTTTTAGCTTCTGTTCCGCCACGTCCCAGAATTCGACCCGCAGGTTTGATGTGCTAAAAACAATCAGGCGGGAATCCGGGGTGAACTGTGCCGGTCTAGCATCTGTCGCATCAATCCAAAAAAGCGGTGCCAGTGGTTCACGTGAAAGGACGTTAATTCCCGAATCGTCTTGCGCAAGTATGAACTTTCCATCAGGGCTGAAACGCAACTGATTAATGTCACTCCGCAAAGCAGGCTGGAGCACTTGTTTTGAAATTAGACCCGGCGTCGACTCTTTGCGGCCCAGGTTGCCTGAATAACTCACAACGGCAGTTTGCCATTGGCGAAACTCCTCACCGGAGGCGGTATTTCGGGCACCCCGGCAGTCCGCCGGTAGAGATTCCAGACCTTTCAACATTTCGCGCAACCGCTTCTGCTCCGGCTTAGTGCGACCAAACAAATTCGAGAGGAAACCGCCGCCAGTTTTGCCCTTCAACTCGTGGTAGCGATCCCAGAGCGAAGCCTGCGCTTGTGCGTCATAACCCGCACCGACCATGGCATACAAGCCGATCAAGTCGGCGACGTTTTGGTTCCCGGCCTCATGATTGTCGAGTTTCTCAAAAGCTCTGGGTTTACGTGCGGTGTTTTCGATCAACTGGTTGTACTTCTCAAAAATGTCGCGCCGATCGGTGACCTCCGTTACGCCCAGGACCTCACGAAATAGAATGGTCGTATCGATCGTTGAATGACGCGCAATGATGTGACCCAACTCGTGAGCTATGACCCCCGCGAGTTCATCTTCATTTTGGGCAAACGCTACCAACTTTCGCGACAGGTAGATGCGACCGCCCGGCAAGGTGAAAGCGTTCAGCTCGTTAAGGTCGACCAGGAAAAACTGGAACTGAAGATTAGTGGGTGGCAGATGTTTAATGAGTCTCTCACCAATGCGGCGTATGTAACCAGTGACTTCGTCATCATCGATCACTCGATGGTCTTGCCGTAGATGTTGGGCTACAGCGTCGCCGAGATCCATCTCCTGACTTTCGTTAAAAATATTCTGCCCGGTTAGCGGAATTGGCAGCTTCGGCGGCTGGCAAAGTTGCTGCCCGGCAAGCGGTACCGCCGTGAGGCATACCGAAAGAAGCAGGACGCAACATGGGAGGGAGGCTTTACTTTTCATTGTCGGGTAACCGCCTTGCATGAGGTTTGAATAGAACGTGAAGACAGCAACAAAGAACAAACCTGGAACTTGAATCGGCACCGCGGCTCGTCGGGTGGTGAACGGCTCAACCGGCAGAGTGGAGCCTGACCGCTTCAAACCGGGTACGCGCCGCATGCTCCTTGATCCTCGCCTGGACGCCCAGCGCCAGTTTGAGCGCATTCCTGCCGTCATTTCCTGAAACCGGAGATGGCTTCCGTAGTTGAACTGCTTCAATGAAGGAGACAATCTCTGCTTTCAGTGGTTCAACGTCGATCACATCCAGATGACGAACCTGGACGCCAGGCCATTTGCCATCTGCGGTTGGCGGCGCCAGGCCGCTAATCGAAGCGCGCTTGGTGGTGTAGTCAACAGCGACATAGTCATGCGGTTGAAAGAAACGCATCTTGCGAATTTTCTCTGTACCGACGCGCGAGGCAGTGATATTAGCTACCGCTCCGGAAGAGAACTCCAGTCGTGCATTGGCCGCATCGACCTTGTTCGTCAGGATCGGAATACCAACGGCATGGAGTTCAGTGACTTGAACATCTTCGCCAACTAACCATTGCACGATATCGAGGTCGTGGATCATCAGATCGAGAACGACGTCAATATCGAGAGAACGTGCGGTGAACTCGCCAACCCGGTGGATTTCGAAATAGACCGGATTGCGCACGTGCGGACGGAGCGCGACCATTGCGGGATTGAATCGCTCAAGATGGCCTATCTGCAACACTGCGCCAACTGTGTCCGCGGCTTTGATCATGCGATCTGCTTCCTCAAGCGTGCGCGCGATCGGCTTCTCAACCAATACGTGAATTCCTGATTCAAGCAGGCCGCAGGCAATTTCGCAGTGCGACTCAGTAGGAACTGCAAGACTGACGGCATCAACGCGACCGATTAATTCGCGCCAATCAGTGGTCCAGTCAACTTCTCGCTCTGCCGCAATAGAAAGCGCGGCCTCTTCATTGAGATCGCAAACCCATTCACACCGAGTCAGACCTTCGTCGGTAAGAGTTTTATGGACGCGGGCGTGCTGCCGTCCGAGATGGCCCACCCCGATGACTGCGGTTCGTAAGGGCATTGTTGTCAGTTGTTAGTGGTCAGTAGTCAGTGGTCAGTGGTCAGTGCGAGTATATTCCGTCTTGAAGTTCGGCAGTTTGAATGTGTAAGTAGTTTCGAGGATACTCCAGCGTTCAGTTACAAATCTAATTCAACTGACCATTGACTACTGACAACTGACAACTGACCACTTCGGAGCGACTATACTTGCAACCTTTGACGCTTGCCAAGCGGATCTGGCTTTTACTATTTCTCGCCGTCATCGCCTTCTATTGTTACGGTCTTGGTCACGTGCCCTTCGTCGGGCCCGACGAGCCGCGCTACGCTCAAGTAGCCCGCGAAATGCTTCTACGTGGTGATCTCGTTACTCCTACCCTTGGCGGCCACACCTGGTTTGAAAAACCGCCGCTGCTCTATTGGATGATGATGGCCAGCTATCGCTTATTCGGAGTAAGCGAGTGGACCGCCCGGCTGGGGCCCGCCCTTTCTGGCCTGCTGACTGTGTTCGCGGTCTTCTGGACTGGGAGACGAGTTTGCAGATCAAGCATTGAGCATCAATTGACAGGACTCGCACCCTGGAGCGCGATCGTTGCCGCGTCGACTCTTGGGATCATAGTTTTTTCGAGAGGTGTAGGCTTCGATATTGTAGTCACCATGACCGCTACGTGGGCCCTTAGTTTTTTCCTCGTTTCAGAGTTGGAAGAGGACGAACGTCACCGTCGCAAGCTGCTGTTTGGTTTCTATGTCTTCATTGGGCTATCTCTCCTGGCAAAAGGGTTGATTGGCCTGGTCATTCCGTTGGGCGTTATCGGTTTGTGTCAACTGATGCGTCGGCAGTTTCCTGCAAGATCCTTTTTGCTTTCCATCTGGTGGGGGCTTCCGCTGGCATTTGCCGTGGCTTCGATCTGGTACGTTCCGGTTATCATCAAACACGGCTGGCCATTCATTGATGAGTTTTTCATTCAGCACCACTTTGCTCGCTACCTTTCAAACAAATATAGGCACCCGCAACGCTTCTACTTCTACCTTCTTATACTGATTCCGATGTCGTTGCCCTGGACTGCGTTCCTAATCGACGGGCTGGTGAAAGCTCGCAGGTGGCGATTGCGTTCGACGGATTCGGTGGACCGGTTGCGAGTGTTTGCTCTTGCCTGGTTGCTGATGCCACTTGCCTTCTTTTCTTTTTCGGGGTCAAAGCTGCCCGGCTACATCCTGCCGATCTTGCCCGCCGGAGCATTAATCGCCGGTGAGCGCCTTACAAAGTTCTTGTCCAGTGATCACGATGGATTCTGGCCAATGCGAATCACCGGCGCACTTTTTGGCATGTTCGCGATCGTGGGATTCGTTTATGTACTTCGGTACGGCGGTCTTTCCTTCCAGTGCGCAGCGATGATTGGCGCGCCGCTAATCATCACGGCCTCCATCTGCATTTTTTGGACAAACCGCAAAACCGTCTCGGCCATGCTCGTAGTCTTTGCCACTTTCGCGGCGATCATTTTGGCGCTGAATTGCGGGTTAGCCGGCTTCGCCGCCCGGGAATCAATGCGCGACCTGATTCAGGTTGCGAACACCCGCAGTTACAGCGCAGCACCGGTCTACGCGCTGCACCAAATCGACCGCTCAGCCGAATTCTACGCGGCAGGTCGCGTGGTCTATGGCGCAGACGGTGAACCCGTCAGATTTGAAAGTGCGTTAGATATTCTGGAAGCCGCCAGAAAGAACCGCGACCCGATACTGGTGCTTGTGCCCATCGATTACATTTATCAGTTGGCAGGGCTACCCTCAGTTCGAATAGATGTGATTGGGAACAACGGAGAGCTCGCGCTGGTGGGTGTTTTGAGTCAATGAAGAGTCGTGACCAGCTAACTTGCAGGTCAGAAAAAGATTCATTTTCCATTTCTCATTTTTCATTTGGCCATTTTTTCGAATCTTATTCGTGTTATTTCGTGGATCGTTTCCTATGGTCAAGAGAACAGAACGATCCACGAAATCACACGAACGGACACGAATAAGAAGATGACCAATGAGAAATGGAAAATGGCAAATGGAAAATGGATCTTTATTTTAGCGAAGGTTCTTGCCCATGAACTCAATCACCTGGCGATCGTATCCCTCGCCGTCTTCTCCGGTGGCTGAGGGCAGATTGAAAGCGGTCAACGGTAGGTCGGTTTTGACTTCGACACTCGCCGGGTTCTTAAAGCAGCGGGCCAGCTCTATTGTCGACTCGCGGAGCCCTCCAGCATCCCGTCCCGA
>JAMQPH010000374.1 GCA_023717605.1 Pyrinomonadaceae bacterium
ACGCAAATGCCAGCACGAGCGATGGAACTGGTAGTCAGAGCAAAGAATGATCCGCAGGCCCTCGCAAGATCGTTCAGAGAAGCTGTATGGGCGATCGATCGTGATCTGCCGATTCCGAAGATCCAGACGATGGACGATATCTTCGCCGGAGCGATTGCAGAGCAGCGTCTGAATACGACGCTTCTCGGTATGTTTGCGGGTGTTGCGTTGCTCCTCGCTGCGGTTGGAATCTACGGTGTCATGTCTTATGCCACCAGTCAGCGAAAGCATGAGATGGGAATCAGAATTGCACTCGGAGCAAGTCGTAAAGACATCCTTCGGCTCATCGTTGGGCAGGGGATGTTCCTGGCACTGACGGGTGTCGCCGCCGGCGTTGTAGCTTCGTTATTGTTGGCGCGTGTGATGCAGACTCTACTGTTTGGCATCAGTACTACGGACCTGGTTACTTTTGTTACGACCCCTGTAATTCTCATCTTTGTTGCTCTTGTTGCCTGTTACCTTCCGGCCCGAAGAGCAACTCGTGTAGATCCGATCTCCACGCTTCGTTACGAATAGGCGACTAGTGACCTGTAACAGTGATATCACTAGCGGATACATGAATGCGCCGACGCGGGTCGACGTACTTCCACTTTATCGGCTTTGGAGCCTGATTGTACTGTGTGATGTAGTTCATGAGTTTGCGAGAAAGGTCTTTAACAGATGTGAAAACTCCTCGTTGAATCGCATCTCGCTCGATCTTCGAGAACCATATCTCCACTTGGTTGAGCCACGATGAGTAGGTCGGTGTGAAATGCAGATGCACGTTGCGATGATGAGCAAGAAATTGATCTACCCGAGCGGTCTTATGAGCAGAGAGGTTGTCCGCGATGATATGGATCTCCTTGCCGCGCGGTTGGCTGGCGACGACGTCGGAAAGAAATGCGACGAATTCCTGACTGGTGTGACGAGGACTGGTCTTGCCTATTACTTCGCCCGTCTTCGTGTTGAGAGCCGCATACAAGGACAGCGTGCCATGCCGGTAGTATTCAAAGCCGTGCCGTTCGGCCCTGCCAGGCGACATCGGAAGCACGGGGTCCAAACGGTCGAGAGCTTGGATCGCTGTTTTCTCGTCAACCGCAAAGACCACAGCGTGCTGGGGTGGCTTGACGTAAAGCCCAATGATGTCAGAGGCCTTCGCCTCAAAGTCCGGGTCCGTCGAAGTCATGTAACGTTTCATCCGGTGGGGTTGCAGCCCAGCTCGTCGCCACACCCGAGCTACCAGCATATGATTGACACCAAGATGCCCGGCAAGCCTGCGTGTGCTCCAGTGCGTCGATCCGTCCGTGGGCTTCTTGCGCGTCGCAGCAAGTATCTTTGCTTCCATCCGAGGGGTAAGAACTTCAGCGGTGCTACCACGGTGCTGCCCGTACAACCCACCCAATCCGGACTCAATGAAGCGTTGTTTCCAGCGGCTAATGTAACCAGCGTCACAGGCGAGCACCATCTGTATCTCGCGATAAGACTTGCCATCAGCGAGCATCAGAATCGCTTTCGCCCGTCGGACATCCCCTGCTGGCAGCATTCTGGACCTCGATCGCGTTTCAAGTTCCTGACGATCATCGGGAGCAACATAAAAAGCTTCGTCTTCCATGCACGAAGGATACACGAAAGTGTTAGAAAGTGCTAGTAAAATCACTGTTACAGGCCACTAGTATCAGAATACCTCAGTTCGTCGAAGGTTGGTTTCCAGTTGTGGTCTCTGCAATAGCG
>JAMQPH010000381.1 GCA_023717605.1 Pyrinomonadaceae bacterium
GACCTGAACAGCCTGGCTATGGTGCTGGTGGAGGACTTCTACCACGCATCGCGCCCCGCGTCTTCGGACAAAGAGCGGCTGAGGGCAGCGCGCGTAATCGTGGTTGCCGTGGGCCTGCTCAACGTTGTAACTGCGCTGATGCTGGTGCAGACTAAGGGATGGCCCAAGAATAAGATAACAAAGTAAAGCGCAGATCTTGCAGTTTGGCTTCCTTCCCGGGATCTTTGGCCCAACCGGGCCCTAACCGTTCAACATCAATAGTGGTAGTGGTTCGGGCCGTCTGGGCGCTGTGGACAATGAGCCGCTATTCTGTTAGAGTTCTACCTTAAGATCGAATTGATAGGTGGACTTATAACATTATGAGAACGGAATCCTTCCACGCCGATGACCTGGCCAAAGCCCTCCGGCGGAGCAAGATCGCTACCATGCCGGAGCTGAAAAGGGCGTTGGGAACGGAGGTGGACGTCACCGTCTTCCGCAAGCTGAAGCAACTCGCCTATCGGACCAGCTACTCCCATCGTGGCAGTTACTACACGTTGGATGAAACCGCGCATTTCGGCCAGGACGGCCTTTGGTCTTTCCAGTCCGTCTGGTTCTCCCGCCGCGGCACGCTGCTGGATACGGCCCAGGCTTTTGTCGAGAATTCCTCGGCCGGACATTTTGCCGAGGAGTTGGATCACCTGCTGCACGTCGGGACCAAGGAACCGCTGCTGAGACTGGTGCAACACGAGCGTGTTGCCCGCGAACCGGTGGACGGATTGTATTTGTACTGTTCCCTGAATCCGGTTCTCCGCAAGCGCCAGTTGCTGGCCCGCCACGTGCTTCAAGCCGAGCCGACTCTAGCCAGCAGCTTGGTCAAGCCAGAGGTGGTGTCCGACGAATTGAAAGCAGCGATTGTTCTGTTCTCCAGCATGCTGGATGAAAAGCAGCGTCGCCTGTATGCAGGGTTGGAGTCGCTGAAACTCGGCTACGGCGGCGACCAAAGGATGGCCGAGTTCATTGGCATGGACCCTCACACGGTGGCCAAGGGTCGGCGCGAACTGCTGGAACAAGACCTGGCAATAGACCGCATCCGCAAAGCCGGTGGCGGGCGCAAGCCGCTGGAAAAAAAACGCCCGAAGTCATCTCCCGAATCGAAGAACTGATGCGCCACGACACAGCCGGAGACCCCATCACGGGAGTGAAGTGGAGCCGGCGAACGACACGCAAGGTTGCCGAAGAACTTACCGCTTGGGGAATCGCCGTGAGCAAGAACACCGTGGGCCGCCTGCTCAAGCAATTGAAATTCAAACTCCGCGTGAACCGCAAACAGATCGCCTCCACCAAAAACCCCGATCGCAATCAACAGTTCCTTTATATCGGGCAGCAACGCGAACGATTTGCTAACCAGGGCATGCCCATCATCAGTGTCGATGCGAAAAAGACGGAGCAAGTGGGCAACTTCAAAAACGCCGGCGCCAAGTGGGATCGCGAACCCGTGCTGGTAAAGGATCATGATTTTCGCTCGGAGGCCGACGGCCTGGCCATCCCCTATGGCATTTACGACACGCAGGCCAACCGGGGCGCTGTGTTCGTGGGCACTAGCCACAACACGCCTGCCGTTGCCGTCGACGCCATCGCTCAGTGGTGGTTAAAGGAGGGATGCCAACGATACCCAACGGCACGCGAACTATTCATCCTGGCGGACGGCGGCGGAAGTAACGGCCCGCGCTCCCGCGTCTGGAGGAAAGCGCTTCAGGACACAATCTGCACTCCCCTCGGTCTTGTCGTTACCGTCAGTCACTATCCACCTGGCGCTTCCAAGTGGAACCCCATCGAGCACCGCCTGTTCAGCCAAATCAGCAACAACTGGGCTGGCGAACCCCTCACCAACATCGACAAGATCCTCAAGTTCATCCGTACCACCCAAACACAATCCGGCCTCACTGTCAGCGCCTACTTCATGCCAGAGAACTACGAGACCGGAATCAAGATCTCAGATGCGGAAATGCGTCAACTCAACCTCGTTCCCCACGAGATGCTCGGTCGTTGGAATTACACCGTACGCCCCATTCAGAATGTGAACTAATTCTTGGGCACCGCCTAAG
>JAMQPH010000382.1 GCA_023717605.1 Pyrinomonadaceae bacterium
CCCATTTGCCATGCCTTGAGCCAATCAATCGGATGGATCAACATCAGAATCTCCACGAGTAAGCTGTCTCTAATCCAGAGGAGCAACACCAGCTCTGTGACGGCAAAAGCGAGAAGTGATCGACGTAATCCGAGTCTTTGCGCGATGAAGAAACCAATCCCGCACATCGCCACATCGCCAAGTGAGTTAGCGACAGAGTCGCCGTAATAGCCGAGCGCAGCGGTCGCTTCGCGGTAACGCTGAATTGTGAACTCAGTATTCTCAAATACTTCCCAGACAGCCTCCAGCAAGATCACCAGCGAGAACTGCCATAGCTGCGGTATCCGCGGCAGTAGCAAGGTAAGCAACCAGAAAAAGAGGAAACCGTGTAGCACGTGCGTGAACGCATATGGATCAAGGAAATGTTGAGAGTTGTGCGAACTCCAAATGTCTCCTACCCAGGGAAAGGGCTGGCCACAGGAGCACCACCATGAACGGCCCTGGTTGCGCAGCTGAAAGGTGGCGGCCAGAAGCACGGCCATCAGTGCCAGCAGAGGCCACAGTTTTCGAGGCGACATTAGTCTCCCGTCCCGGAGGGATGAAAATGTTTATAGACCGTTGGACCTAAAACCCGATGCAGCTCCAGAGGAGCGAAATCTTCTTACCAATGCGTGGACGCGCGCGATACATTTCGCTCCTCTGGAGCTTTGAGAACTCCAGGTAGTCCCGGTCTGTAAACATCGCGTCCCTACGGGACTGGAGCGAGAATCCTACCTCGGTCTTTTAGCGTTTCCCTTTGTTCCGTGCGCCGGCACTCGCCAGAAGTAAATTGTGCGAAAGAGACCCTTCTCCCATGGCACTCTGATCATGCGTTCCGCCTTCCAATCTCCCATGTGAAAATCGTGTGAGAGTATGCGACTACCCGGCCGCAATTCAGTGAGGAGTTTGGGGCGCAAGAGCAAGTTCAATTTGTCCGACAGATATAGCGTAACCACCGTCGCTTCGCTAATGTCAGAACGAAACATGTCGGCATTACGGAAGCTCACGAGGCCCTCAACATTTGCCTGCCGCGCCCGCTCTTCGGCGACCGTCACCATCTTCGGATCGATCTCAATGCCCACCGCCCGGATGCCATATTGCTGCGCGGCCACTATTGGAATGCGTCCATCGCCGCTGCCCAGGTCGTATAAAACGTCGCCCTTCTTGATGTCTGCCAGACGCAGCATCTCAATTACAGTTTCGTCAGGCGTTGGATAGTAAATGACATCCGGCTTGCGCAATGGCTTTTTGCGGTTGCGTGACGGCGGCCGTTTGACTGTTCCCGCATCAGGTTGAGCATTCTGGTTGGTTTGCAGCTCGAACGACCGCGTCTCGAGTAGGTTCACCGATGTAGCGTATGAAGCCGCAATGGGCCGCAGTATCAAACACGAGAAGAGGAGCAAGAGAGTAGTCATCATGTGATCTGGCTCAAGCCGGATTTAGTACTGGCTGTTATTGTGCTAATATCCGGCGTATCCCGGCTGCTTCGGTCGTTGGTCAAATCTACCCTAAGGAGTCACCTATGGTTCGCAAGTCCCTTATATTGCTTAGCGTCTTAATGATCGCGGCAACACTGCTGTACGCCCAGAAGGTCACAAGCCCGGATGGAAAGAAGGCGGCGAAGATTACCGGGTATGTGGTTGATCTCAAATGCGCTACTGGTCTTGATGTGAAAGACAGAGAACACCCGGTTTCATGTGCCCTGATGCCCGCATGTGCTGAGAAAGGCTTCGCTGTCGTCTCCAAAGACAACCTCTACAAGCTTGATGAGAACGGAAACAAGCTCGCGCTCGGAATACTCAAAGAAACCAAAACGAAAAAAGGCCTGGCGGTTGCAGTCGTCGGCACTCTAAAAGATGGCCTACTTTACGTGGACACGATGTCCGAGGTGAAGTGAAGAAGCACTACTCCTCCGTGGCGGCAATAGCATCAATCTCGATCAGAAATCCATGATGGAGTTCTTTCGTCGGAATGACTGCCCTGGCTGGCCGATGTTCTCCCATCACTCTTGAGTAGACCTCATTTACTCGTTCCCACAAACTAATGTCCGCGACAAAGACCGTCATCTTGAGTACCAGCTTCATGTCGCTGCCCGCCGCTTTTAGTATCTCACTGACGTTCTTGAGCGCCTGTTCGGTCTGCTCTTCAATTGAGCCCAGTTTTCTTTCCCCGGTTTGTGGATCGATGGCGAGTTGTCCGGCGACAAATACTAGACCATTGTAAACAACTGCCTGCGAGTAATGTCCGGCTGGGGTTGGCGCTTTCTCAGTCTGGATGGTTCTGATTTTCATAGGCCCGGCATGTTATGCCTCGGGTACAGCTCGGTCAATTGCGGGTTCCCGACGGGGCTTGCCCGCGTGGGGGCGGAGTAAGCCAATCGGTCCAGCTCAAGAGCAAATGCTAGCCACCTAGTTTCGTTTTCACCATCTCACTCACCATGCGGCCGTCGGCGTTCTTCCCGGCAAGTGCCGTCTGTGCAGTTTTCATCACCTTACCCATATCCTTCATTGAAGCTGCGCCAGTTTCTGAGATGGCGGCAACGACAGCCTGTTCTATTTCTTCCGGGGAAGCAGCCTGCGGCAGATAAGCTTCAATTACACTAATCTCCGCCTTTTCCTTGTCGGCTAAATCCTGGCGGGCACCCTTTTCATACTGCTCGACTGAGTCGCGCCGCTGCTTGACCATCGACCGCAGCAACTTGGCCATCTCTTCGTCGTCAAGTTCGCCGCCTTTCTCAATTTCGCGGTTCATCATGCCGGCTTTAACCATCCGTAGTGTTGAGAGTCGCGCGGCATCCTGCGCTTTCATGGCAGCCGTCAAGTCCGAGACTATCTTCTGTTTTAGACTCATCGCTTGTAAGTGTCCTCCGTCCTAAATATACCGCACCCATCTTATGGTCGTAATCAGTTGGTCGTTCGGGCCAAACTGGAGGTACGCGGTAGCCAAAGGTCACCGAATCGCCGAGACAGACGATCCGAATTGCTCCCGGCGCCTTGGCTTTGATCACCTGATCGGCACGAAGATTCTGCGCGTTGGTCGAGACAACCGTGTAATCCCACACCACGTGACGAAGGTTTGGCTTCAGACGCCACAGAAGTAGTGGGTCTCCTTCAAAGATTCCGGACTGTTGAGCGTTGGCCACCTGCGCCTTTTGCTGCGGAGTGGCAACGAACAGCTCCAGACTCGAAACCGGTGGAAGAGTAAGCCGCGTGCCTATCTCGATCGCTGCCAAGAGCGCAACAAAACTTAGATAGATGATTGAAATGTATAGAACGCGTCGCTTGAGAGAGAGACGGACCATAGTTTACTTAAGTCGGGTGCGGAACAGCAGTCGCCAGCAGAAGCCGGTTGCCCAGTCGTCTCATTCACCCCTGGCTTCAGCCAGTGGGTTAAGAGCTCCTTAAGACTCTGAAAACCGTTTAAACGGTTTCCGGGACGTCTCGCGACGTGGGACACCGAGCTAAAGCACGGTGTGAATGATACTGGACAAGCGTTACGCAGCATGCCCATTTGACCTGGCAAGATACTCACGAAGAAATTTGCCCGTATAAGACTGCGGGATTTTCATTATGTCTTCCGGAGTTCCAACGCCCACAACGTAGCCGCCGGCGTCGCCGCCTTCCGGACCAAGAACGATGATGTAGTCAGCCGTCTTGATCACGTCGAGGTTGTGCTCTATCACCAGTAACGATCCGCCGGCTTCAATCAACGCGCGGAAAGCAGCCAGCAGTTTGTTGATATCGTCAAAGTGGAGCCCGGTGGTGGGTTCATCAAAAATGTAGAGGGTGTTCGAGCCGGTGCGTTTGGAAAGATGCGCGGCAAGTTTGATCCGCTGGGCCTCGCCGCCGGAAAGGGTAGTTGCTGATTGACCTAAACGAAGATACCCCAGACCCACATCATCGAGGACGCGCAGGCGATTGGTAATCTTTGGGACCTCGCGAAAGAAGGTGATTGCCTGCCTGACAGTGAGACTCAAAACCTCATGCACATTCTTGCCGCGATAACGTATGTCCAGAATCTGCTGCTTGAAGCGCGTGCCTTTGCATTCATCACAGACAAGCTCAACATCGGCCAGGAACTGCATCTCCACCGTGACTGTGCCATCGCCCTGACAAACCTCACAACGACCGCCGGGCAGGTTGAAAGAGAAGTGCGATGGATCGAGCCCACGTCCCTGCGCTTCTCTGGTTGAGGCGAAGACCTCGCGGATCGCATCGTAAATCTTGATGTAGGTTACCGGGTTTGAGCGCGGAGTCCGCCCGATGGGAGACTGATCCACCAGGATAACGTCGTCGACGAGTTGCCCGCCTTCCAGTTTCTGAAAAGCTCCAACATGCCCCTGCCAGTCACCCTTCTGCTTCTTCAGACCTGAATAGATGCAATCATGAATCAGAGTAGATTTTCCCGATCCGCTCACACCGGTAATGCAAACCAGCATGTCCAGAGGCAGCTCAACATCGATGTTTTTCAGATTGTGCTCGGCGGCGCCGCGAAGCGTCAGGCGCCTTTTCTGAAACAGCCGCCGTTGCTTCGGTTCCTTAATCTCCGTTTCACCGCGCAAGTAGCGCGCAGTCAAAGACGCGTCGTTAGCAATCAAGCCGGGAAAATCGCCTTCGTAGATCACCCGCCCACCGAGCTCGCCGGCGGAAGGCCCAATGTCCAGAATGTGATCGGCGGCGCGCATCATTTCGGCATCATGTTCGACCACCAGCACCGTGTTTCCAATGTCGCGCAAGTTATGCAGCAGCCGAATCAGCCGTTCATTGTCCCGCGGGTGTAGACCAATCGAGGGCTCATCCAGAACGTAAAGCGCGCCGACCAGCGAGGAGCCTAGGTTGGTGGCCAGCTGAATCCGTTGCGCCTCGCCGCCTGAAAGAGTCGAAGCCAGACGACCCAGTGTCAGATAATCCAGACCCACATCTACGAGGAAACGCAATCGGCGTCGAATCTCAAAAAGGATCCTCTCGGCTATCGCATTTTGTTCGGTTGCAAGCTGCAACGACTCGAAGAACACCTGCGTATCTTTGATTGCCAGCGCGCAAATTTCAGGCAGCGTCCGTCCGCCGACCTTTACGTCACGCGCCTCCTGTCGCAGACGGTCGCCGCCACAATCCGGGCACAAGGTGTAACCGCGATACTTCGACAGAAACACGCGCACGTGCAGCTTGTATTTCTTCGTCTCCAGCCAGTCAAAGAATCCGCGCACTCCACCCCACTCCTTCTTACCTTCAACTATCGCTCGCTGTTCAGCGCGCGATAGCTGCGCGAAGGGAACGTTCACCGGAATCTTCTCTGTGCTGCAAAACTGGCGCAGCTCTTCCTGGGCCCATTCATGTTGAGGTTTCGTCCAGGGCTCAATTGCACCTTCGTTCAAGGCCAGCCCCGGATTCGGAATCACCAAATCGAGATCGAGACCGATGGTGTTTCCAAAACCCTGGCAGGTCGGGCAAGCCCCGTACGGATTGTTGAAGCTAAAGAGGCGCGGTTCCGGCTGTGCGTAGACCGTGCCGTCGTACTTGCACTCGAACCTGTCCGAGAACTTAAACCGTCTGGGTTCCGCTTCAGCTGTTTCTACTACCGCCGAACCGTGGCCCTCCTGGAAACATGTCTCCAGCGAGTCGACCAGACGCTGGTGTACTTCCGGCAGGGCGACTAGTCGATCGACCATCACGAAAACGTCGTCGAAGTCGGGCAGAGTGTAATCATCGGGTGAATTAAGCTCGATCGTTTGCCCCCTGGCATAGAGCCGCGTGAACCCGCGCTGCATCAGGCTCATGATGTGAGCAGTGATCAAGTGACGCGGAGAAGGGGAGACGGGGCGACGGGGAGATGTTCTTCCCGGTTTCTCCCTATCTCCCGGTCCCCCCGTCTCCCTGACTCCCCGCTTCGACGTCTCCTCGACACTTGCACTCACCTCGGCTAATCCGGCAGCGGCGGGGAAGAGGACATAGAAGCGCGTGCCCGCGCTAAGCGTGCTTAGGACCTCGTCGGCCACTGACTCCGGCGAGTCGCGGTAGACCTCGCGGCCACAGACTCGACAATAAGTTGTGCCCACACGGGCAAAGAGCAGGCGCAGATAGTCGTAGATCTCAGTCTGAGTACCCACTGTTGAGCGGGGATTTCGGGTTGAGTTCTTCTGGCGGATGGCGATGGCCGGCGCGATTCCTCGTACCTCGTCCACGTCCGGCTTGTCCATTCGCTCGAGAAACTGACGAGCGTATGCCGACAGTGACTCGACGTACCTCCGCTGACCTTCCGCGTAAACGGTATCGAAAGCCAGCGACGACTTTCCGGAACCACTCACGCCCGTGACCACCGTCATCTGGTTGATCGGGATCGTAAAGGAGATATTCTTGAGGTTGTTAACCCTTGCCCCACGGACTTCAATGGCTTTTTCAGGCATATCAATTCGTCGTCTGACCCGGTAGAGCAAAGTTTCGGGTTCGTCGCAAACTTTGAATAATACCCTGATTATGTCCGAGGTTGATAGTCGTCACGGCAAGAAATACCCCAAACGCTCAACTCACAGAACCGTTTGCGGTAGCCAGTGGAGGCTGGCATTCAACCTAATGCCTTCTATTAGATAAAACCTAGCCTTCTTATCAGCAAGTCGGATAAAATCGTTTTGCAATCAACTAGCCTAACTAGGTAGCTTGCTGGCCCACCCGTTTAATGAAGAGAAGCTGAGCGTCACTGGGGAGCCGTTTACAATTGTCCCCCGGCTGCCTTATTCGATAAGACGGGTTGGGCGGAGTTCTCCGTTTCAGCAAACTCAGTCCTCACCTACGCAACCAACATTTGGACCAGCAGGTTAGTCTGGTTGGACCGCAGCGGACGCGGGGTGGGGCAGGTGGGGGCAGCTAGCGAATATAGTGTCTTCCGCCTTTCGCCTGACGGTCAGAGCGTCGCGGTCTCGATTCCTGACGTACGCACCGGCTCTTCCGACATCTGGATACACGACCTCGCACGCGACACGCGAACGCATTCGCCTTTGGTCCAGCGGATGATGCCGGGGCGGTATGGTCTCCCGAAGGTCGCCGCCTGACATTCTTCTCATGTTGCGAGGGTCCGGCAACGATATACGTTAAAGAGCTGAATGACCCTGGCAAGGGACAACCACTGATTCAGGTAGGCAGATCGGTTGGGACGATTTGAGCAGAAGCGCAAGCAGCGGCACTGAACCATCCGAACGTTTTTGGCGGTTCACGTGTAGGTATGCACAACGGTGCGCCAACATTGTGTCTGCACTGCACAGAACAGATTCACCAACCCCGGCACGTATGGGCACAGTTGGTTACTAGTGTTCCGGGAGTACCAGGTTGCCAACGTCGTGAAGTGACCCGCTCACCACCCGCTCGCGTTTCTGGGCGGTGGTTCCAGGCTCGTTCGCCCAACTGACTCAGAAGACCTTCATAAAGTGCACCGTCTTCTTGACCCCATCATCAGTGTAGTGAGCGACAACCGTGGCCCCGCTGGCCGTGTAGTCAGCCAACTTCACCGTGCCCTTCGCAGTTGCAATGGTGGCATCCTTGCCCACGTCGTAGGTAGTGACCGCGCCGTCCTCAGCTGCGATCGCGACGGTATGCGTCGCTTTATCAACGCCTTTAACTGTTCCTTTTGCAGCCTTGACTGTGTCGTCTTTGGCAAAGTGTTTAATGGCTTTCGCAGTTTTGACGGCCCCTTCCTCGGTGTACTCCACGACGACGTGCGCACCTGTCAGGGTGGCAACATCAACCGCCTTTGCGGTGGCTTTGGCGCCTTTTACGACCGTTTGGGCGGTATATTTGACAGCAACCTCGACACCCTCACCTGTGTCAACCACCACAGTCTTCGTTGCTGAGGACACAGACTTGACCACCCCCGAAACGGCGTGAGTAACCTCATCCACAGCAGAGTATGCACTACGGCCGTCCGCCAGCAGCAGGAGGCCAACAATCACAACAGCGACTATAGTGAAATTCGTCATCCCTAATTTCTGCATATCTCCTCCTTCGTCCCTTGCTGAGTCGAACACCTCAGCCTGAATGTCTTGGCCGCGGCCGGCATTTTTTGCGCTTGAGGCAGATCGAGTAACGCGAGTTCCATTCAGGCCGACTCATTGACTTAT
>JAMQPH010000394.1 GCA_023717605.1 Pyrinomonadaceae bacterium
CTCGCCGCCGGGAATCCAAACCATTCCTTCAGGAGCTGACGCCGGAGCCGCGGCGCTGTTGATCGAAGGCGGCGCAATTGCGGCAGCGTCCGCCCCTGAGGCGTGGATTGGCTCAATGGGTTGCCCATGATGGGCCTCCCGCGCGGAGGAGATACCGGCATCGCAGTGGGCAGCCTCAACCTTGTTTGAGGCGGTCGCGTTCTGCGTTTTCGATCTGCTTATTGCGTAAAGTGTACCGGCGATCAGGAGACAACCAATAGCTGCGGCAACGAGCCTGGTCCTTAGGCGTCCGCTTTGCCTGAGAGACTGACTGGTGTTGATTCGCAGTTTTGACTTCTTGGTCTCTTTCATCCTGCACCTTTTCACTTGCGGGCGTGTTTTGAACCTCGCACGATCAATGAACGGCAATGAATCGCAGTCACTAGTTGTCTGCCAGAATCAGACGGAGCGGTTGTAGATCCGACTTGCCAACGTAAGCTTCAGCTCCACCTAACATCGCGGCCTTGCGGAGCGGCGCGTCTTCCCACTGCGACACCATTACGATCCTTGCTTCCGGAAAGAACTGCTTGATCTGCCGGGTGGCGACGAGTCCGTCCACTCCTTCCATCTTTACATCCATCAGAACAAGGTCGGGACGATGCTCGTGATACGCGGCCAACACCTCGCTGCCGTCGCTGCACTCGAAAACCTCATCAACGAGATCACCGATTAAGGTCTTGATCGTTCGTCTCATCGGCTCGCTGTCATCCACGATTAGGACTTTCATGACTCCCCAGACGAATCGCATTACGCGATCCTGTTTTACTGTCTGGAGGCAGTGCCTTGCCCACTCCAGGTCCTTTCGATCAAGCTGCGATTTCTCTCAACGCAAACTTGAGCAGGGCGGCGTTTGAGCCGAGGTTGAAATCGTCCATCACGCGATATTTGTGATAGGCGACAGTGCGAGGCTTAATCTGAAGAGCGAATGCGACTTGTTTCATCGAGCGTCCCTCCGCCAACAATTGCACTACCTCGCGTTGCCGCAGTGTTAGTCGCAAGGGGTTCTTTTGGTGGGCCTGGCCTCGTATGAAACAACCCACAATGGTTTCGCTCCTGGTCACGAAGGGTGATAGGTACGAAGGACGTAGCCAGGCGCCGCGAATGGCGTCGAGCAGATCCGAAGCCGTGTAGCTCTTGAGGAGGTATGCTGAAGCACCTCTCGTGACCGCCTCCATCAGTAACCGGTGAGAATCTGCCAGCAATATGCGCGCTCTCTTCATCACTCCTCCGAGCAGGTGCAAGATATCGAAGCGAGAGGCGGCAGCCCTCTCAGTCTTATCGAACCGCTAAGATCATGCGGGCAGCGTAAGACTGCTCAACCTTCTTGAGAATCCAGATGATTGCGTAATTTATCTACGCAAGACTGCGTAGCTTTTGGGCCGTGCCGCTATGTGGTTGTCAGTTTTTGGGCCAGCAGGTCTTTATGTGCGACTGCAAATTTCATGAGGGCATGGCTGCCGTGGATGTCTAACTTCTGGCAGATGTTGTTGCGGTGAGTGTCGACTGTTCGCGGGCTTACGAAAAGGTCCTGGGCGATCTCTTTGCTTGTCTTATGATCGGCAAGCAGCGAGAGCACGCGAAGTTCAGCGGTTGTTAGACCTTCTAAATCTGAGCGAGGTATTCCGTCCGTCTCCACCTCTCGCACACGGTTCACAAGAAAAGTAGTCAGTTCCGGGCTGGCGTAGTTCTGACCAGTGGCTATCGCCTTGATACAACTAATTATGTCCGTTGCCGCGCAGTCCTTGAGCACATAACCATTCACTCCAGCCTTGAGTGCCTCGGTGAATAGCTTCTGCTCGCGGTACATAGTAACCAGGATGACCTTGACCAGAAGTTCTTGCGCGCGCAGTTGTCGAGCGACCAGGAGGCCATCCAATTTCGGCATAGCGATGTCC
>JAMQPH010000406.1 GCA_023717605.1 Pyrinomonadaceae bacterium
CAGCACGTCTCTTGCCGAACTCTGTAAGCATGGCAGCGCCAGCGAAACCGAAAAATAACTTCACTCAGGACATTCAAGAAAGCTGTGCGATACTGATCGTCGTCAAAGATCGCTTCCTGGCGATCGCCTCGTGAAGTCACATGATAGAGTGCGCCAGGATGCTCGATGCGCAACGGCCGGGCCATGACTTTACGTTACAACAGGCATGCGCGATGATGCAACGCTAGACCTGAGCCCGCGATTGGAGGCAAAAGAGTCAAAGGAAAGATCGATTAGAGAGTAACAGTCGGAAGATTACCGAACGCGCATCGAAGGCACCGGCCTCTCACCCACCGCGAAGCGGTTTAGTCCAACGACGCGTCAGTTTGATCTCATCGCCGCTTGACGGACGGATGCAATCCGGCGTGCATATCAAAAGAGAACTCGATCAACCAAGCAGAATTGTTAAGATGTAAAGGCCTGGCCGCATTACTCTCCATTGTTTATTACTGTTACGCGGAGCGCGGCGGCGAAACGCAGGAGGAGTTTAGGTTGACACCAAAGGTGTCATTCGCATAGTTTCGTCACGATCCGTAAGTCAAGTTGCCGTGACAGAACAGAAAGGGAGGGCTATGAAAATCCAGCGTCTTTGGATGGCGGTATTCTTTGGATTCATCTCAGCTGCAACCGCTCCCGCGCAAGAGCCCTTCCATAAAGGTAAGACCGTGCGTATTATTGTGGGCTATAGCCCCGGTGGTGGTTTCGACGTCTATAGCAGAGCGATCTCCAGGCACATTGGAAGGTATATCCCCGGAAATCCGAGCGTGATCGTAGAAAACATGGCTGGAGCTGCGAGCCTCGTGGCCGCCAATCACATATACAAAGTCGCTAAGCCCGACGGTCTTGCTTTCGGAAGTATCAACGGTGGGCTGTTTGTGCAACAGCTCATCGGATCGCCCGGGATCGAATTTGATGCCATCAAATTCCAACACGTGGGCGTTCCCGTAAAGGATAAGTCCGTCTGCGTCATGACGAAGGCAAGCGGTTTCACGAGCATGGATAAATGGACGACTTCTAAGACGCCACTCAAGTTAGGTGCAACAGGCCCGGGGTCGGCCACATATAACATTCCGTCAATTCTCAAGGAGGCGTTGGGACTTCCGATCCAACTTATCTCTGGCTACAAGGGCATCGCCGATGTTCGTCTGGCTGCCGAAAGCGGAGAGCTGGCAGGTGTCTGTGGTTTTACCTGGGACTCACTAAAGGCGATATGGACGAAGGCGTTAGATTCGGGTGAGGTCGTCGTGGTGCTTCAGACAGTGCCACAGCCCATTCCGGAACTACCGAAGATTCCCTTGGCGATCAGCTTAGCTAAGAGCGAAGACGCTCGTCTATTGATTCAAGTCGGCATCCACGACGTGTCCGACTTGACATTTTCCTATGTCCTTCCTCCAGCCACGCCAAAGGACAGAGTCGAGATCTTGCGCAAGGCTTTTTCAGATACAATGAAGGACTCGGAGTTTCTGGCCGATACGAAGAAATCCAGACTAGGTATCGACCCTCTGAGTGGTGAAGAACTAGAAAAAACGATAATTCGTCTATTGAAGCTTGCTCCGGGTGAGGTGGCAAGACTAAAAGAGGTTCTCAAATAGAAACATGCAGCCGGAAACCGAAGTCGCCGACGGTAGCGGAACAAGATTGATAGTTGCAGCCAGGAAAGAGGCTGGCGTTAACTTCGTGAGTTCCTTGCTGGATGCCAATCTGTCAAAAGTCTTGGCGCTCGTGATTGCGGATCGAGATTGGACTCATGTGACCTTGTGCAGAGAATAGGCTTTAGAAAGGCTTTAGGGTCATCCATTAGTTTAACAGGCAGGTCAAGAAGCACAAACCTTCCCTTGGAATTTCTCTAT
>JAMQPH010000418.1 GCA_023717605.1 Pyrinomonadaceae bacterium
GCCGTGGAGCGGCGAAATCCTGGACGGCACCCAACACTGAAAACAACACGGCATCGGCCGAGCCGCTTCGTGCGCTGCGCAGCTCGATCTCAAGACGCTCTATGCCGAATTCTTGATCCGCTTCGTTAAAAGACTCGAGAATGCCGTCGGAGCAAATTAGCAGCACCTCGCCGGCACGCAGTTGCACGGTTCCTTGATCAAAGGTAGCCGCCGCGACGACGCCGAGTAGCGGTCCACCTTCTGAAAGGGCTTCCAGTTGTCCGTCCGCGCGCAACAGCAACCCAGGGGGATGTCCTGCGCTGCAGTAGTCGAGTCTTCCGGTGGCCGGATCCAGGCTTGCCAGAAACAGGCTGGCTAGCGGCGCCACCGAAGACATCCGGCAAAGGTCGCGGTTCACGCCCCTTACGATTGCATCCGGCTCAGAACTCGCTGCGGTTTGAGCGCCCACCAATCCGGCCAGATAGGTGGTCCACATTCCAGCCGCCAGACCTTTGCCGCAAATATCACCAAGAGCAAGGATTACCCGGGAGCTAGTCTCCTCAACGGTGAAAAAGTCACCAGGCACGTGCCGAACTGCGAACGTTTCACTGGCAATCTCGAAGTTGCCGTATTGGACCAGACGCGGGGCGCACAGTCGACGGTGAACCTCCGCAGCTTCAGCCAGTGCCGTGTGCAGTTCGGCATAATCTTTCTGAAGCGCCGCCACCTTTAGCTCCAGATCCCGGTAGCCTGACCGATTACTGGAGGTCCGGGGCGCCGGCCGAGTGACCGGAGATACGACGCCGCGTCGCGTAGCCAACCCGCCATTGAATGCTGAATGACTCATAAGGGAGAGCGTCGACCTTCATTCGACAAATTTCATCCGACAAACTTTTCATCCGACAAACTTATAGCCACTTCCGTGCACAGTTAGAATGAACCGCGGTTCCTCCGGATTCAGTTCAAGCTTCTGCCTAAGGTGAACGATGTGAGTGTCAACCGTGCGCGTGTTAGGGTAGTTATCGTACCCCCAAACATCATCCAGCAGTCGATCGCGGCTGAGTGTTTCCGTTGGATGGGAGATGAAGTACGCCAGCAGAGCAAACTCTTTCGAAGAGAGTTCAATCGGTTTTCCGGCGCGCAGTACCTCATTACCGCGGATGTTGACCTCGACATCACTGAATCTATAGACCTCCGGCAGCGGGGCCGACGGCGAAGCGCGTCGCAGCACAGCTTTCACACGCGCCATCAGTTCGCGGATAGAGAACGGCTTCGTGACATAATCATCGGCGCCTAACTCCAGACCCACGACCTTGTCGATTTCCTGCCCGCGCGCGGTCAGCATGATGATGGGAACGGAAGGTCGCTTGGCCTTCAGTTGCTTGCAAACGTCGAGACCACTCATGCGCGGCATCATCACGTCCAACACCACCAGGTCGGGATCTTCGGTCAGGGCCCGCTCAAGTCCTGTCACCCCATTGTCGGCGCTGATCACGTCATAGCCTTCAAACTCAAAGTTGTCGCGCAGCCCGGCGACCATGGCAGGTTCGTCTTCCACGATCAAAATCCGCGTTCTCTTACCGGCCTCCGCGTCTTTCGTGCGCCCGGGCCTATTAGCAGATCGCAAATCAGGCGCGCGGCCCTTTAGTCCCGCAGTTGAGTTCATTTTTGATTTCATGGTGTGGTCCTTTTCTGCGCCCCCATTAGCGTCCTATTGCGCAGCTGCCGCCAGCGGCAACGTCATGATGAACTTGCTTCCCTTTCCGGGCGTGCTTTCCACCTCGACCTGTCCACCGTGTGCGTGCGTGATGTGACGGACTAGCGAGAGTCCCAGGCCGCTACCTTTCGTGTTGTGCACCAGGGGATCACCTGTACGATAGAACTTCTCAAAGATCTTGGACTGCTCGCGCCGGGTGATGCCAATGCCGCGATCGACGACCTCGAGCTTCAGCGAATCATCTGCTCGATACAACTTGACGCGCAGGAACTTCTCGTCCGCCGAATATTTCAGCGCGTTGTTGACCAGGTTGACGAGTGCTCGCGCGATCGCTTCCCGGTCCACGCGCATGGCCGGAATGCTTGCCTCGATGCTCTGCTCGAAAGCGAATCCCTGTTGCTCGATCTGGTAGCGATAAGAGTCCAGAGTGTTGCGCACCAGCTCTGCCATGTCAGTCTCGCGGAAGTCATATTCCTTCCGTCCAGCCTCAATGCGGGAGAAATCGAGGATGTTGTTAATGAGCGCAGTCAGTCGCTCGCTTTCCTTGCGAATAATGCGGTAGTACTCCTCTTGCTTTTCCTGAGTATTGATACGTCCCAGCTCCAGGGTCTCCGCATACAATCGGATCAATGCGAGCGGAGTGCGCAGCTCGTGCGATACGTTGGAAACAAAGTCTGACTTCAGGTGGGCCAGCGCCATCTCTTTGCTGACACTGCGGTACGTCAAAACCAACCCGCCGACCATCAGCAACGAAAGCACGCCCAGGATCAGAAAACTCTGCATTACCCAGCGACGTCCGATCGCATCCACGCTAGTGCCCTGGAACTTGATGCCCAGCGCGAGCCCGCGGAAAACGTCATCCAGTTTCCGTGTGACCTCGGGCTTTCCTTTAGTCCAACCAGCTGAAGCGACTAGAGGTTCATTCTCATGCCCACCGTCTTCGCCCGCGGGATAGACCATCATCGCCAGCCTTTCCCCCTTTTCCTCAGTCAACTTCTGAGTGATCAACTCGTCGAGCATTTCCGGAAAGAAGGTTTTCTTCATGTAATTCGGATCGAAGCTGGCGCCGCCCAACACGACCCGGTCTTTCGAGACCTGCGGTAAGACGAAGAATGCAGTCGTAATGTAGGCATCGCCGCCAGCTCGCTTTGTTGGACTCGTATACCATGTGAAGGGGCGGCTCTTTTTGTGCATTGCTTCCACCAGTGTCTTACCTTCCAACCGGAACCACCCACCAAAGCCTTCCTTTATTTCGTCATGCTCTTCACGGCAGTATTTGTCGTCCATCTGCCCCGGTTGGGAACGGAAGACTAAACCTTTCTCACTATCGAAGAGGAACACGTGCGCCAGCCATGGATTCTTTGACAGAAGCAAGTCTAGCTTGCTTGCTTTCTCGTCCTCGGTGCCGTTGTCCGGAGATGGGAAAGAACCCCTCAGGTCTTCAGTCATCGAGTAAGCCTTCTGGTTGAGCCTCTTCTCGGAGGCAGCGAGGGCATACTGAAAGTCACGATGGATGAGGGCTTCCACCTTTTTGTCGCGCTTGATCGATTTCAATTGATGAAAGTTGACAAAGATAAGCGCCGCCGCCGGTAGCAAGATCGCCAATCCGAGCGTAAGCATAAGCCGGAAGCGATTGTGGTGGCTCCAGAACTTATACCTCTTCGATGTCATATCAACCTCCGTAAGGTGCTGGTGCATTGGTGAAACAAAATATACTCCGCTGCATGTGAAGCTGTGTTAAGTACAGGTAACAATTTGTTAAGAATTGTAAATTCACAATAGCCAAACACCTCGGAATGGTAGGTGGCCCTAATTTACAGGAGGAAAAGATGATTGCAAGGATCTGGCATGGCACGACCGAGGCGGCGAAAGCTGACGACTATCTGGAGTTCTTGAACCAAACGGGTATTCCAGATTATCGCAATACGAAGGGGAATCTGGGGGCCTATGTTCTGCGACGCATCGAAAACGACAAAGCACACTTTTTGACTCTCTCGTTTTGGGATTCGCTCGGCGCTATTAGAACATTTGCGGGCGAAGACTATCAACGAGCCCGTTACTATCCGCGAGACAAAGAGTTTCTACTCGAATTCGAACCTACCGTTCAACATTACGAAGCCTTTGAGTAGGAGAAGATCTCACGCAAAGACGCAAAGGGGGCAAAGACGCAAAGAAAAGGCAGTCAGGCCGAGCGGCCGGCGAGGCGAGCGATCATCGCTACCAACTGGCTTGAGCTAACGGGCTTGGCAATATGCATCTGGTAACCGGCAGCCAGAGCACGATTGCGATCCTCTTCTCGGGCATAAGCGGTAAATGCGGCAGCGGGCGTGTGTCCCCCTCGCTCAGCCGGAAGTGATCTCACTTTGTTGATTAGGCTATAACCGTCTTCCCCGGGCATGCCGATGTCGCTCATTAGGACATCGGGCCGCCATTCTTCCAAAGTTTGCAGCGCTTCGCGGGCAGATTCGCACGTTCTTACCTCCGCTCCCGTCTGCGCAATCATCGTGCTGATGATCTGACGCGCATCAGCTTCGTCATCAACAATCAGGACGCGCAATCCGTTGAGCTCGGGCAGGCCGTTACGTCGGTGTTCACCGCTAAGGGTGATTGCGGGTTGAATAGAACCCGTCAGAATAGGAAAGGTCACCGAAAAACTCGCACCCTGCCCGACACCGTTGCTTTCGGCTTGAACCGTGCCGCCATGAAGTTCTACCAGGTGACGAACAATGGCCAGCCCCAGTCCCAACCCGCCATGATCCCGAGTGGTTGAACTATCAGCTTGTCGAAAACGATCAAAGACCCGCGGCAAAAACCCTGGACTGATTCCTTTACCAGTATCGCTGACCGTAAGCCTGGCGTGGCCATCCACCTGCTCCAGTCGCACGTCTATGCGACCGCCTTCGGGAGTGAATTTGACCGCGTTTGATAGCAGATTCCAAACTATCTGCTGAAGGCGTCCTGAATCAGCAGAGATCGCTCCGATGGCCGGCTCATACCTGGAAGTCAGTCGAATGGACTTCGCATCGGCGGCAGGACGCACCACCGTGATAGCTGCTTCAATCACTGAAGACAATTCAACGGGACGCACATCCAGGTGTAGCTTGCCGGACACGATACGCGAAACTTCCAACAGGTCATCGATCAGCTGTGTCTGAACCCTGGCGTTGCGTTCAATCGCCTCCAGTCCCTTGTCAACCATCTCCTTATCGATTTCGTTTCCGCGCAGAACATTGGCCCAACCCAACATGGAGGTTAACGGCGTCCGTAGCTCGTGTGAGAGGGTAGCCAGGAACTCATCCTTGACTCGGTTGGCCGCTTCCGCATCGGACCGAGCGCGCTGTTCTCCGAGCAGTAACTGGTTGCGCACATCTTCGAGACGCCTGAGTTCGGCAACATATCCCGAAAGCTCCTCAACGTGACGCTGGGCAACCTCTGCCTGCGCCTCTGAAGCTTCAATATTCTTCAGATAGGACCAGTAGGTGAAAAAGATAATCAAGATGATGGGGACAGTGGCGATAACTGCATAAAAACCGAAGGTACCAATGAGGCGCGCACTGATGCCGGCGGCCGACGCCCCGGCGAAATAGGTTATCGACGTCCAGAGGTAGTACTTTTTCCACGTTTGCCAGACTGACTCGTTGATCTTATAGGACTTTTCAACCGCGATAAGGGTGGTGTTGGCGATGTATTGAACCAGCGCCATGACGCAAATTGCAACGAGAAAGTTCGGGGAATCGCCGGCCGCAACAATTTCCGAAGGCGATCCAAAAGCCTGACGGAGGACTGTCGCGGTAATGAAGGTTGAGGTCGCCAACACAGCCGAATTTAATAGAATTGTGCGAGGCTTCTTGCTGATTAGCAGGGTGCTGCATACACCTTCAAGAGCTGACATGACGACTGCGGCTGCTCCTCCGTAGAGCAACATAGTCAGAAAAATGAAGGTATCGGCGACGGTAATTCGTCCGCTTACGCGGGGGATCGGTACGGCGACCAACGAACTCGCAGCAACCAGCATGGCGAGTAGGAGGAAGCGAAGAGTGAGTTGCTCAAAAGGTAGTTGATAAATGGAGAGAAGCGTGATCAGTGAACCGAACACCACAATCGACCACATATATAGTCTGGCGAAACGGTGTTGATCCATAGTTCCCCCTTCTTAAGACATAGCCCAACCGGACTCATTCTTAACGCTTCTCAAGCCAGGTCGCCAGAGTGCTAGCTGTTTGGCCGCATTAAGAAAGAACTTACGTGTGGTTAACTAATTACCGTCGCGTCGCGCACAGAGCGCAGAGCAATTGTGGGAGGTTAACGGATTGCAGAGCCTTAAGAAAGTTAAATCTCAGACCAGTTGTGAGATGCGCGGCAAAGGCCGCGCATGGCTAGAAACAGAATCAGTCATCAATAGTCTAGGCAATCATTTTCGTCGTCCATCTCAACCAACATTGCGGATGTGTCATCGCCATTCACTGCAGCGGACTGGGCCTGAAGGAACAAATCACCGGTGATGACGCCGTCGCCTGTAATCACGCCGTCTCCGGTAATAACCCCGTCGCCCAGGAAGTAACCGTCCACAAGCAGGATGGCATCACTAAAGAGAATGCTGACGGCAAGAAATGGCGTGCCGTCTCCCGTGATGACCCCATTGCTGATCATGATCTGATCTCCGGTGATAACTCCATCAGAGATCATCGTCGTATCACCGGTGATGACACCATCTCCAGTAATGACGCCGTCGCTGAGCAGGCGGCCGATGTCATAGATCTTCTGATACTTTGTGATGAGACTGACGCCGGTCACATAGGTGTAGTTGAGAATAATGCCGCGGGACCAACTGAAGGTGTGGCCGGCAATGGTCGTCTCCGGAGCGGGAGGTTCGTCCGTCGTTAGCAGCGGATCTCCCAGTGGCGTAGCCGCCGTCAAATCGGTGCGCACCAGTCTGGCCAGGTCGACTGCGCCCTGGATGTTGATCTGGCCGGCACCCTGCTCGAACATATTGAATCCAGACAGTGGTTGCGCTGTGTAAGTTAACAAAGCCTTAACCAGGTTAGGGGTCAGGCTGGGATTGGCCTGGAGCATGAGCGCCGCTGCGCCGGCTGCGACTGGTGTCGCCATCGATGTTCCGCTCAAGTACATCATTTTGCGAGCAGGGTTTTCGCTCACTCCTGCGTCCAATTGCGGGTACTGAGTGACGAGAGCGTTACCTACCGCTTCCGCATCTATAATCTTGTTGCCGGGCGCCACCAAATCAGGCTTTATTAGATTGTCGTAGTGTCTGTCGCCAAGATCGTCTGTCCAATAGCTACGTGTGGGACCCCTTGAACTATAAGATGTAACTCCATCGTCTTCGCGCGAGTTGGTTCCGAATGTATTCGACGCGCCAACCGTAATCGCAGTAGGCTCGTTGCCCGGAGAGTGAATGTGCCCGTAAACTTTGTTGCCGTCGCCGTCCGTGCCGTTGTTGCCGGCCGCCGCAACGACAACAATCCCAGCGTCGACCAATCCGCGTACCGCCAGACAGACAGGATCGTTCCGATAGGAGTCAATGGCCGCCATGCCAAGACTCATGTTTACAACGCGGATGTTGAATGAGTCCCTGTTGGTCAACGCCCAGTCCAGTGCGCTGAGTACGCCGGACGTTGTACCTAGCCCGAGTGAATTCAGCACACGCAGATTCAGAATACTGGCGTTAGGAGCAATGCCGATGTACCGAGCATTTGAGACACGACCGTTCCCCGCTGCAATTGAAGCCACGTGAGTACCATGACCGTAGGGATCGTCCGTGCGGTCCTCCCCGGTAAAATCCTGGCTCATGACTACACGCTGATTGCCGGTTCTATCCAGAAACGATCTGTGCTGTGTGTCTACGCCTGAATCCAGAACTGCGATGCCAATACCTGTGCCATCGAGTCGGTTGTTTGATGGGCCGTGGCTGGCCCGAACTGCGTCGGCTCCGGTTGTCTGCGACACGTGTCCGAGAACTGTGACTTCGCGATCGAGCGAGATATGCGAAATTTCGTTCCGCGAAGCCAAAGTCATTGCCGCGTCCGCCGACATAGTCGCCACCTTAAGGGGAAAGTTCTGGAATTGACGGACATCTTTGCCGCCCGAATCCCGAACACTTGCTTCGACTATCCCTGAGCTCTCGCTTTTGGATTGAATAATAACCCGGACCAGCTCTTTGCCCTGCCCCTTGCTTATCTTCTCCTTTAGGTCAACAGAGGCTTTGCGGAGTTGATTGGGAACCGAGGCTGATTGTGCATGTGTGACGCTTGTCCGCAGGCTCAGACCCGGAAAGCACGGGAGAAATAAGCATGTTAACAAGAGAGTTGCGAGCAGAGTGCGTTTCATCGGGTACTCCAGAGAGAGAGGGCGGTCTTATAATTGCGTCTTATTCTTAGGAAAAAGGCCTTTATTGGGCGGTTCGTCTAGCCGGCTTTGGCAACGGGCGCGTCGGGGGTGGGTCATTCTAGCAAAGAGCAAAAACTGTTTCAACTCAAATTAGGTCCAACCGCAGCGAACAGAATGGGGGGAAGGGTCAACCTTTAGTGGTCAGATGGTCTTTGGCCTTTGGTCTTTGCTGTGACGGTGCTCGTTGGTAAATGAATCCAGGATGTAACTTCGGCATGAATCCCAAGACCCAAGGCCAAAGACCAAAGACCAACTGACTACGGACAACTGACAGCCGGCGTCAGACCTTGATGAAGATTCGCTTGCGGTACAGGAGCGCTGCCACGCTGAGCCACAGAAGCACGATGCAAATTGCGAACAACACTGAGGCGTTAACGGGTGAGGCCCACGAAGCAAAAACGTTTTCGTAGATGAGTGTCTTTAAATCAACTGCGCTGCCGTCAGCGCGTGTAAAAGAGACCAGCGAGATGATGTGTGAGAAAAGCTCAGACAGGAAGTAGATGATGAGCGCGTTCGACCCAAGAATGAGGAAAGGCGTCGCCCAACGGCGTATGCCCTTAATGTCGACGAGCCAGAAGCAAACCGCCAGGAATTGGAGTGCCAGACCGGCAGTGAGCAGTACATAGGAACTGGTCCATAGCGCTTTGTTGATTGGAAACCAATGGCCCCACGCCCAACCTATCACCATACATGCTGCGCCTGCGACGAACATTCCAGCAACTTTCTCCAACTCCGAACGGCGCGATCGAAGCCAGTGACCAGTGAGCACGCCACTGAGCGTAGTCACGATGGCCGGGATCGTGCTCAGTATTCCCTCCGGGTCGTACAAGGGCTTCCACGTGTGGCTCCCGAGCAACGTTCGGTCAACGAAGGCCGCGAGGTTCCCTTCCATGCTCAGATCGCCAGCACTGAAGCCGGGTGCAGGAATCAAGACCATCAGCGCCAGGTAAACAAGAAGAAGCGCCGCGGCGATCGCGGCCTGAGTTCGCCACCTCGTATTCAGGAAGATGATTGAGGCGATGAGGTAGCAAACTGCGATTCGCTGCAGCACACCCGGGATACGAATGGTGGAGAGCTCATAGTGCGGGAAGCCAGCCAGCACCAGGCCGAGTCCGAAGATGATC
>JAMQPH010000419.1 GCA_023717605.1 Pyrinomonadaceae bacterium
GGATTCCTGTTGTCCAGCTCCAGGCGCGGTTGGTAGAAAGCCGGGTCGAAGGTTGCAAGACGCCCGCGCGTGTCGTAGGGCGGCAGGTTCAGCTCGTAGCGTAGGCCAAGGTTTAGCGTCCATTTAGACGAGACCGTCCAGTCATCCTGGACGAAGAAGTTGTAATCGGTCGCGCGAAGGTTGCGGTCGGCGATGCCGACGCCAAGGGACGCGAGAGTCGTCGCGCCGATTAAGAAATCTTTGAAGCTCTGAATACTGATCGAGCCACGACCTTGGAGATTCCGGTTGAAGGTGTTTTGGTAGTAGCGGAGCTCAGCTCCCGTCCGGAGATTGTGTTTGCCTCGTCTAATCGAGAGAACATCTGCCGCAGTCACCGTAGACACGGCGATCCGTGTGTCTCCAGCCTGGGGGTCGGTTCCGATACTGACCCCTCCAGCATCGGCCCCGATGCTGATCAGCGGGAGGCCTGGTAGAGCATTGGCGGTGGAGCGCTTAATGCCAACCTCAGAATCTCTCACCGGCTCTTGTGGGTACGTGTCCTGGCGAATGAAGTTGTAGCCAAGGCGTGCCTCATTGATAACCCCCGAACTGAATATGTGCACATCCTTCAGCGAGATAATGCGGTTGTTGTTCCCTTGCTCGACGCCAAAGCCTGGCACGTTCGCGCCGAACAGCGCGAGGGTTGTTGGCGCGTTCGAGAGGAAGAACTTCGCCGCCAGCCAGTTCTGCTGGTTGAGGCGATAGTCAACGTTCGAGTTGAACTGGTCTTCACGGTAACTTGAGGGGGCCGAGCCAGAGTACCGGCCGTTAGCCTGAGGGGTCGGGATCAGAAACTTCCCATTCGCCAGTTTCACGTTCAGCAGGGCGAGCGCTGCCGAATGGATCGTGGGAACACCAAATGTATTGCGCAGCGTCTGCTCTGAACGGTCTTCAGTAAGACAGGAGGCGCCGAGGCATGGTGCGATCAAGACATTCGACGTCAGGCTGTCGCGCTCGCGCGTGCCCTGATACGAGATGAAAACGAAGGACTTGTCCTTTTGGATGGGGCCACCCAGCATGCCGCCAAATGCATTGCGCTTAAGAATAGGTCGCTTCACTCCCGCTGCTTTCAGGAAAGGATTATTTGCGTTGAACGCGTCGTCTCTAAAGTACCCGTACGCGGCTCCGTGAAACTCGTTGCTGCCACTCTTCGTGACCAACTGAATATTGCCGCCGCCCGAGCGGCCAAAGGTTGAATCGTAAAGAGAGGTCTGCACTTTGAATTCCTGAATGGTCTCCGGCGCCGGAATCGCGATGAACTGTGCGTTGTTGGTATGGATGTAGTTGGCATCGATGCCGTTGATCTGGAAGTTGTTGTGCGTCACACGCGCGCCGTTAACTGAGACCTGCTGGGAGTTGCGGCCCACAGCGGTATTATCAGGGAGAGCGGCGGCCGTCCCCGGCGAGAGCGCGAGGATTTGAGTGAAGTTGCGCTTCGCAAGCGGCAGCTCCGAGACCGCGCGCGAGTCAACGACGCGGCCTCGCTGTGGCCCGTCGTTTTGAATAAGCGAGGGCGCAGTGTTAACCATGACCGATTCTTCGAGCAGAGCTCCGACTGCCAGTTCCGCATTGATCGCGGTGGTTTCAGTGATGGTTACCTTGATGTCATCAAAGAGGGCTTTCCTGAATCCGCTGGCCGTGAGACTCACAAGGTACGTGCTGGATGGCAAGAGCGATAACGTGAAGTGACCTTCCCTATCAGTGATAACCTTCCGTTCCTCTCCTGTGGTACGACTGATAGCAGTAACTTCCGCCCCCACGATCACTGCTCCCTGCTCGTCTGTGACTGTTCCGGCAATGCGGCCTGTGGTTTGGCTTTGGGCGAGAGTGGTTGCACTGATACATGGTAGAAAAGAAAGCACCAGCACCGACACTGCTTTCCGGAATCTCATTGATTTGTACCTGATTAGCTGCGCTCACGCAGCTTTACTATCTCAATCGGTTTTTCCTGGGCTTCATGTGAGTTCCCTTCGCCAGCGGGTTCACGACGCAAGATTCATCCGTCGCAGCAGATCTGTGAAACGCGGATCTGAGC